>NZ_WVIE01000029.1 GCF_010091945.1 Myxacorys almedinensis A
TACCGATTGGGCGGTCTAACTTCTATGAGAGGATTTTGGTAAACCGCAGAACCCGCGATCTCCGGAGCAAAGATTTTTCAGGGGTTGTACTGGGATGCTTTACCGTTTCAATATAGGGAAAGCGCTATGTGAAGGAACGGACAAGAAGTAACAATGTCGCGACAAAACCTGTGTTTGCCCGAATAAAACCAGGTTTTGTCCGAATAAAACCTGTGTTTGTCCTGACAGAAGCAGGTTTGGTTGCAATGAAAGCAGGTTTTGTTGCGATGGAGGCTGCGATCGCGCGGACAAGATCAGGTTTTGTTCCGATCAACTCTGGTTTAATTGCGACGAAACCTCTCGTTGCTGCAACAAAACCGCGATCGACACCGATGGAAGCTTGGGTTCTACTTGTGTTTTATTTCTAGCGATTGGCGTTGCCAAGCTCCGAAGGATCGCGCACTGGGTCTAATCGAATCTAAAATCGACGCAGAACAGCTTATTGATCTTTAACAATGGCAACAAAGGCAAAACCTCCCTGCTCTGAGTGCGGTAAAGGCACCCTTCGCAAGCACCCTATTCTTGGTACATATTTGTGTGCCGATTGTCAGCGCCATCACCAAGACAAGTATCGATACATAACTAAAACGCGAGCACTAAGTGAGTACCGTCTCAAACCTAATGATCTAGAATGCCTCGGTGTACATGAAGTTGATAATCCCTATTACAAAAAGGCTGCCCCGATGCAGCTATACCTACTCAATCAGGTTGAAGAGCTTTCCAAGAAAAAATGGGGAAGCCCTGAACCTTATACTGTTGAACTTGTTGAATTTTCGGTAGTGCTACACAAGTAATGATGTGTTGTAGTGATGGATGAAATACCAAATGGCACCAATATGATTCTCTAAGGACTTCGAGAACGACAAGGTTTTTCGGACTAAGCGAGACACTCGTTGCCTCAAGGTGTTGTTGAATCGCTCAATGTAGCTAGTTTTTCCGGTTTCTTTGCCCACCGCCCGATGCCGTTTGCTTGGAAAGACTGCTGCATAAGCTGCCCAGAAGTCAGTGTAAGCAATTGCACATTGACGGTAGACAGGGGGCAAGGATTCCCATAATTTGCGTGCCGCCGTTTCGTTGCGATCTCCAATGTAAACTCCCACAATCTCACGAGTAGCTGCATCAAGGGCTAACCAGACCCACTGCTGATTGCCTTGGTTGTCTACGAATGACCACAACTCGTCACATTGCCTCGTTAGTCTCCCCTTTTTTTAGGGGTCACCGGCACTTGGCGAGGCACCTTTGCGTATTTCTCATTCCCATAGGTTTGTAACCACTGTTGAGACACTTGGGCGGCACGGGCAATTCCAGCCAGAGAGATACGTTCTAGGAGCAATCGGTCAATTAGTTCCCGTGTGGCTTGGTCGATCACTTTTTGAGTCGGTTGTTCGACAAACTGTCGTCCGCAGTCATGGCATTTGAACCGTTGTTTACCGGTGTGGATGCAACCATTCTTGACCGTATCGGAAGACGCACAAATGGGGCAGGCAAGCATGGCAGGAGAACACCAAGAAACTCTACTCCTCTATCATTACATCTTGAGCACTACCAGTTATTTTAGTGCTGGAAGCGTCGGCTTCCCACAGTTCTTCCCAATCTTGATGTGAGAGAATTAACGTCATAGCGATCGCCCTACCTAGGTTGAGAGACACTCTACAAGAGCCGTATTAAGCAATTGAAAAATATCTCATCTATTGCCGAAGGATGTCAAGAAGAGAGATTTGCTCCTTCTCATCTCACATACACCGATGGCAAATCCTCAAACTTTCCTTCCAGTTCAACTCTGCCATTGTTGAGTAGGATGATGCGATCAGCACGTTGCAGAACAGCGCGACGGTGGGAAACGACAAGGCAAGTGGGAACCCAGGAGTGAGCAGATGAACCCAAATCAAAAAGCCGTGACCACAGCGTTTGTTCAGTTTCAACATCGAGGGCACTGGAAAGGTCATCGAAAACGAGCAGTTCTGGTTGGCGAAGGAACATTCGGGCGGCGGCGGCGCGTTGGAGTTGCCCACCAGAGAGGCGCATTCCTTTAGAACCAATTAGGGTGTCGAGTCCATCGGGCATAGCGGCAAGGTCTTGATCAAAGGTTGCTAGAGCGATCGCTTGCTTTAACTCCGTATCATTTTTGGCTAGACCTAACAAAATATTTTCTCGTAAGGTATGGCTAAACAGTTGCGGCACTTGAGGCGTATAGGCACTGCGAGGCGGCGCAAAAAACTGAGTGGGATAAGCGATCGCTTGACCATTCCAATAAAGTTCTCCCACTTGCAGGGGTAAAAGACCCATTAGCACTCGCAGCAGAGTAGATTTGCCAGCCCCAACTTGTCCTGTGATTACCGTAAAACTGCCGCGTTGAATCTGGAGCGACACATCGGTGATACCTTGATTTGTACCAGGGTAGTGGTAGGTCAAATTCAGAGCAGTTAGCTCTTGAAGGCGGTCATCTTGTTCTGCAAACGCACGATTTTGATGGGGTTGAGTGGGGTGAGTTGTGGGTAACTGAGGGTTTCGCCCTGCGATCGTTGGTAAATAAAGCGGATGGTGAGCAACAAGGGCGGGCGCGTCGCACTCAATCAACCCTTCCATTCGTTCAAAAGATACCTCGCTTTGTTTAGTGAGCGCCAAAAAGCCACCCAGGAAGCTAAGAAAATAGGTGACGTAAGACAAGTAATAAACAAATAAAGCAAAATCTCCGACCGTGAGCGTGCCGACAGTCGAGCGCATCGATTGCGCCGCGAACAGCAGAATTGCTCCAGTACCAAGGCTGACTAAATTTTCAAAGCTAGATTCTAAAATTGCTGTGAGCAATTGGTCTTGCACCATCATCTGCTGACGGCGATCGCACAGGCGGCGAAAGTGGGCTAACACCGTTTGTTCTGCCCCAGCAACTTGAATTGCTTGCACAGCAGTAAACATTTCCCCCACCAGACCTGTTACCTGCTGAGTTGCCTGACGGCTGGCGCGGCGATAGCGTTTAATGCGATCGGCAACGCGGTGAATTAGGGCAGCGATCAGCACCAGAGGCAAAAACACAAACAGGGTGATGGTGGCATTTACACTGAACAGCAACAGCAGCGAACCAAGGGCAAAGATGCCCTCACCTAAGATTTCATTTGTACCCACAACAGTGTCTTCAATCTGAGTTGCATCCTCACGAAAGAAACTGATGACTTCACCAGGGGAAAGGGGGAAATTTTGTTTGCCAGAGGTTGTTAGTGGCTCAGCACCAGGGCGATTGAACAATTTTGCTAACAAGTTGCGACGAATCAACGCACTCATCGTAAAGCGATGTTGGGTTTTGGTGATTCGCCCAGTGAAAATGGCAACAATCCGAGCTACTCCGATTGCCAGAAGTAAAGCAATCCATGCCCAGGGTGACAGGGTAAATGAGGATTTATTGGTTAGCGTGTTGAAAAATTCGCGAATAGCCAGTCCGGGTAGGGCGGGCAGTCCGGCAATGAAGAGCCAGAGAATTGTATCTGTCCAGTATAGCGATTGGGCGTAGCGGATCATCTGCCAGAGAAGATGCCAAATGGAAGGTCGGTTTAGAGTCATCAGGCGAATTTAAGGAGAAAGGGCAGTCATTAGAAGGTGCATTGATCATCGGCAAAATGCGATCGCTCGGTTTGTCATCCTTTGCACAGTTGTGTAAAACAAATGACTCATAAAATTGTAGTAGTATTACGATTAATTCTCATCAAGTTTGATCTAGGATAAAGTTTTATCGCGATGTCTATTCTCAACGCATTATCTGCTTACGATTTCAAGAGGATTTAGATAGCCCCCTTTCGGTAGACGGCATTTCTGATTACAAAATCTACAACGGGTAGAGTGATATTAAACAAAATGGAATTATGGCTGTTGAAGATCTCCGTAAAAGCGACATGATGGCGCATCTTCTAGACGCGCTAGAGGCAGGCGAAGACATCGGACATTATGGACGGCTTGTGTTTGCCATGATTGCACGGCACTTCATATCTGAAAAAGAATTGATTGAGTATTTACAGAAAGATTCGGATTTTAGTGAAGGCGAAGCGAAGGCGATGTATCAACAGGTGCAAGGCAAAGATTACAATCCGCCGAAGCGCGATCGCATCTTAGAATGGCAGAGCAAACAAGATTTTGTAATTTGTCCTCACTCAGATGATCCGGATGCGTGCAATGTCTATCGGGATTTGACCTTCCCTGAGCATGTCTATGAGCATATCAGCGAGTACTATGAGCAGAAGACGTAACCCTTCTGCCGATTCGCGAGAGTTCCTCTAGATAGATGTTGAGAGTGCGATCGCTGTTGTATCTTCTAGAGTTGGGAACGCGCATTTTTGGAGCAAGGGATCTTTTCCTTTGCTCCATTAAAATATGGCTGCAAATCATTGAAACTGTTAACCACAAAAAAATCTTCTATGATGGACTGACGCTTGTTACATTCTGTATCTTCGTTTCCGTTAATTCATTATTCATTTTTCTGATCTGCCTGTATGTCTACTATTGTTGTCGATCATCTCAGCAAGATCTATCCTGTTGCCGTTAAAGAAGCTGGATTTAAAGGGACGCTAACTCACTTCTTTAAGCGCACTTATCGACAAGTAAAAGCGGTACAAGATGTGTCGTTTCAGATTGAATCTGGAGAGGTTGTTGGCTTTTTGGGGGCGAATGGAGCCGGAAAGACAACGGCTCTGAAAATGCTTACAGGGTTGATTCATCCAACGTCTGGGCGAGTAGAGGTTGCAGGGCACATTCCCTTTCAACGGCGATCGACGTTTCTCAGTAAAGTGACGCTGGTGATGGGGCAAAAGCAGCAACTCATCTGGGATTTGCCTGCGTTGGATTCGTTTAAAATCAATGGGGCAGTGTATGGCATCAGCGATCGCGCCCTCAATCATCGTGTTGGTGAGCTTTCTGAAATGCTATCTCTGCAAGGAAAACTGACTCAGCCTGTCCGCAAGTTGTCTCTCGGTGAGCGGATGAAAGCCGAATTATTAGCCGCCCTGTTACACGAGCCGAACGTATTATTTCTTGATGAACCGACGCTGGGGTTGGATGTGAATGCTCAGGTTGCCGTGCGAGAGTTTTTGCGAGAATACAATCAGCGTTATGGGGCGACAGTGCTGCTAACAAGCCACTACATGGCAGACATCACGGCGTTGTGTAAGCGGGTGCTGATGATTCATCAAGGACAGCTAATTTACGACGGCAGTTTAGATCGATTGGTCGATCGCTTCTCGCCGTGCCGCGAGGTGAAAGTAGAATTTGCCCGTCCGTATTCAGCCCACGAATTAAGCGTTTACGGTGACCTTCAGGACGTTGAAAAACAATCCGCGC
Organism: Myxacorys almedinensis A; assembly: GCF_010091945.1. Classification (GTDB taxonomy): domain Bacteria; phylum Cyanobacteriota; class Cyanobacteriia; order Leptolyngbyales; family Leptolyngbyaceae; genus Myxacorys; species Myxacorys almedinensis. The sequence continues at coordinate 5,362 of NZ_WVIE01000029.1, forward strand.
GATTTTTAGTGCAGCAAGAAGGGTTAACAGGTGCGATCGCTAAAATTCTAGCTGATCTGCAAGTGGTCGATTTGACGGTGAGCGATCCGCCGATCGAAGAAGTAATCGGGCAACTCTTTCAAGCAGGAACGGTGGCAGGATGAAGCGGGTTCTAAGAATCATGAAAACGTTTGCGACGGTGTATTACGCCTACATGGTGGAATATCGCGCAGAACTGTTGCTGTGGGTGTTGTCGGGTTCGCTGCCGATCATTCTCATGGGCGTGTGGACACAAGCCGCTCAACGCAGCGATTTTGGGCTATCTCCTGTAGAGTTTGCGCGTTACTTTCTTGCTGTGTTTCTAGTTAGGCAGTTAACGGTTGTATGGGTGATTTGGGAGTTTGAGCGAGAAGTATTGGAAGGTAAGTTGTCGTTTCGATTGCTGCAACCGATTGATCCAGTCTGGCATCACGTTTTTTCTCACGTTTCAGAACGTCTCGCTAGAATTCCTTTTGCGATTCTATTAATTGTTTTATTTTTTGTGTTGTATCCTACTGCAATTTTTGTTCCTAATATTGCTACGATCGCATTATTTTTTCTAGCCGCAGGTCTTGCGTTTGCGCTGAATTTCTTGATTCAATATACATTGGCAATGGTTGCCTTTTGGACAGAACGGGCAAGCTCGCTGCAAGAGTTTTGGTTTCTGTTTTATTTGTTTCTCTCTGGCGCGATCGCACCCCTTGTCGTGTTTCCCCAAACCGTCAGAACGATCGCTTTGTTTACCCCATTTCCCTACTTGATTAATTTTCCAGCGAGTATCTTGGTTGGGTTGCCTGTGAATCTGATTCAAGGGTTTTTGGTGATGCTGGCGTGGTGTGCTGGATTTTTTGCGCTAAATCGCTGGCTGTGGCGCAGAGGGTTAAAACAGTATTCGGGGATGGGTGCTTGAGATGGGTCGCTATTTCAAAATTTTGCGAATCTTTTGGTCTACTGCGATCGCGGCTGAATTAGAGTATCGGATCAACTTTGCGATCGCAGCGTTCACGAGCTTAGGCGGACTGGCAGGCAGTTTGTTTGGCTTATTTTTGTTCTACCAAACTGGCTCCAGTTTTCCAGGGTGGCGATGGGAAGAAGCCCTGATCGTCGTGGGTATCTTCACGCTGCTAGAAGGATTTTCCAGTACCTTTTTGGCTCCAAACCTCAATCGGATTGTCCGTCATGTGCAAGAAGGGACGCTCGATTTTGTGTTGTTAAAACCGATTAGCTCTCAATTCTGGCTCTCGGCGCATACCGTGTCTCCGTGGGGGGTGCCTGACATCTTTTTTGGGACAGCTACCATTGTTTATGCCGGCATCAAACTTGGAATTGATCCGGTTGCCTATATCGTCAGCATCGTGCCTTTGGTATTTGGATTGGCGATTCTTTATAGTCTGTGGTTTATGTTGGGCGCAACTAGCATTTGGTTTGTCAAAATCTACAACGTGACCGAAGTATTACGTGGATTGTTAGAAGCAGGGCGCTTTCCGATGGCAGCCTATCCAACTGCCTATCGATTCTTTTTTACGTTTGTGGTTCCGGTTGCCTTTCTGACCACCACGCCAGCAGAAACGTTGTTAGGTCGATCGGGAATTGCAGGAACAATAGCTGCCGGATTACTTGCGATCGCGCTTCTATTTGTAGCACATTGGTTTTGGCGATTCGCTCTCCGGTTTTACACGAGTGCTTCAAGCTAATTTGTGATCTGCGATCAATATCAAAATCGGGTTCTGCTCTCTAGCGGAGTTGATAAATTGCAGGGCGGTATTTAGGTTCAGGAATTGGTTTACCTGATAGTTTTGCAGTTTCAATCCAGGCAGATTTAGCAATTTCGTTCCCGAACGGCTTCTTCCAGCGTTTGTTGAAATTGTGAAAGCGTAATTAATAAACATGTATTCATTTATAAGAAACGCTTAAAGGAATATTGATTTTGCTTAAATGTTTATTATGAATGAGAAGGCTGATATTGATTTTGCTTACTCAAATATAATAAATGCTCAAAGGAATATTGATTTTGCTTAAACGTTTATCATAAACGAGAAGGCTAATATTGATTTCGCTTGCTCTGTTATTAGTTTTGCTCACTTTGGTTCAGCCTGGGTTAAACCAAATCTTGATTTATCGATCGCCCTTGAACATTTAGCAGTAACGTCATTCTAACCGTGCTACTCCTCGATCACTTCGACCAAATCCTCGATCGATACTTCAAACGCCCGCGTCAACTTAATTAACGCTGTGATATCAGCCGTTGCGATTCCAGGAGAACGAGCATAAGTCTTCAGCGTGCTGTAATTTACTCCTGAGCGCTCAGAAACTTCTTTGATTGTCCAACCTCTCGCCTGAGCTAATTCTCGGATTCGGAGCCGCGCTAATCCCATGCTTGACAAGGACTGATATTAGTCCTTAAATGAAAGTGTCTTAAAAAGCGTTGCCTTTGGCTCAGCAAAGCTGTGCGCGCCCCAACCTGGAAAACGAAAGAGCGATCGCATAGCGAACTTCGGAGCAAAAGATATCGGTTTGCGTCAATTGAGTAGCAGTTCATCCCAAATTTTGTTACTCTACCGACTGCACGCCCTAAATTCGTTTCTCCTCTCATGATCGAAGTTGAGCATCTCAGCAAAATCTACGGTTCTACCCCTGCGATCGAGGATGTCACATTCTCAGTCGCACCGGGCGAAATTCTCGGCTTTCTTGGACCTAACGGAGCCGGGAAAACCACCACCATGCGAATCTTATCCGGCTATTTGCCCGCCAGTCAAGGAACGGCAAAAGTCGCAGGATTTGAGGTGCATGAACACTCGATGCAAGTGCGGCAACGGATCGGATATTTGCCAGAAACGCCGCCGTTGTATCCCGAAATGACGGTCGAAGGATTTTTGAATTTTGTGGCCCAAATTAAAGGTGTCAGTGCTGGCGATCGCGCCTCTAGAATCACCCTTGCCCTGCAAAAATGTAACCTACTCGAAAAACGAAAAACTTTGATTCGCAAGCTTTCTAAAGGCTTTCGGCAACGGGTTGGCATTGCCCAAGCGATTGTTCACGATCCGCCTGTGATTATTCTTGATGAACCCACCGTCGGACTCGATCCCAGACAGATCATCGACGTGCGGAACTTGATCAAACAACTCGCTAACGATCACACGGTTATTCTCTCGACGCACATCTTGCCCGAAGTCAGCATGACCTGCGATCGCATCGCCATTATCAATCGCGGTCGCGTCGTTGCCACCAACACCCCCGAATCGTTGATGGAACAGTTGGTGGGCGGTTCAGGGTACGAACTGGAGATCGCAGGCAACTCCCTCGCGATTCAACAATGCCTCAAGCGAGTTAAAGGCGTGAAATACGTTGAAGAGATGCGGATTGAGAACATGCCGGAACATCGAATTAAAGTTCGCGTTGTGGCAGAATCGAATACCGAACCCGGACATGCGATCGCGGTTGCCCTCGTCCAAAATGGGGTAAAACTTTACGAAATGCGCCGCGTCCAAGCCAGTCTAGAAGATGTGTTTCTAGAACTTACAACCGAAGAAAAACCGGTAGACCCCACAGAATCTGAAACGGTAGAAACCGAGATCCCCGCTTCAGCCAGCGCAAACGTCAACTCCGAAGAAACCGCGCCTTCGTCAACCCCCTCCCAAATACCCGAATCGACAGAGGATGCAGAATAAATGAGAACCGTTTTAGCAAACATTTTGGCGATCTATCGGCGAGAGTTATCGAGCTATTTTGCGTCACCGTTGGCGTATGCGATCGCGGCAATTTTTTGGCTGATCTCTGGCTTTCTGTTTTGGGCAACCCTCGAAGGCATTGTGCAGCAAGCCGCTTTTTATGATGCTCAAGCTCAGGCAGGCGCACCGGTTCCCCCGCTTGATATCCCCTATGAATTCATTCGGGCCGTGTTAGGGGTTGTGGGTTCGCTGTCGCTGTTTGTGTTGCCCATCCTCTCGATGGGATTGTACGCCGAAGAGCGCAAACGCGGCACCTTAGAACTGTTGGCAACCTCGCCTTTAACCAATTGGTCAGTTGCGATCGGTAAGCTTCTCGGCGTCGTGACCTTTTTTATCACCATGTCTCTTCCGATTTTGGTCTACGAAGCGATCGCGCTTGCGAACGTAAACCCTGCGGTGCAGCCCAGCGTTTTGTTACTCGGTCATGCTGGACTTATATTACTCGCAGCCGCTGTTTTATCATTGGGAATGTTTATCTCTTCCTTGACCGATAGCACCATATTGGCAGCTATTTTTACATTTGCTCTGGTATTAGCGCTATGGGTTATTGATCTGATCGCTAGAAATTTCACCGGTGGATTGGCAGATGCAATCGGGCATCTATCTCTGCTCAAACATTACACCAATCTTGTACAGGGCGTTGTCGATACGGGCAGTCTTGTTTTGTTTGCAAGTTACATTGTGTTGGGTGTGTTTCTCACCGCACAATCGATCGACGCACTACGCTTCCAACGCTCCTAATCCAAATTTGTTTCTTTTCCCAAACAGATCCGCATTCTCTGCTTATTATGAAAACGTTTAAACCCCGGTTTCAATTTCTAAAATATTTGTTTTGGCTTGCTCCCCTTTTTGTGATCATGGGTGTTGTGGCAGGTATTGTCTCTGGTGTTTGGGGAACCGTTCCTTTAAGCTTGATCATTGCCGGAGTTGTTATTTTCGTGCTGTGGTTGGTGTTTCTCGGACGGGGAGATGCAACCCTGCAACCCAACTTTTGGAAACGCCGCTCAACTCAGGCAAGCACAAATGCAGTGGTGAGTACGATCGCAGTAGTTGTGATCCTAGGACTGCTCAATTTTCTGGCAGTTCGCCACTCCACCCGCATCGATCTCACCGAAGGCGGACTTTTCACCCTATCGCCCGAATCTAAGCAAGTGGTCAGCGCGTTAAATCAAGAGACAAAACTTTGGGTGTTTGACAATCAACAAAACCCCCAAGATCGTCAATTGTTAGAAAACTATCAGCGCCAAAATCAGCAATTCAAATTTGAGTTTGTTGATCCCGAAGCCAATCCCGGTTTAGCAAAAGAATTTGAGATTAAAAATAGCGGGGATAGCCGAGATGTGTATCTAGAATTGCCAGCCCAGCAGCGTAAACAATTTGTGCAAAATATTGGATCTCAAAGGCGACTATCGGAAAGCCAAGTTACCAATGGGCTTTTGCAAATTGGCAACGATCAACAGATCAAAGTCTACTTTTTGCAAGGGCACGGTGAGAAATCGTTGCAGCCTGGAGACAGGGCAATTTCAACGGCGGTCAGAGCGTTGGGCGACAAAAGCTTTATTAGTGAGCCGCTAAACTTAGCCCAAGCCGGAACTGTGCCCACCGATGCGGCAGTCGTGCTGGTTGTTGGTCCGACGCGCCCGGTGTTGGAGGCAGAAGTTAAGGCGCTACAAGACTACCTCAATCGAGGCGGAAACCTTTTTGTTGCCGTTGATCCGGCGATCAAGTCAGGGTTGGAATCGTTGTTGGGTGAGTGGGGCGTTAAACTTGACGATCGCGTTGCCATTAATGCGCCGCAACAACAGGTGTTGGGTGTTGGCCCGGCAGGCTTGATTGTTACCCAATATGGCGCTCACCCGATCACCAAAGAGTTTGGTAATGGCTATTCGTTCTATCCGCTTGCCCGACCTTTAGATATCAATCCTGTAGCGGGGGTGCAGAATACGCCGCTGCTGCTGACTGATCCCAATAGCTGGGCAGAAAGCAATCTCAAAGAGCAACCCTTGAAACTAGATGGCGGCGATCGCCCAGGACCGTTAACCATTGGCGTTGCTCTGACGCGATCGCTAAATTCTCCTCCGGCTCCCTCACCAAGTCTGTCGCCTTCCCCTGTCGAAGGGTCATCTCCTAGCCCCTCTCCCGATGGGTCGGCTTTAGCCTCTCCAAGCCCGTCCCCATCGCCTTCGATATCTGCCAGTCCGTCTCCTAGCCCGTCTTCTAAAGAGTCACGCTTGGTTGTGTTAGGCAATTCTAGCTTTGTTGCAGACAGCTACTTTGAGCAACAACTCAATGGAGATGTATTTCTCAATTCGGTAAATTGGCTCAGTCAGGAAGGTCAACAGCCTTTGTCCCTTCGTCCCAAGGATATTAAAAACCGCCGCATCACGCTGAACACTGAGCAGGCGACTATCTTGGCACTTATGGCACTCGCGATCGTACCCCTGTTTGGCTTCCTCACATCTGGGATTTTGTGGTGGCGTAGACGGTAATTCCGAAACTCTGCATCTAATTGTCAACGTTGAGTCGATGGGTAAATGGGGGGATGAGTCGATGGGCTAGATTCCTTCCCGACCCAGCCACCCATCCACTCTCCACCCATCCCCTCCTAGCCCCTCACTTCCACCTTGACAGCCCACTAGAACGCATCCTCTAGAAAACCGCGACTTGCCAATTTCTATTAAGTAATGTTACATTCTGTTAAGAAGCCGATATGTAGGAGATGCAACCATGGATACGCAAGAAGACAAAGTTGGGTTTACACCGTTTGCCGAAATTTTGAACGGTCGCTTGGCAATGCTTGGCTTGGCAATCGGGTTTCTGACCGAATTGATGACAGGCAAGGGCATTCTTTCGCAGCTTGGTCTGATGTAAGTTGCAAGCCCCGTTCTTTTGGGGTAACTCAGATTATTTCGCAAGCCGAGCCTGAAGGTCTTTCAAAATCTTCAGGCTTTTTTGTCTACAAAACTTGTTTAAAAAAACGCGATCGCCCGTCGTTGCCCGTAGAGTCAGCGGCGCAAATTCTGAGAAAACAGGTCTAATCTGCCTTAGATCAAGTTCTGCAACACGGGCTTATCAGTATGATTGAAGAAGTGTATGTACTTCAGCATCCCAAGCGCGATACAATCAAACCCTTGAAATAACGCGAGCTTCGGAGGCTGAAACCTTCGGTAGTGGGGAATTATTCAGTCATGGCGCTCATTGTTCAGAAATACGGGGGAACCTCGGTTGGCACAGTCGAACGGATTCAGACTGTTGCTCAACGAGTAAAGCACACTGTCGAGGCTGGAAACTCAGTTGTCGTGGTGGTTTCGGCGATGGGCAAAACCACGGATGGCTTAGTCAAACTGGCAACCGATATTTCCGCGAATCCCAGCCAGCGAGAGATGGATATGCTGCTTTCCACTGGAGAACAAGTCTCGATCGCGCTGCTCAGCATGGCGCTGCAAGAAGTTGGACAGCCTGCTATCTCCCTCACAGGTGCACAGGTGGGAATTCTCACCGAAACCTACCACACTCGCGCTCGCATTTTAAATATTGCGACCGATCGGATGAAACGCCACTTGCAGAATGGCGAGGTTCTCGTAGTTGCCGGGTTTCAGGGGGTCAGCAGTGCCGCAGATTTGGAAATCACAACCTTGGGACGGGGCGGCTCTGATACCTCTGCGGTGGCTTTGGCAGCGGCTCTCAAAGCAGACTTCTGTGAAATCTACACCGACGTTCCCGGAATTTTGACGGCTGATCCTCGCTTAGTCGAAGATGCTCGGCTCATGAGCGAAATTACCTGCGATGAAATGCTGGAGCTTGCCAGTTTGGGGGCAAAGGTGCTGCATCCTCGCGCTGTGGAAATTGCTCGAAACTACGGCGTTCCGCTGGTGGTGCGATCGAGTTGGACAAGCGACCCCGGAACGTGGGTAACGTCACCCTTGCCCCAAACGCGATCGCTCGAAGGGTTAGAAATTGCTCGCCCGGTCGATGCGGTTGAGTTTGATACCGACCAAGCTAAAGTGGCGCTGCTCCGGGTTCCTGATTGCCCTGGTGTGGCTGCAAAGCTCTTTGGTGAAATCGCCTCCCAGCGTTTGGATGTTGATTTGATTATCCAATCCATTCACGAAGGCAACACCAACGACATCGCATTTACCGTGGTTAAAAAATCGCTGTCACGGGCTGAAGCGGTTTCTAGCGCTATTATTCCTGCCCTCACCGCCGGTCAACCTCCCAGCACCGAAGCCGCACCGGATGTGATGATTGAGCAAAAAATCGCTAAAGTCACGATCGCTGGGGCGGGTATGATTGGGCGTCCGGGGGTTGCTGCCAAAATGTTCTCTACCTTGGCAGACGCCGGAATCAACATCCAAATGATTTCGACCTCGGAAGTCAAAGTCAGTTGTGTTATTGAGCAAGCTGATTGCGATCGCGCCATCGCGGTTCTCTGCCAGGCGTTTGATATCAACCAGTCTGGTTATCGCGCTCAAGAGTCGGCTTCCTTTGCGCCTGCCGATGCTGAGCCAGTTCGGGGGGTGGCGCTTGACCTGAAGCAAGCTCGCGTTGCCGTGCGCCATGTGCCCGATCGCCCTGGCATGGCAGCCAAAATTTTTCAACGGCTCGCCGAGCGCAACATTAGCGTTGATATGATCATTCAATCTCAGCGCTGTCGTGTGGTAAATGGCAGGATGACGCGCGATATTGCATTTACTGTTGCACAAATGGACAGTGAAGCCGCCCGGTCAACCCTAGAAAGCGTTGCGGCTGAGTTTGGATGCGGCGAGATTGTGGTGGATGGCGCGATCGCAAAGGTGAGCATCGTTGGGTCTAATATGGTCGGGCAACCTGGAATTGCGGCTCGCATGTTTGATGCACTATTTAAACAAGGCATCAACATTCAGATGATTGCAACCTCTGAAATTAAAGTGAGTTGCGTTGTAGCCGAAGATCAGGGCGTGATTGCCCTGCAAACGATTCACAACGCCTTTAACCTGTCGGGGTCGCAGAAAGTGCAGGTCTCTGCCTAGTTATCTGTCAACGTTGAAATCATGGGGGATGGGTAACTTCTCCCTCTACCCCCTCACTCCTCCACCCCTCTCCTCCTTCAGCCTTAGCGTTTCCCAGGACAGGGCAGCCCTCTACGCCTCTATGCTTGCTCAATCATTGCCATTTCTTCAACGTCGCTATATTTTTCCGGTTGAGTGCTACCCTCAATGGAAGACAGAGGAGTAAGGGCGCTACTCGTGTTGTTTTTTACTTTGTTTAGATGGGTTTCAGACAATTCATGTAAAATAGCCAAGTTTCCAAAGAATTTTTTGCTGCCTTCGCTGGAAAATCCAACCCGTTTTTCAGATTTTGATTAGCATTTTTTCATTCATCTGCGGAACTCTGAATAGGATCGGTGAAACGATCTATCACGTCTTATTCATTAGCCCCCTTGAAGTGTCACCCACGTTTAAAGTCGGATGAAAGCTAGTAATTCCCTTCCTTCAGCCCCTTCAATTCTCAAGTTAGTCGGCATAATTTTGATTGTGTCATCGCTGATTGACTACTTTGCACTGCTGATTCCTCCTAACTTTTCAGACAAAGCCTGGTTCGCGCAAGTGGTTACGCAAATCGTCGATCGCGGCATTATTCCCATGGTCGGGCTTGCCTTCTTGTTTGCCGGCTCGTTCCTTGAGAGTGGCTCGCTAGCCCTGCGCGATCGCGAATCTCCCGCGACCACCATCCGCTTTTGGACGCTGCTCCTCGCTGGGCTGCTCAGTGTGCTGTTTCTGATTGCTTTTCCGCTCCATCTCAACAACACCCGCCAAGTATCTGACCAAGCCCTCAAACGGATTGCTGAAGAAGCAACGACTGCCGAAGGTCAACTCGATACCCAGGTGCAGCAACGCCAAGGTCAAATCCAGGCAGCACTCAAAGATCCGGCTCAGATCAAACAACTCGATGACCAGATCAAGCAACTCAACGACGCGATCAATAGCGGTCAACTCCAGGGCAACCAGCAAACGCAAGCTCAACAAGCGCTAAAAGAACTGCAAGCCCTCAAGGCTGATCCCAACGCGATCGAAGGTCGTGCCAAAGATTTTCGCAATCAAAAACTGATTGAAATTCGCGATCGCAAACAACAACTCGAAAATCAAGCCAAAGGCGATTTCTGGAAAACCGGGGTGCGCGTTGGCATCAGCAGTTTGTTGCTCTCTTTGGGCTATGGCATCATCAGCCTAAAGGGCTTGCGCGAAATGGGTATTCTAGGTGGACGCCGGAAAGCAACGCTGCGCTAAACCAGAACGAGGGATGAACATCAGGGGCATCTAGAGGAATGGACTGGGGAAGCGAGGGGTTGGTCTATCGCTCTCATCCCTTGCAGGTAATCTGTTCTGCCGCAGCGTTGCCGCCTGCATCCCTCATTTGTGCTGCTTATGTTTTCAATTTATATTCTGACCCACAACGAAGAAATTGATATCGCAGGCTGCATCGAGTCGGCACTGCTCTCTGATGATGTGGTGGTGGTAGATTCGCTGAGTAGCGATCGCACGATTGACATAGCCAAGGGCTATCCTGTCCGCATTGTTCAACACGAGTTTGAGAGCCACGGCAAGCAGAGAACTTGGATGCTGCAATCGGTTCCAGTCAGCCATGACTGGGTGTATATCCTCGAAGCCGATGAGCGCATGACCCCGGAACTGTTTCAAGAATGCCTCGATCTGATCCAGCATCCTCACCATGACGCTTACTACGTTGCCGAGCGCGTCATCTTCATGGGGCATTGGATTCGCCACAGCACGCAATATCCTCGCTATCAGCTTCGGCTGTTCCGCAAAGATAAGGTGTGGTTTACCGACTATGGGCATACCGAACGAGAAGTTATCAATGGCACTACGGGGTTTATTAAAGAAACTTATCCTCACTACACCTGTGGCAAAGGCATGAGCCGTTGGATTGAAAAACATAATCGATATTCCACCAACGAAGCGATCGAAACACTTCGACAACTCGCTACAGGCAGGGTGGCATGGAAGGCGCTGTTTTTGGGTGAATCAGAAGTCGAACGTCGGCGCGCGCTGAAAGATCTCTCGCTGCGTCTTCCGTTTCGTCCGTTGATTCGATTTGTTTATATGTATTTCTTTTTGGGCGGGTGGCTTGATGGGCGCGCAGGGTTTACCTGGTGCATGTTGCAGGCGTTTTATGAGTATCTGATATTGCTAAAAGTTTGGGAGATGCAGCATCTGCCAATCCAACCGCCCCAGCTAGGCGAGATGCCATCCAACGAAGCGTCTGCCTCCCTCTAGCGGCACTGAACTCGACATGACTGTATAAAGGTTAACCGAGAGCGACGATCATTCTCGGATATGTTCGGCTGGGGATCAATGATTAAATAAAGGAAATCTTATCCTAGTTGATGCCGGATTAATGCCGGAAACCCAACCCTAACCCTTAAAATTTAGCTTGCAACATTCCTTTACAAGTTTTACAAGTAGGATAGAGGCAAGGGGATCAATTGCTTGAACAGTGATCTAAACAGCCCAGGCAACCAGTCTAACCAAGATTCTGTCTAACCAAGATTCTGCCTAACTAAGATCTGATCCTTTTATATTTCAATGCCATAAACCCAAATTATTGTTTACGATCGCGATTAATCTAAGACCCCATTAATCTAAGACCACGAGTAAAGCATTTTACGGTTGTAGCCAGATGGAGAGTAGGCTGTCTGTGATTCAACGTCTCAAACAAGATCTAAAAAACGACCTGATTGCAGGTCTGTTGGTCGTCATTCCTCTAGCCACGACGATCTGGTTGACCTATACGATCGCGACTTGGGTGATCGAATTTTTGACGCGAGTTCCGAAACAAATCAGCCCCTTCGATGGCTTAAATCCAATCCTCGTCAGCGTCCTAAACTTCACTGTCGGCTTGGCTGTGCCGCTGTTGTCGATCTTGTTTATCGGATTGATGGCACGCAACATCGCTGGACGCTGGCTGCTGGAGTTTGGCGAACGGCTTCTTCAGGCGATTCCCTTAGCAGGTGCGGTTTATAAGACGCTGAAGCAGCTTCTAGAAACCCTTTTGCGAGACACAAACGGAAAGTTTCGCCGGGTTGTTCTGGTGGAGTATCCTCGCCAAGGCATTTGGTCGATCGGATTTGTTACGGGTGCGATCGGGGCTGAAGTTCAGTCTCATTTTCCTAGCGATATGCTGAGCGTGTTCATCCCCACTACCCCAAACCCGACCACTGGCTGGTATACGATCGTGCCCGAAGCCGACGTGATTACGCTATCGATGCCGATCGAAGATGCTTTTAAGGTGATCATTTCTGGTGGCATTGTCAGCCCCGACTCTAGCGCCTTTGTAGCCCCCGCCCCACCCAAGCAAAAGCGCCTTTTAGAACCGTTGGTCGAGGCGACCCGCAAACCTATGATTATTGAAGAAGAATCTGTCTAGCTCCCGTCCCTAAACTTGCTAAGATAAGCGAGCTAACTTGAATCGAGGCGATCAGCCGCTATGCAAGCCCGTCGAATTTCCCGCGAACTTGCCCTCCTCAGTATCAGCCAGTTGCCGAGCGCCCCAGAGCGACTAGGCACGCAGAAACTTCAAGATCTGGTTGTGGCAGCCGTTCGCACTTTGGCAACCGAAGCCCGTGACACCTTGGAGGCGGCAGCAGCAGAACTTCAGCGTGGCAATAGCTATCTCCTTACCAGTGAAACGCGCGCCAGCACAACCGACACTGCACGGCGCATGGTAGCAGACGCGATCGCGCTCACTGAAACCGCGATCAACCGGTTGGGGGGCGCGATCGAGATTCCAGAATTTATCCAACTCGCCAACCAAACGGATGTGCGTGCTTACGCGCTTGAGATCATCACTCGCCTGCAAGAAGAGCGCCCACAAGTTGATGCAGTTCTCAACAAAGCGCTGATTGATTGGCAATTAGACCGCTTAGCGGCGATCGATCAAGACATTCTCCGTATTGCCGTTACCGAAATGATGTTCCTCGGCATTCCGGATAAAGTGGCGATCAACGAAGCGATCGAGATGGCAAAGCGCTACAGTGGCGATGATGGGCACCGATTCATTAATGGGGTACTGCGAAAAGTGACCGAACACCTTAAGGCAGGAGTGAGAGAATAGGATTGTCCTGATTCTGCTGTCCTCTTTAATCCTCACCTCGAAAGCTTGTTCTAACTATCTCTGGTATTTGCGATGGCGTTCAATTGGTTTAATCGTTTCAATCAACCGAAGACGGAAGCAGAACAAGCGTCTGAAGCGACTCAACCAGACGCCCAACCTTCGCCGTCAGAGCAGCCTGAAGGGGCGGACGAGACAGAATCGGCAAACCAAGCCGCGATCGCACGTGCCAAAATTGCCTTAGAAGCGATCAAACAGCGTCAGCAGCAAGAAGCCGCGCCGATCGCGTCTCCCGAAGCGGCAACTTCAGATGAGGTATCGGATGAAGTAGAGCCAGACGAAATCGAGCAACCGTCTGAGCCTGTGAGTGAAACCCCAGAACCCGCGATCGCCCTCTCCCCTTCCGAGGCACCTCCCGAAGAAGCCGTTGTCGAAACCGACGAATCTTCCGTTCCTGCCGCCGCGCCCTTGCCCCTGTGGATTCAAGCTGAGGCCGAAGAGAGAGCCGCCCGCCTAGAGCGTCTCAAAGCCACCGCGATCGAGGAAGAGCCTGAACCTGAACCCGTCGCTGCGATCGCTGAATCGCCCTCTGATCTGCCGCTAACCCTTGATGAGGGCTTCTTGTGGTCAACCGAAGTCCTTTCCGCGATGGGACGCCGTGCTCAAGACATTACCCTCGAAGAGATTACCTGGCTCAAGCGCCTGCGCCAAGGCTTAGATAAAACCCGTCGGAGCCTTGTCAACCAGCTTAAGGCGATCGTCGGTCAAGGTCCGCTTAACGAAGATGCCGTTCTCGAAATTGAGTCGCTGTTGCTGCAAGCCGACGCTGGCGTAGACGCAACCGATAAAGTGATTCAGGCATTGCAGAAGCAATTGCGAGAAGAAACCCTGCCCCCAGAGCAAGCGATCGCTTATCTCAAAAAAATTCTGCGCGAACTCCTCGATCGCCCCTTACAAGGGTCGCATAGCGTTTTCTTTGCGCCAGAGAAAGAAATGCTGAATATCTGGCTGATTACCGGGGTGAATGGAGCCGGAAAAACCACAACCATCGGCAAGCTTGCTCATATTGCCCAGAAGTCAGGCTATCGCTGCTTGATCGCAGCCGCCGACACCTTCCGCGCCGCCGCAGTTGAGCAGGTCAAGGTGTGGGGGCAGCGCAGCGATGTTGACGTGATCGCCAATCCTGGGCAAAACACTGATCCGGCAGCCGTCGTGTTTGATGCGATCGCGGCGGCTCAATCTCGCAACACAGAACTGTTGCTAATCGATACCGCCGGACGGCTGCAAAATAAGAAAAATCTGATGGACGAACTCAATAAAATTCGTCGGATTATTGACAAAAAAGCAGGCACTGCCACCGTAGAATCTCTGCTTGTTCTAGATGCCACCCTAGGGCAAAATGGGCTGCGACAGGCACAAGTCTTTGCAGAAGCCGCACAGCTAAGCGGCGTCGTCCTTACGAAGCTAGATGGCACGGCTAAAGGCGGCATTGCTCTAGCAGTGGTCGAAGAGCTTGGTTTACCAATTCGCTTTATTGGTGCAGGAGAAGGCATCGAAGATTTGAGACCTTTTTCAAGCTACGAGTTTGTTGAAGCCTTGATCAGCGGCTAATCAGACTTTTCTAACGAAGAGATAATTTTCCTACCATCGGGAACTCTGTAACCATTAATTCGCTCAAAATTGCTCAATGCTCGTAGAATATACCGAGATCAGTTCAGCAATAGAGATCATGGATTGAAGAGGAGGTCTTCTGGCTTGCTCACCGCTCATTGGTATTAGCTTAGTCTGGGGTTTCTCACACGCGCAGCTAGCGCGAAGTGCAGCCCCAGAGGAACCGCTCAGAGCTTGCATAACGTCTGCTTTAGAACTTGCGCTTGTGTCCCTTAGGGCAGTCTCTCGCCCAATCGACGTGTTCTGACGCTTATCAAGATCTGACTCATGAAAATGAGTGATAAAAGTCACCTTCACCATTTCTCCCGCTCGATAACACGATTTGTCACTCTTTCGCTAAGATTGATGGCTACAACAGAGTGTTGCGCCTAGCTCATAGAAGACAACTCTCTCGCGTGTTTCGCTATACTGTGTTCTCTAAATTCACCGAACCGAATGACTGCTGTGCCTCTTCCAAGACAGCCCGCTCAACCGCCCGATCGCAACGACGACGTATCAGGCTCATCCGACGCTACCCCCGTGTTTGCGCTCAAAGAACTCGTGTCGCGCCTTAACCGAGAGCAACACAAAATTCAAGACTTGTTGAGTTCTTTAGGATTTGCCCTACGCAGTTTTAGCAATCTCAATCAGTTTCTAGAGCTAATTCCTCTGATGGCAAGCCGGGTTACAGATGCAGACGGCGGTGCTTTAATTTTGTTTCGTCCCAATGGGCAGGTTAAGCTAGAGCGCTTGCACTGCCAGGATATGCCTTGGGGGCAAGATGTCCGTAAGGCGTTAGAAACGGCAACTCGTCAGATGACGGCTTCGTTGAGTGGGTTGCCGCCCGGAGAAGCTTTGGCGCGATCGTCGCAGGTGGTGACCATGCTCGATACGCAGGTGGCTCGCCATTTAGGCACCGAAATTCAAATTTTTGGAACCGGAATTCTGATTAAAAATAGTGAACGAGGACGGCTGTATGTGTTTAGCCGCGACCCAGATTACGAATGGACAGAGACTCGACAAAAACTCGTACGGCTGATTGCCGATCAAACCGCCGTTGCGATCGAAAACGATGAACTCACAGTCGAACTTCGCAAAAAAGAGCGCCTCGATCGGGAGCTAGAAATTGGGGCAGATATCCAACTGCGCTTGCTGCCTCGCCAATGCCCCACCATTCAAGGCATCGAACTAGCTGCCCTATGTAAAACAGCAAACCGAGTTGGCGGCGACTATTATGACTTTATTCCGGTTGATTATGGGCGAGGACACCCGCACAGCGATAGCTCTACGGCACGATGGAGTGTAACGATCGGCGATGTGATGGGGAAGGGCGTTCCGGCTGGCTTGATCATGACCATGACCCGAGGAATGCTGCGGGCAGAAGTGCTAAACGGGCATTCCCCAGCACGAATTTTGCAGCATCTCAATCAGGTGATGTATGCCGATTTAGAGAACTCCAATCGATTTGTCACCCTATTTTATTCTGAGTATGACCCGCAAACGCGCATTTTGTCGTATAGCAATGCGGCTCACAACCCGCCCCTCTTGTGGCAAGCCTCAACCGACACGATTAACCGATTGGACACCCTCGGAATGCTGATCGGGCTAGATGCCGAAACCCAATACCAGGATGCCACCGTGCAGCTTCATCCCGGTGATACTGTGATGTACTATACCGATGGCTTTACAGATGCCGCAAATCAGCATGGTCAGCGATTTGATGAAGAAAATTTAAGCCGTGCGTTTCGGTGGGCATGCCTGCAATACGACGACCCGCAACTGATTTTGAAGCATTTGTTTGATCGCGTTCATCAATTTATCGGGGTTGGCAACATCCATGCTGATGACATGACTTTAGTGGTGATGAGGGTTCAGCCGTAGGTTCGCCACAATTTAGCGATGCGCCATTCAGCCCAAGCAGGCTTGTCTGATTCCTTATTCATGCCGCTTTGTGACACAATAAAGTAACGTAGCTCACCCAACGAATTGTGAACACAGTCCGCACCGTCTCAGATACCAAGCGAGCGTTCTATAACCTCCACACCCGCCCGGTCAATTCTATCTATCGTCGGGTGGTTGAGGAATTGATGGTAGAAATGCACTTGCTCGCCGTCAATGTGGACTTTCGCTACGACCCAATTTATGCTTTGGGCGTTGTCACGTCCTACGATCGCTTCATGCAGGGATATCGCCCCGATCAAGATAAGCCATCCATTTTTAATGCCCTGTGCCGCTCGATCGAAAGCGACCCAGAGACCTATTTGCGAGATGCTCAGCAACTCTTATCGGTGGCATCGCGCTGGTCTTGGGATACCGTGCTGTTGCCAGAAAAATCTGAGAGTGTTTCTGAGCTTGCCCCGTTCCGCCAGGCGTTGCAAGATATTGCCGGTCGCCCCAAGTTTAAGTACAGTCGGCTGTTTGCGATCGGCTTATTTACCGTTCTAGAAACCGCAGATGCTGACCTTGTAAAAGATGAGTCGCAGCGCGTCGCTGCCCTAAACCAAATTTGCCAAGCACTAAACTTGCCGGACGATAAAGTTCAGAAAGACTTGGAACTGTATCGCAGCAACCTCGAAAAAATGGTGCAGGTGCAGGCGATGATGGCGGATGTGTTGGTGAGCGATCGCAAGAAGCGCGAAGAGCGTGCTCAAGCCAAGGCGGCTGGCGAGAATTCTGAAGTACCGAAAGACGAGGCGGCGTCAGGCTCATAGCATTGATTCAACCATTTGAATTAGGATTTGGGGGATGACACGTTCATCCCCTTTTTTTATGGATATAGCCATATAGCCTTCTTGGTTAGGACGGGGTGCAGGGGTAGAACTCCTGGCTGGGGGCGCAGCCCCCACATTCCCTCTTCTCCAATGTCCTAAGCTACCTAGCGACAGCTATGGTTAGTTTTCTGTTTTATGAAGTTTTCCTGATTAGAAAAACGGGCTTCGGAATCGTTTAGATAGACGGTGAAGATATTCAGAGTATTGAACCGCTTTTATAGCTGTCTCAGCAGCTTTTATAACAATCGCAACTGGCGGGATATAAGCTATGTCTGATCAATCTCTCTATTCTCAACAAAGCCTCTATCGCTACGACCCAAACGCTCTAAACCCAGAAGGTGGCCCCTCTCGCATTTTTCCGTATCGAGGAACTGAGGGAATGTTGCGTTATATTCTCGATGAAATTGGAGAGGATTTAATACATCAGGCTCAGCTTCCATCTCCTATTTTAGAAGCACTAAAAGCCTTTGGAGAACTTGGAAAAAACGCTGAAGAAACGTGGCTAAAACTAACTACTATTTTGGTTGATTTAGAGTTTTTTCAGTCTAATCTGTTCAATTTTACGCTGCCGCCTGGAGAGCAATTTAGCTCAGAATTTGTGCGGCTCAGACGAGTGATGGGAGGGGCGTTAGTTGCAGCAAGAAATGCAGCCGCAGGAAATGCCAACCTTGAGCAGCAAAGGCTGCTTTTCTATCAAGCATTAGAAAAGAGCGATTGGCATCGCCAAGCTCTGAAGCATAGCGCCCGCCCAGCCGTTGCGGCAATCTATGAGCGCGATGGTGGGCTAAGCGATCGCGAGTTTGCGCGGCAGCGGGTGGCAGGTCCAAACCCGATTCAAATTTGCCGGGTGCAAGCGCGATCGCAGCTTGAAGGACTCCGACCGGCTCATACATTAGCTAATGGCGAAACGATCGAGATCGCTGACGCAGCAGCACAAAATCGGCTGTTCATGATCGATTATCCGTTCTTAAATCTTGCGCCAGAAGCCCTACAAATTGGGCGTTATGTGGGTAGCCCAAAAGCCTTTTTCTACAATACTAACCAGGGGCTAGAACCCCTCTTTATTCAAGTTGAGCCAGGGGGCAAAGTTTACACACCGAACGATGCCGATGATTGGATGCGAGCAAAGTTGTATGTGCAAGTTGCCGACATCACGCAGCACGAGTTAATTACGCATTTGGGATTCACCCATTTGGCAATGGAAGCCTTCGCGATCGCAACGCCGCGCCGCCTGCCATCGGCTCATGCTCTCCATCGATTGTTGCGTCCTCATTTCAAGTTTTTGTTGGCAATTAATACCCGTGGAAATGCAATTTTGCTGGGAGAAGGAGCCGCGATCGATAACTTGATGGCTCCAACACGAGAGGTTTCTCTGTCGATTATCAACCAGTCCTATCGCGCTACATCGTTCGCTAGCCATGGGTTGCCCACCGATCTGTCTCGGCGAGGGGTCGAACCCGAATTTTTAGCAGATTATCCCTACCGCGACGATGCTCAACTGCTTTGGGACGCCATCCATCGCTATGTTACTAACTATGTGCAGCAATATTATCGAACCGATGCCGACGTTCAGCAGGATGCCGATTTGCAAGCGTGGGCGGCAGAATTGGGGTTGCCGCTGGCTCAACGATCGCCGCAAGAATTTGCTCAAGCTCCGGATTGGCTGCCCCCAGAGATTGTGGCGAAAACGGGGCTTGCCGTAGAGTTGCCTGCCTACCCTCGCGTGCCTGATTTTCCGACGGCTGCTCATCCTGGGCGTTTTACAACAGTGCAACAGGTGATCGAGGTGGCAACGCAAATTATCTTCACCTGTAGCGCCCAGCATGCGGCGGTCAACTTCAGCCAGTTTGATTATTTTGGCTTTGTGCCCAATTCTCCGCTTGCAGCTTACACCCACCCTGATGTGCCTGCCTCGTTAGAAGCCCTGCTGCCCTCGGCTGAGAAAGAGTTAGGGCAGATGGAACTTGCCTTTGCGCTGAGTGGAATTCGGTGGAGCCGGTTGGGAAGTTCTGAGACGATTGGGTTTGCGAATCCGTGCGATCGCAAGGTGCTGCACATTTTTCAGACCGAATTAGCTCAGATTGGAACCATCATCGATCAGCGAAATGCCCATCGAAAGGCAACCACACAGGTTGACTATCCCTACTTGCATCCGGCACTGATTCCCAACAGCATCAACATTTGATGGGTCTAGTAGATTGTCAACGTTGAGTGGATGAGTGGATGGGTGGAGGGTTCCAATTACTAGGTTCCCCCTCTCCTCCTAGTCCCTCATTTCATTTAATCTTGACAGACCACTAGGTTGGATGGGTTCAAGTTTTGCGATCGCTCCATCAAAATGGGTAGTAAGTCTAATAACGAGCAGATGCTCAAATCAATCTGGTTTCATTGATTTGATCATCTGCGCTAAAATCCAGCCCGATCTGCGATCGCATTGCCTCTACCCTGCCAATTTCTTTAACGAAATCATCGCCGATTGCGCCACGTTGCTATTGTTATCTTTTTCCAAGTATTTCAGTGCAGAAATACTCTTTTCGCTAGGCAAATGTCCCAACGCTTCTGCCAAGCGCTGACGCACTAACCAATCTTCTGATTGGGCAAAGCGGAGAATTTGATCCACCGCATCGACGGCTTTAATTTCACCGAGAGCCGCGATCGCAGCTTGTTGCACCACAATTTCCTCGCTGTCTAACGCCTGCACCAGCACATCCCGCGCCCGTGGATCTTTGAGATTGCCCAACGCCACCGCCGCACTAAAGCGCACCAACCAATCTGTATCTTCGTAAAATGCTCTCACCAACGGCTGAAACGCTCTCCCATCTTCGAGATAGCCCAATGCCCCTGCCGCATCTGCCCGGATTCCGTAATCTTTTTCGTTGATCAAAATGTCAATTAAAAGATCGTAACATTCGTCAGTTTGCTTGATGCCGAGGGCAAACACTGCCATAGAGCGAATTTGTAAACTCTCATCATTCAAGACTTTTTTGATCAGCGGCACAGCATCTTCAGCCGTTGCTTCCCGCAAATTGGCAAGCGCAACCATGCGATCGCGGGTGCTGTCACTCTCTAACTGAGAGGAAATCTTTTCTAAATCGACACTCATAGTTGTCACAAATCTTTATATTGTTCCTCTATGATACAGAATCGAGCGCGATAATACGACCCTCTCTGCTCGCAATTACCGCACCTCTACCGATCCCATCAGAGGCAAGGCTAGAGTCGTTGACCCAAGAGCAGTGATCTTGAGCACCAGACTGACATCCCCTCAGCAGCTAGGAAGTCGCACCGTGCGCTAGTCGCTGCTGATAGCGCTGCTGCACATCGTCGATCGTAAACACTGCCTGAAACTTTAAACCCTGCTGCTGATAAAATTCTGCGCCGCCTTGCTGTCGATCTACCAGAGAAATCACCTGATCCACCTGATAACCTGCCTCACGCAATCGATCGACTGCTTTCATTGCCGACTGTCCCGTTGTTACAACGTCTTCTAACACCACGACTGGGCTTCCCCCTGGTAAGGTTGGACCTTCGATATAGACCTGGGTGCCATGCCCCTTCGCCTCTTTGCGAACAATCAGGGCGGTGAGCGATCGCGCCTCATAAGCCGCCACAACACTTGCTGCGGTAACGAGCGGATCGGCTCCTAGGGTTAAACCCGCCACTGCGATCGCATCTTCTGGCACAAGCGTTAACAACATTCGCCCAACGCCCAACCCACCTTGAGGATGCAGCGTCACTTGCTTGCCGTTGATGTAATACGTGCTCCGTTGCCCCGACGACAGCAAAAAATCTCCTTCGCGATAGGCCACCTCACAGAACAAATCCAATAGTTTTTCTCGCAGTTCCTCCAGAGGTGCATGTGCCCAATCAAACAAAGTTGCGCCAAAATTACTCATATTCCTTGATGTAGGGCAAACTAAACCTACTCCCTTTCCAGCATTTTAATAGAGGATAACCCTATGGGCGTGAGGATCAAGAGCCTGATTGGCTCACTCGTTCTAACCACAGCTTCTACCGT
Organism: Myxacorys almedinensis A; assembly: GCF_010091945.1. Taxonomy (GTDB): domain Bacteria; phylum Cyanobacteriota; class Cyanobacteriia; order Leptolyngbyales; family Leptolyngbyaceae; genus Myxacorys; species Myxacorys almedinensis. The sequence goes on from NZ_WVIE01000029.1 coordinate 26,655, forward strand.
AGCGATCGTTTCGAGCGTGGCGGTGCCAATCGCGGCAACTGCCCAAGAGCAACCCGCACCCGTATTTAGACCCCGTGAAGTCATTCCTGATGCGATCAACGAAGCCTTTTATGGCAGCAAAGACACCTTCCAAAATCGCAATCTGGGGCAATCGACCGAATCGCTCATCGGCGTTATTGGCTACCCCGAAAACCTGATTGCTCGCGATGGTGAAAAAATTCATCGTCTCTACCGCGACTTGCTCAACCAGCAAACCTCCAGCGATCCGATCCTTCGTACCGCCGACTTGCCAAACCCTTACAACACGTCTGTTTTGCTGCAACCCAATGTTAGCGATCGCGTCATAGGCAGCGAGTTTGTGATCGAGCAACCGCCCCAAGCGCAGTTTCCACCTCTGCCACAGATGATTCAGCCCGGATTGCCGCAGAGATATTAGAGGAGAGGATCTATGGGCATCTAAGGGCAGCAGTGTGCAACCTTATATTGACCCATATCTCTCCCCATTCAGCGAGAGTTCTTCTATCGATCGAGCTTTTCTGATCCAGGGTGCAGGAGTTGAACCCGCCTAACGCGAATTATGAGTTCGCTGCCTAAACCGATCGGCCAACCCTGGTAAGGTCTTGCAATACCAGACAATTCAAAATATTGTTCAAAAATATTGTAACCTGAGTTCCTGATTTGGGCGACGATGCGGAGAACTTCGGATATACTGCTACAGATTTTGACTATCGGCTGTCGAAACGGGAGTTGATACTAAATTAATCTGTAAATGCTACAGACCTGCGACCTCCCCCAACCCCTCCTTAGTAAAGCGGGGAGCCGGAAAGTCCCTCTCTGACCAAGGGGGGATGCCGTCGGCAGGGGGGTCGAGGATTTGTCGCCGTGAAACATCAATTTGGTATGAGACATACAATTGCTGGTGTAGATACAATTGCTGGTGTAGCCGTTTTTTCCAAAAGTCCCCTCAATTTGATCGCTCACAATGAAAAGAATTAATTCCACCGTTGCTCTGACGTTTATTTTGCTGGCTCTAATGTTTGGTGCTGGCGTTGTGAGTTCTGCCTGGGGATTTGCGATCGGGCGAGAAGCGCTCAAGGGAATTACGCAGCCCGACTCTCGCCCAACGAATAAGGTGAATCGCAAAAATCCGAACGGGCGCGAAGCGTTAACCTTTTTCAAAGAAGACGATATTTTGATGAAGGTTAAGTCGCGGATGGGAGGCGGCACTCAACCATCGGTGAGTCCGAGTCCGAGTAGCAGTCCGCAAAGTAAGGGTGAAACTCTGAATCAGCAGGTGGTGGCGAATGTTCGTGTCTTGCCTCACCCTGGTAGAGTAAGTATTTCAGCAGTTCCTTCTAATAGCGCCCAAACCCTGTTGCCTTAGTTGACAGATTACCCGGATCAAACGCTGCAAGTTAAGCTGTCAAAGATTCCGGTGCGCTAAGAAGCAGGATTGCCCTTTTGATGCCCCGTTGCCCATTGAGCGTTCGATTTCAGCATGATTGCCCCCGTTGCCCTTCTTTTAGCAGCGCCACTTCAGCAACCCAATCTTGCAGAAGTGCTGCTACGAATTTTATCTGTGCTGCTGTTGATTGCAATTAATGCCTTTTTTGTGACGGCTGAGTTTTCGATTGTTTCGGTGCGGCGATCGCGGATCAATCAACTCGTCGATGCAGGCGATATTCAGGCAAGAACGGTGCAAGATTTGCAGCGCAGCATTGACCGATTGCTGTCTACCACTCAGTTGGGCATCACGCTCTCTAGCTTGGCACTGGGTTGGATCGGTGAATCAACCATGGCAGTGCTGGTGAGTAGCGGGATTGCAAATCTGCCGCTTCCAGCCGCGCTCGTGCAGCCTGCGGCTCATTCGTTGGCAATTCCGATCGCGTTTCTGACCATTGCTTATCTTCAGATTGTGTTGGGGGAACTGTGCCCAAAGTCGTTGGCGCTGCTCTATTCCGAAGAAATTGCGCGATTTTTGGGTCCGTTTAGTTTAGCGATCGCGCGGTTTTTCAACCCGTTTATCTGGATTCTCAATCAGTCTACTCGGCTGCTGCTGCGGCTTTTAGGGGTGCAGTATACGGGGCAAGGATGGTACAACCAAGTTACCCCAGAAGAATTGCAGTTGATCATCGCCACGTCTACCGAGTCGAGTGGGCTAGAAGAAGAAGAACGGGAACTGCTCAGCAATGTGTTTGAGTTTGCCGATGTTGCCGTGACCGAAGTGATGGTACAGCGCCCTAACATGACTACCCTTCTAGTCGATGCCACTGTGCGAAATCTTCTAGAAGAAGTGGCGCATTCTGGGCATTCGCGCTTTCCGGTGATCGAAGAATCGGTGGATGATATCTGCGGGTTGATTCACTTTAAAGAGTTAGCAGAACCGCTAGTTCAGGGGACGTTGACCCTTGAAAGCCCCATTCATCCGTGGATTCATCCGGCGCAATTTGTGCCAGAGTATACACCCCTTGGTGAGTTGCTAACGTTGATGCAGCGATCGCGGCATCACATGGTGCTGGTTGTGGATGAATTTGGCTCTACGGCTGGTTTAGTCACCATTCAAGATCTGATCACTCAGATTATTGGAGAGACACCAGAAGCGCAAGAAGGCGAGGAGGTGCCCATTCAGCGCATTGATGACCATACCTTTCTGGTGCAGGCTCAAGTTCATTTAGAAGAAGTCAACGAAGAGCTTAAGCTTGATTTTCCGTTAATTGATGAATATCAAACGTTGGGCGGCTTTTTGCTATATGAGTGGCAAAAAATCCCGGCTCACGGGGAGACCCTTCAGTACGGCAACTACGAATTTACAGTGATTTCAGCCGAAGGTCCAAGACTGCATCAAATCCGAATTCATCGCCTCGAAACGTCCCCCGAACGGCAAAGTGAAACCCAGCACCCCCTCAATTAATGCCGGTTTGCGCCACTACGATGGGTGCAGTAGTCCGCAGGGGCTGAAAACGCTGCTGCTGGTTTTGCGAACCTCCCTCCCAACCAAGAAGAAGGTCAGCAAGATGGGGTTGCCAAACTGAGGATAGGTTCCGTTTGGTACGGCTGCCAACCGGTGCCCTATCCGGGGTTTACCCGCATCAAGGGCTGTCCAAATTCTACCGGGTCACCGTTCTGCAATAAAATTTCTACTACTTCACCTGACACTTCCGATTCCAGTTCGTTCATCAGCTTCATCGCTTCGACAATGCAAACGGTTTGACCTGTCCGAATGCGATCGCCCACATCGACAAAAGGCGGATCGTTAGGTGCAGGAGAACGGTAAAACGTTCCGACCATGGGAGAGGTAATTTCTAAAAGGCGGCGATCGTGGGGCGGCGGCGCAGAAGGGCTAGGCTCCTGCGATCGCGGCGCGTCGAGGGGCGGCAAAGCGGCAGCGATCGCCGTTGGATGGGAACCAGCAGATGGTGATAGAGCAGTTTCTTGAGAAGGGCGCTCTGTCCCGATCCCATCGCTCGAATCTCCGCGACGCACCGTTAGCTCGAAATCGCTGCTCTTTAAGGTCAACTCTGAAATATCGGTTTGACTGAGGGCAACTAACAATTCACGGAGTTCTTTCAAATCCAGTGGCACAGTCTTTATACTCCTCACGCTGTATTTGGGGAAGATCGCCTACCCCTTATTCTCTATTTTCTAGCTGTTCTCGCGTCCTAAATATGTATCGTTGCGAGTATCGACTTTAATCTTTTCGCCCACCGAGATAAAGAGAGGAACCATGACTTGGGCCCCCGTTTCAACGATCGCAGGTTTTGTTCCTCCCGTTGCCGTGTCGCCTTTGACACCCGGATCGGCTTGGGTCACTTCGAGCACAACCGAGTTTGGAAGCTCAACCTCCATCACCTGTTCGCCCCATTTCACCACGTTGACTTCCATGCCTTCTTTGAGATATTTGATGCGATCGCCAATCTGAGACGCATTCAGCCGACCTTCTTCATAGGTTGCCATGTCCATAAAGACATAATCATCCCCGTCTTTATAGGTGTGCTGCATCGTGATCTTTTCTAAATTGGCTTGAGGCACAGTTTCCCCAGCCCGAAACGTTCGCTCAACAACGCTACCCGACTGCACGTTTTTTAGCTTGGTGCGGACAAACGCCGACCCCTTACCGGGCTTGACGTGTAAAAATTCGACGACCCGCCAGACCGCTCCATCTAATTCGATGCTAACGCCGGGTCGAAAGTCGTTACTAGAGATCATGAGTCTGTAATTATGGAGGAGAACATTCGGCACCTTATTTTACCGCTCTGTGGACGCTTTAAATTCAGGGATAAGCGATGGAAACACGCCTTCTTCGACACCTTCCTCCTCTGTCTTCCCCAGACATGGCACAATCGAAATGGGGTTGTTACGCACCGTTTAAGAGCAATAGTTATGTGGAATACTGCAAACCTTTGGAACCTGGTTCTAGCGCTTCTGCGGAACTTGGCTAGATTTTTCACGCGGCGGGGATGGGCGTTCATCCTCTTGGGTAGCGTGGTCAGTCTTAGTGTGGGGATCGGAACGCTGCCCGCCCAAGCCTTGCCGCAAGGAAATGCGATTAAAGATCCAAAAGCGTTATTACGAAATGCCTTGCCGATCGATAATCCTGAAGTCCGCAAGTTGCAAAATAGTCTTGAGGATATTTCAACGCAACTCCGGGCAAATCGTCGCTGGGGTGCGGTGACATCCGATATCAAGACAGCTTCTCGAGTGCTAGATCAGCCAACCAAGGTTTTAGCCAGCATTCCAGACGAGCGCAAGCCGGAAGCAGAACAGATTATTGAGCAGCTAAAATCTAGCGTGGCTGAGATTCAGGGTGCGACAGATGCAAAAGACAAAGAGCAAATTTTGATCACTCGCAGTCAGATGCTCGATCGCATCAGTGACCTAGAAGCCATGATGGTAACAGAGTTTCCGTTTGACGTTCCCACAGAGTATCGCAACCTGCCTCAGCTTAAAGGGCGCGCTACGGTTGCCGCTAAAACCTCACGAGGTGATCTGACGATCGTGCTCGATGGGTTCAGCGCTCCGGTTACAGCCGGAAACTTTGTCGATTTAGTCAACCGGGGGTTTTATGACGGCTTAGAGTTTACCCGTGCAGAAGATTCGTATGTGCTGCAAATCGGTGATCCACCCGGTCCGGAAATCGGATTTGTTGATCCAAAGACAAAAAAATATCGGGCAATTCCGATGGAAATTCTCGTAAAAGGCGATCAGGAACCGGTTTACGGAACAACCCTAGAAGAAGCAGGACGCTATCTCGATCAGCCGGTTCTGCCGTTCTCTGCTTACGGTGCGTTAGCGTTGGCGGCTCCTGCTGATAACCCGAATGGTGGGTCGTCTCAGTTTTTCTTCTTCTTGTTTGAGCCTGAGCTAACCCCAGCGGGCGCAAACCTGCTAGACGGGCGTTATTCGATCTTTGGTTTTGTGACTGACGGCGCAGAAGTTCTCGGTCAATTGAAAGCGGGAGACAAGATTGAGTCGATGAAGGTTGTAGACGGTCTAGACAATTTGGTAGAACCAAGCGTGGCTTAAGTGAATTTGGATAAGCTGATTTTATGGAGGCGCGATCGCATCGTGTCTCTTCTTTTTTAAGGACACGATCATGGAACTGCGAGTGCAAGATATTGGCGAACAAGGACTTTTAAAGCGAGTGCAAGCATTTTGTCCGAGCACGTTTGCTTCGGAGTTGGGCGAAGCCCTGAGCGTGGGTGATGATGCCGCTGTTCTCCCGACCGAACCTGGAAAGTCTCTCGTTGTTACGTCGGATGTGTTGGTTGATGGTGTGCATTTTAGCGACAGTACGACTCCCCCAGAGTCGGCAGGCTGGAGAGCCGCCGCCGCTAACTTGTCGGATCTTGCCGCGATGGGTGCGTCACCGCTTGGCATCACGGTGGGATTAGGGCTTCCAGGGGACGTTTTAGTATCGTGGGTCGAGCGACTTTATGTAGGAATGACCGATTGTTTGCGGCGATATAACACCGTGATCGTCGGGGGTGATATTTGCCGATCTCCAGTGATCACCGTTTCCATCACTGCCCTTGGACAGGTTGATCCCACTCGCGTGATCCGCCGATCGACCGCTCAACCGGGAGATGCGATCGTGGTCACGGGCTATCATGGTTCCTCACGGGCAGGACTAGAACTGTTGCTACATCCTGAGGTTGAACCAGAATTAGAGGGTCGCGCTTCATTAATTCACGCTCATCAATATCCAAATCCGCGTTTAGATGTTCTGCCCCCGTTCCCCTGTGCCGGCATGGATTCAAGCGATGGTGTTGCGGATGCGGTTTTGCAACTTTGCCAAGCGAGTGGGGTTGGTGCAAGGCTCGATCGTCAACGGATTCCGATTCATCCGGCATTGAGAAACTGGGCGTCTCCTGAACAAGCGATGCAGTGGGCACTGTATGGCGGAGAAGATTTTGAATTGGTCTTGTGTTTACCGAAAGAATCGGCTCAAGAGTTGGTTAAACAGTCGGGAGAAGGGAGTGCGATCGTCGGCACAATCACCTCTAATCCAGAGGTTCGGGTAGTAGATTCAACCGGGGAATATTCCGACCAGATTCTAACTTTAGAAGAAGGATTTCAGCACTTCAAGAGTGAATGAGTTAGGCAGGAACTTCCTGTTCTTGAACATCCCTTGAGTTATTGAGATACCAGTAGAGGTTCGTCACTGTTAGATCTGAAACGTCTTGCCAGTTCATCGGAACAAGCGCAGGATATTTACTTTGAGCGACCAATCCTTCGATTTCAGATTCGTACTCTTGCCGTAACTCAGGCTTAATCGTAAATCGCAGTTGATCGCGCAATGCATAAAAGGCAGATTTTGCTTTCAGTGTGTTGTAGGCGTTCTCTTCCTCTAGAAATTGAATCGTTTCAGCTTCAATTTCGATGCAAAAACGCAGCAGTATCGACAAGGAATAGGCTGGTCTGACAAGGACGGCTTCAATCGAGAACTTCCTGGAAAGCTCAGCAGCATTTCCGACAGCCTTGATCAAGCCATCAAGGAGACTTTGCAGCAACTACTTCAAGAACTGAACAGTAACCAATTGGAGCCAATTCAGACATTGCTCAATGCGCTGAATCAACAGTCGCAACTTAAACTGAGTTCTGAGCAAATGCACTTGATAGGAGAGTTACACGAAAAGTTCAGTCAGGCAACTAATCAACTTTCTGGAGCTTATAGTACAAACTTATCCCAGGTCTTTCATGGCGTGGTAGAAGAGTGGCGTAACCGATTTGGAGATATTTCCTTAAACGAAGTAGAGAAATTTAGAGATAAAGTTTTTGACATAATTGAAATGGGATTTGAACTAACAATCGACGATCGCATGGCTGCAACAGGCAAAATAGTAAAATGGGAATTTGTCTTCTACAATGACTTTCTAGAGAAGCAAAACCGCTATCAGCAAGAGACTCCTGAGCAACGGCTTGCAGAGAAGGCTTGGATTGATCAGCAAAGACAACACCTAGAACACCTGTTGGCTGACCTCGAAATGAGTCTTGAATCTTCAGAGATGCTAGTGTGAAATTCTCGCTCAAGTTTCATGCAACTGCATCCCAGTTTAAGCAACTCTCCAACTGTCCAACTGCTCCTTCGCCTTGAAGTAAATCTGAAATATTGCATCCTCCACACGAAAAGCAAACCCTCAACTCCAAACTTGGAATTGAGGGCATCAAACTCTAAAAGTTAGTGACTAGCGATTACTTCTGCCAATTCTGAGCCACAACTTCAGCTAGGTCAACCACGCGCTGGCTATAGCCCCACTCGTTGTCATACCACGCCACAACCTTCACCATATCGCCGCCCATCACCATCGTTAGGGCAGCATCGACGATCGACGACTCATCTGTACCTGCGTGGTCACTCGATACCAAGGGCAGATCGCAATACTTCAAAATGCCTTTCATCGACCCTTCAGCCGCATCTTTGAGAACTTGATTCACCTGTTCTGCGATCGTATTTTTCTCAACGTTTACAACCAGATCCACAACAGACACATTCGGCGTCGGAACCCGCAGCGCAATCCCGTTTAGCTTGCCGCTCAACGCAGGCAGCACCAAGGCAACCGCTTTCGCAGCACCGGTCGATGTTGGGACAATATTAACTGCCGCTGCCCGCGCCCGTCGCAAATCGCGGTGGCTGGCATCGAGAATGCGTTGGTCACCCGTGTAGCTGTGAGTCGTGGTCATCGTGCCTTTGACGATACCAAAATTTTCGTGCAGCACCTTCGCCACCGGTGCAAGGCAGTTGGTCGTACAGCTTGCGTTGCTGATGATGTTGTGCTTGTGATGATCGTAGTCATGGTCATTCACACCAACGACAAACGTTCCATCCTCATTTTTTCCAGGAGCAGTGATTAACACCTTTTTTGCCCCAGCGTTGAGGTGCTTTGTCGCGCCCTCTTTGCTGATAAAAACGCCCGTAGATTCAATAATTAAATCAATTTCCCAGTCGCGCCAAGGCAGGTTTTCGGGGTTGCGATCGGAGGTGCATTTGATCTTTTTACCGTTCACCGTAATGGTATTTTCGTCGGCTTCGATGTCTCCGACAAACTTACCCAGCATCGAGTCATACCTTAGCAGGTGAGCATTGGTTTTGGGATCAGAAGTATCGTTGATTGCAACGACTTCTAGCTGACTATTCTCCCGACCCGCCCAGCATCGCATGAAATTACGTCCAATGCGCCCAAAGCCGTTGATCGCTACTCTAATCACTGCGTCTTGCCCTCTGAATATAAATACCTATTGATGGATTACATCATACCTTAAAAGACGCTGCAACTTTTCCCCGCTACGTACGATCGCATGGAAAAATTGCTGGGAGTTTAGAGCGCTTCACTACACTACCGGATCGTTCATAAATGCTTTGTGGATAAGGCTGTGCTCGGTTTAGCCGAAGACAGCCTAGCAACGATCCGCTCGCTTGCCCTTTCGCGCTGCCCTGAAAAATCAGAAAATATATCCCTCATCTGCTGTTCCCACATTATTCATTCTGCATGTCAAAAGACTTATTTCTTTTGAGCCTTGCAAAACTTCTGTAGTTGGCGAATAAGATATCAGCAACGTTCTGATTGACCTCTGCGGTCGCTTTCTTCAATCTCAGCCCTAATCTCAGTCTAAGGAATTGTTTCATCTTTAAGTTCTTATGGCAAAATTTGTAGCAATCTTGGCGATTTGATGTTGATGAAACGTGAATCGTCAAGATGACAACTTCGCTAAGATTACACAGCGCAGATTGCGCATTTCAACGGCTGGTTGATCTTGAAAGATGACTCAAATTGGGTGTAAGAACACACAAAGCGTTTGGGCAACCTATCACAATTCCTGGTTCTTATAGTGTGAAAATATCAATGCTTTCCGTTGCTGAGAGCGAGATTTGCCCAGACTTCAACTTTACCTAAAAAATCGTCGCCATTCTTTCGGGAATTAACTGCTCCTGATGTGTATTCAACGAATTAGGGTAAGTCTATAAGGGTGAATTGACCAGTAAAGTAAGGAAAAAATTGGCTTTTGCAGAATAGTTTCGGCTGGAATTTCTTAAGTTGTTAACTAACAGAGATCAAAATTCCGATTTAGCTATACCCTCAAAAAGCAATCCTTGATATGATATCGCGTGTTATTCGGTGTGGTGTGTAAGGAGCAAAAATGCTGACTTCCGTTGACTTCAGCGGCAGACCGTTTCATTTCATCGGCATTGGTGGAATTGGAATGTCAGCCCTTGCTTATGTTCTGCTCGAACGTAAGCTGCCGGTTTCTGGTTCGGATTTGCGTCTCAGTCATATTACAGAACGACTGAAAACGCTGGGTGCTCACATTTTTTTGAGCCAAGATGCGGCAAATCTTGAGTACTTTTCGCAAACCTGCTCTGAGGTTGCTGAAGCCATTCCGATTGGTGCTTCTGCTGTCGCTACGGTTGCAGAACCTATTACCAAACGCCACTTAATGCCAGACGTGCTTAGGTCAGATGGTGTTGCGGCGGGCTTACCGCAAGTGATTTGCTCTACGGCGATCAATGAATCTAATGCTGAATATCGCGCTGCGCTGGAGTTGGGATGTCCAGTCTTTCATCGCTCAGATTTGCTCGCCGCGCTCATCAAAGACTACCGTAGCATTGCGATCGCAGGCACCCATGGCAAAACCACCACCAGCAGCTTGGTCAGCTATTTGCTGCTTGAAGCCGACCTCGACCCAACGGTGATCATTGGCGGAGAGGTGAAAGCGTGGCAAGGCAATGCCCGGTTTGGCTACGGTAAATATCTGGTGGCAGAAGCCGATGAATCAGACGGTTCACTCGTTAAGTTTGAGCCGTATGTTGGCGTTATTACCAATGCTGAACTGGATCACCCTGACCACTACAGCAGTCTCGATGAAATCGTAGACACGTTTCAAACCTTTGCCAACCGATGCGAGGTGACGATCGGCTGCATCGATTGCGAGACGGTGCGCGATCGCATTACGCCCACCCTGTCCTATAGCCTCAATGCTGACTCTGGCGCAGATTACACCGTTGACTCCATCTGCTATGGAGGAGATTGCACAACCGCACGAGTGCTAGAGCATGGGCAGGTGTTAGGCGACCTCAAGATTCAATTGTTGGGTCATCACAATTTGAGCAATGCCCTAGCGGCGGTGGCGGTGGGTCGGTTGCTGGGAATCGAGTTTGCCACGATCGCGGCGGCTCTCGCAACGTTTGAGGGCGCAAAGCGGCGGTTTGAGCATTACGGAACTGCGAACAACATTCTGTTCATTGACGATTATGCTCACCACCCTAGCGAAGTTCGGGCAACCTTGACCTCGGCTCGCCTGCACGCAACCCAATCGTTTCCAAAGCGTCGCGTTGTTGCCGTATTTCAGCCCCATCGCTATAGCCGTACCACCACATTTTTAACAGAATTTGCCGAAGCCTTCGGAGATGCTGATGTAGTTGTACTGAGCGATATTTACAGTGCCGGAGAATCGAGTTCTGGGCAAATTAAGGGTCAGGAGGTGGCTGATTTTTTCGCTACACGTCACTCAAAGGTTCACTACCAGCCGACGCTAGCGGCGATTAGTGATTTCTTAGCGGAAACGCTGACTCCTGGTGATTTGGTGATCTTTTTGGGAGCCGGGAATTTGAACCAAATCATTCCTGACGCGATCGCAACGCAAGCTCTGAAAGATCGCACCTTAGCAGGCGGCTGAAAAAGCGGCTGCCTAGTTAACTCTAGGGTAGTGCTGCCCTGGGCTGCAAATGCCGACAACCCGTCACCGAGATTAGCAATGGTCTCAGGTTAGAGCCTTTAAAATAACGGAACTTATATGACTCTCTCTCGTGATTCTCGAACTGTTCCCGCTCCTGTCATGCTAGATTTTGCTGATCCAGGAATCTATGCCCGATCAACGCCGCTCTTATCTCAGCGTGCAACGGTACAGGAGCGGCATGACAAGTTCATCCCCCTTCCTCTCCCTGGCACTGACTCCATGATCAAAGCGAATGTTCCGATGGCGTCGCTGACCTCGTTTCGGGTGGGCGGCCCAGCAGAATGGTATGTTGCACCGAGGCGGATCGATGAGCTACATGCGAGTTTGGAGTGGGCGCGATCGCAGGGCTTACCAGTGACCATGCTGGGATCTGGATCGAATCTACTAGTTAGCGATCGGGGCATCGCTGGGCTGGTCATTTCAACTCGGTTTTTGCGCTGTGCAAGCTTTGACGAAACCACCGGGCAAATTACCGTTGGGGCAGGAGAGCCGTTACCGAGACTAGCATGGCGGCTTGCCGATCGCGGTTGGCAAGGGTTTGAGTGGGCAGTCGGTATTCCCGGCACGGTTGGGGGGGCAGTAGTGATGAACGCAGGCGCTCATGGAGACTGTGTGGCAGACATTTTGGTGGATACTCACGTCTTGTTGCCCAACGGCTCAACCGAGATCTTGACACCCGATCAACTGAGGTATGAATACCGCACCTCGGCGCTCCAGGGCAGTAAAAAGCTAGTCACGCAAGCAACCTTCCAGCTAAACCCCGGAGCCAACCCGAAAGAGCTAATTGCCCTTACCGATACCCACAAGCAGCAGCGACAGCGCACCCAGCCCTACGACTTTCCAAGCTGTGGTAGTGTCTTTCGCAACCCTGACCCCCACAAAGCGGGCTGGCTAATTGAGCAAGTGGGGTTGAAGGGTCATCAGATCGGCGGTGCTCAAGTGGCGCAACGCCACGCCAACTTTATTCTCAATTGCGGGGGTGCAACGGCAAGTGATATTTTTCAATTGATCCGCCATGTTCAGTCTTGCGTTCAGCGAGAATGGCAACTGTGGTTAGAGCCAGAAGTTAAAATGCTGGGGGACTTTCAGGCAGGTTAGGTGGGGTGTGCTGTTCGAGCCGGAGATGGAGGCTGTTTCTAGGCTGAGGGCGACACGCTGGCTACCGGGGCTATCTCCTCAAAAACCGATTTTCAAAGGGGCAACTTTAATTACTTTATCGGTTATTTCCATCCCATAAAGTTACGAATTACGAATTACACTTTCTTAGCCAGTGTTATGATTCCTCAAGCCGATGTCATAATGTAGCTGTTTGACTATACATAGGAAGTTATGTCACAAGGACAGGGATTTGGCTTTGGGCTTGGCAAAATGAAAGAATTTGCTGAAGCCATCAAAAAAGCACAACAGGTTCAGGAAGGGGCGAAACAACTCCAGGAAGAACTGGAATCGATGGAGATAGAAGGCGAAGCGGGCGGCGGCATGGTGAAGGTGGTGATGAGTGGCAACCAAGAGCCGTTGCGGGTAGTTTTGACGCCAGAAGCGCTCAATGAAGAGGCGGATGTGTTGTCTGATTTGGTGTTGGCAGCCATGAAGGATTCTTACACAAAGTCTACGGCGACGATGCGCGAAAAGATGGAAAACCTTACGGGTGGTCTAAATCTTCCTGGGTTGGGCTAGGCATCGATCTAAATTGGTTTCATAAGGCAAAATTCATTTAAACCGGGCGATCCTAACGGGTGAGAGTAGCCCGGTTTTTCACGTTTTTACCCTTATCTATGTCTTACAAATATGTCTTACAAATTGCTATTTGTCTGCTTGGGAAATATCTGTCGATCGCCGTCTGCTGAGAATATTATGAATCACTTAATTTGGGAGGCAGGGCTTCGCGATCGCATTGTGTGTGATTCAGCCGGGACATCGAGCTATCACCTTGGCAGCCCGCCCGATCGCAGAATGACGATCGCAGCACAGGCACGGGGAATTGAGTTGATCGGTCAAGCTCGGCAGTTTGTGCGATCAGACTTTGAAGCGTTTGATCTAATCTTGGCGATGGATCGCGATAACTATGAGGGAATCTGCTTGCTCGATAGCCGGGGAACCTATCGCCATAAAGTTCGGTTGATGTGCGATTTTTGCACCCACTACGCTCTGAAAGAAGTGCCCGATCCTTACTATGGGGGTGAAGAAGGCTTTAATCAGGTGATCGATTTGTTGATGGATGCCTGCGAAGGATTGTTGAACTATGTGATTCAAGAAGAATTAGTTCGCCCCTAAACTGACGGGAGTTCGATATAGATTAGCGGCTCCGGTGTTCGCGGCTTTCCAGATCTGCGATCGCAGATCCTCTGTCAAACTCACGTTCAATTAGCGCTCAATCTATACTTCTCGGTCAACCATTTTCCAGCCCAGGCAGGATATTTTTCTAGGAGATTTCTCTAAAGCTAAGACTGAAGCACCCCTAATTCTGCTCAGTCTATAGTAATATGCTTTTTTTGACACACGTTAGCCCTGCATTGTCCAACAATGGCACTAAGTTGGGTCAGAGTTCTATCTTAAGAGGTATGTCATAAACCACACAACGTTGCTAAAGGTCTACAACTATATTTAGAATAGGAACCAAAATTAAGCGTATGCCACGATCGCAGGTTGCACTTTTATAGAAACTGTTTAGAGCAGTGGTCACCTTGACAACTGCACCGACGGATAAACCTATTTTTAACTGTTCTGCTATCTTCTAAACGCTGTGGGAGTTACTCCAATGAACAACGATATTCGGATCACGCTTGTCGAAGATCACGACCTCACGAGGGTAGGCATGAAAACGGCGTTGCAACAACGAGCCGGGTTTCAAGTGGTGGGGGAAGCGGCGAATGGCACGGATGGTCTAAAGATGCTGACAACTGTGAAGCCGGATGTGGCGATCGTGGATATTGGCTTACCAGACATTGACGGCATCGAACTGACGCGGCGGTTTCGCCAAGCCCAAGCCCTGATGGAAGATAGCATCAATACACGGGTGCTGATTTTAACCTTGCAAGATCAAGAAGATGTGGTGTTGGCAGCGTTTGCAGCAGGAGCCGATTCCTATTGCATGAAGGATGTCAGTCTTGATCAGTTGGTTGAGGCACTGCGGGTGACGAATGAAGGAAATTCTTGGATCGACCCTGCGATCGCACGGGTGGTGCTGCGCCAAAATTACACGGCGCAAGCCATGCTCAGCGCCGCAGACGAAAGCAATGTTGTTGCGATCGCGGCGGCAGAACCAGAATATAACCAAATCATTGAAGCGTATCCGCTAACTGAGCGTGAGTTAGAAGTGTTGCAACTGATCGTTGATGGGTGCAGCAATGCTGTGATTGCAGAAAAGCTATTTATCACAGTGGGCACGGTAAAGACTCATGTGAGAAATATTTTGAATAAACTGTGTGCTGACGATCGCACCCAAGCTGCTGTGCGAGCGCTGCGATCGGGCTTGGTCGGTTGAGCAGACCTCGATCCTACCCGTTTGCCTGGGGTTGCGATCGCATGGTTTTCCAATAAACTGGCGCATAAAAAATCGTTACCTAAGCCTTGCTATACTTAGCCTTAAACTAAAGCCCAGACTCAAGAATTGAGAGCAGCATGGGTAGGTCGTGGAGGTCAGATGGTCACGCTACACCTTAAACAAATTGATGTTCCACCGGGGCAACGAGTTCTATTTCACAATGTAAGCTGGCAAGAATATGAGGCGATTCTTGAGGAGTTAGGAGAAAACCGCACCTGTCGTCTCGCCTACAGCCAGGGAAGTTTAGAAATCATGTCTCCCCTACCTGAGCACGAAATTGCAAAAGTATTAATAGGCGATTTCATCAAAATGTTGCTAGATGAATTCATGCTCCCCAAGCTGATGATTTCTAAGAGCGTGCCGTTTCAAGTGCGACAATGGTTCCGTCCCTCTCGCTTAAAGACTTCTAACTCATGTGGCGTGTAATTGTAAACTGCTCTGCTGATAGCTGGAGTGCTCAGGCTAAAGCGTTTAATGAGATTCTGGCAAAGTATGCCGCTAAGCCACTTTCTAGCAAAAAGATGCAAGATGATCAGCGGCGAATTATGGAGTTTCAAATCGACGATGTGAGTGAGGCAGAGTCGTTTCAAGATGAGTGCATGACGTTGGAAGGATTTGCGGCTCAGTTTGAATCGTTATAGTTAAAGGCTCAAGCTCCAGCGATCGCGATTGCCTGTCTGAGGTGCAACGCTGATTGAACGTTGACGTTACCAACCTTAAACCTTAATGGGTCGTCAGTGATGACCCACCGTTCTTTTTGCAGTGCTCGCTTTACAGCATCATGAAAAACATCCTTGGCAGACACAAACAAAAGCTCAATTCTAATGAAGTTTAGTTTGCCTCTAAATACCACCAAGTGAATTACAGCAGCGTTAGTTTAAGAGTTTTCGATGATATACTTTTCGAGTTGAAGAATTGCCTGATCAATTGCTGTAATGGTTCCATCAACAGCATTTTTCTGTTTTTCTAGCGGCGCAAGTTGTTGAGCTAAAGCACGGCGATTCGCATCGCGATTGATGGTTTGAACAGTTCGTACAAAGCGACCAATGCTACCGCCACCTCTGACTTTAGACCCTTGCTGACGCACTTTGTCAGTGTATTCTGCACGAATTATTTTTTGCTGTTGGGTCAATTCTCTTTTCACCAAAGTATGTTCTTTTTTCTTGAGCTTCAACGCTTTGATCGCTATTTTGGCTTCTGCTAATGATTGAACTGAAATAGTAATTCGCCCATCATCCGCGATCGTTACAAAGTTGTTTTGATCAGGCAACATGCTTCCGAATTTAGCAACTCGACTCAGTATAACTTGTGCTCAGTATATTGGCTGGCTAAATTCAAATTGCTCTAAAGATTGACAGATAGGCTCTAAATTACCTTAACCTCCTTAAATGGAGCGGTCGAACACCCGCGATCGCAGCCGGGTTCAAAACTGATCATTCAGGGTCTTCGTTAACGCAAAAGAAGCTAGAAAGTGCTATGGCAATTGAGCAATTACACCAGACCTCAACTCTACAAAAGTTACACCTCAACATCCTGTTGCTACAAATTCGAGAAGATGAGTTGACTCGCCAAGAAGAATTCGATGAGTTTGTTCGATATAGCCGTCTCGATCCTAGCCAGTTTCAGGTTCTCGATACCTTTCTAACTCCTGAGTTCGAGCCTTCTATCATCCACGGATTTGATGCGCTGTTTATTGGTGGCTCAAGCGATGTCTCCGTTCTTCAACCCGATCTCTACCCCTTCATCACCCCGATGAAGAAGCTACTAGTTTACTGCTTGCAGCAAGAGATTCCGGTTTTAGCTTCGTGTTTCGGCTTTCAAGCCGCCGTAGAAGCCTTGGGCGGTCAAGTCATGCTCGACAAAGCCAATTTAGAAATGGGAATCTACCCAATGTGGCTCACCGAGGCAGCAGCAGAAGATGCGCTGTTTCATGACATGCCCAACGGCTTTTGGGCAGTGTCGGGTCATAAAGAACGAGCGGTAGTTATGCCCAAAGGCGCGGTTTTGCTGGCATATTCTGATCGCTGCCCGTTTCATGCGTTCAAAATTCCTGGTAAACCCTTTTACGGGTTTCAGTTTCATCCGGAAGTAGACGCGCAAGATCTTGCTGTTCGCGTTGTTCGCTATCAGAGCCGCTATTTAGACAGCGATGAGCAGGTGGATTGCATCTTGAGAGACCTTCAAGACACAGCGATCGCAAACCAACTGATCGAGAAGTTCGTCGATCGAATTGTCTTACAGAGCGATCGCTAAGCCTCCCACACTATTTCCAGGCTAAGAATTTCCGGCTAAGAATTTCCAGGCTAGGAATTTTCAGGCACTTGGCTGATCGATTGTCCGGCGATCCAGCCTGTTGTCCAAGCGCTTTGAAAGTTGAATCCGCCGGTGACACCATCAATATCTAGCACTTCACCCGCAAAATATAGTCCCGGACAGCAGCGACTTTCCATCGTCTTAAAGTTGACTTCCTTGAGAGCGACGCCACCACAGGTAACAAATTCTTCTTTAAATGCGCCTTTGCCTGCGATCGCATAGCTGCCTTGGGTCAGTTCTTGGATCATCGCTGCCATCATCTTGTTAGACAGATCCGACCATCGCATCTCTGGCGTCACGCCAACATAAGCCACCAGTTTTTCCCACAAGCGCCGAGGAATCATCACCGGGCAATTTGCCGCGATCGCTTTTCTGGGAATCTGGTTTCTCACAGCCATTAGCTCCTGGCGCAACGTCTCTAAGTTGTGAGATGGCAGCCAATTAATCACCATCGGGCAACGGTAGTGACGATCGTAGAGAAACCTAGCCCCCCAAGCTGACAGTTTTAGGGCAGCCGGTCCACTCAGCCCCCAATGGGTGATCAACACCGCTCCGGTTTGTTCTAGCTTTGGGGTGCTGCCCTCTGTCTGTAACCGCAGCCGCACCGGATCAACCGAAACCCCTGCCAAGTCTCGCAGGCGATCGTCTGAAATCTGAAACGTAAACAAGGACGGCACCATCGGCTCGACGGTATGCCCTAAGGCTTGAGCAAATTGGTATCCGTTCGGATTGCTGCCCGATGCAAGCAGTAAGCGATCGGCACTCAACACTTCACCAGACCGTAGCTCTAGGCTAAAGCGATCGCCTTGTTTCACCACCGACTTGACTGCCGCCCCCAGCCGCAATGTGACGCCTGCTGCTTGGGCTTGATCAAGCAGACACGTCGCGATCGTATGAGCATCATCTGTTACGGGAAACATGCGTCCATCGGCTTCGGTTTTTAGGGCTACACCGCGATCGCGAAACCATTCCACCGTATGCCGCGCCTGAAACCGAGAAAATGCCCCGCGTAGCGCCTTGCCGCCTCTGGGGTAATGCTGCACCAATAGCGATGGCTCAAAGCAAGCATGGGTGACGTTGCACCGTCCGCCCCCTGAAATTAAGACTTTCGAGAGAAACTGCCGCCCCGCCTCTAAAAGCGTCACGCGAACCGAAGGGCTTGAATCCGCGGCGGTTTTGTCAGAGGGGCACGCGGCACTAATTGCCCCAAAAAATCCTGCTGCCCCGCCCCCAATTACGACAACGTGTAGAGGTCGCCCCTCTGATCTAAGTTCTACCAAACTGTCAACCCCTGCCAAACCGCCTCTTCTAGGCTAACGCGCTTCTGGTTACGGTTTCACAAAATCTTAGCGTGATGCTGAGTCTTGAAGGACAAGATCTGAGCGCCCAATATCTATGCAAGATCAACGGTGCACACTAGCGATCGCTATAACGCTCTTCTTTCCAAGGATCACCGCGCCGATGATAGCCATTTCGCTCCCAAAAGCCTAACTCTTCGGTTGATAAAAACTCTAGACCGTTGATCCACTTCGCGCTTTTCCAAGCATATAAGTGGGGCACAACCAGGCGCAGCGGTCCACCATGATCGGGGGGTAGAGGCTCACCAAACAAGGTGTGGGCAAAAAAGTTTTCCTCGCGCAGGAAATCATCGAGCGGAAGGTTGGTTGTGTAGTCGCCGTAGCAATGCTCCATGATGTGGGTGGCGGCAGGGTGAAGCTCAATGTGTTTCATGACGTCCACCACTTTAACGCCCGTCCACTGTACATCGAGCTTTGACCAAGTGGTGACGCAGTGAAAATCAGCCGTGAAGGTAGACTGAGGCATTGCCATCAGGTCTGCCCAGCTAAATTGGGTTTCTTGTGCCAAGCCCCACACGCGAAGCTGCCACGTCTCTCGATTGACATGGGGTGTGCCGCCGTAAGTCAGCACCGGAAAGCCATTCGTCAAGTGCTGACCCGCAGGGACTCTATCTCCATACTCTGATCCTGGCTTTTTGAAGAACTTTCCCGCCATGCGCTTGCCCTACCCCATCAGTTCACCGAATCGATGCTTCGCTAAATAGATTTCAGTGAATTGCCTACTCAATTCAAACCTAAATCTCTCAACGCTAAATCCCTATTGAGATAGAGCCTTGAATCGGTAGAGCGGTACCGTTAGTCTTCTTCGGTTTCCTCGTCAGTTGGGTAGACAAAGCCCTGTGCCCGCCCAGTCAAAATAGACTTGCCAAGGGAGAGCGCCCGTTGAGCCTGAAGATTGGCTTTGCTTTTCCAAGTGGCTTTGCGCTTATCCCGCTTCGATTTTGATGTTTTCTTCTTAGGAACTGCCATACTTTCCCCTACGATCGTGACTAGACAACCTTCCTATTCTACGGCATTATTTCCCCCTGGGGCAGGAGCGCGTCAAGATCCTTGGGTAGGGTTGACGGCGTGCAGTCCACATTCTTTTTTGCCTGCATCTTCCCACCACCAGCGCCCCTCTCGCTCGTGCTGGTTGGGCAACACGGCGCGGGTACACGGTTCGCACCCGATGCTAACAAAGCCGCGATCGTGGAGGGCATTGTAGGGCACATCATAGGAGCGAATGTACATCCACACCTCCGCCGATGACCAGTTGGCAAGGGGGTTGAATTTGGTTAAGCGGCGATCGGGGCTAGAAAAGGCACCGTCTGCTTGCACCACTGGCACACTGGCGCGAGTCGATGGATTTTGATCTTTTCGCTGCCCCGTGATCCACGCATCTACGGTAGAAAGCTTACGGCGCAGGGGTTCTACTTTGCGAATGCCGCAGCATTCCTGGTGCCCATCGTCGTAGAAACTAAACAGCCCTTTGGCATTGACCATCGCTTCAACGGCGGCAGCATCGGGAAACAAAAGCTCGATCGTAATGCCGTAATGGGTTCTCACCCGATCGATAAACTGATAGGTTTCCGAATGGAGCCGACCTGTATCTAGACTAAAAACTTGAATATCGCTTCTAATTTTGTGCGCCATATCGATCAAGACAACATCTTCAGCCCCGCTAAACGAGAGGGCAATGTTGTCAAATTGGCTGAGGGCGCGTTCGAGAATTTTTTGGGGACTTTGGTTCTCAAGCTCTGTCTCAAGGCGGGTGATGTCAAGGTCGCCGGTAGGCTGTGCGGTGACGTGTACCATGGTGTTCTCTCCCAAACAGGATCGGCTGAGGTGCATTTCCTATTCTATATCCAGTGAGGGTATCCCCTAGATTGAGCCACACCCGATGCGTTGACAATCTACTAGCTTAGATCAGGCAAAGATTAGCTGAGGCGCTTGGCAAAGCTGAGGGCTACCCAGTGTTCCAGGCAGTCGCGCTCAATCACCTGAAATCCGGCTTTACCTAGAGCACTGATCACCTCCGGCTCATAGTCAGTGGTGAATCCGGAGGTGATCAGCAGCCCAGTAGAAGCATCGGTTTGGCGGAGCGATCGCCCATAGTCTTCGGCAAGCGCGATATGCACTCGCGCAAAAATGTTAGCCACAATCAGATCAAAACAGGCGCTCGGCGCGATCGCAGGGACAGTATCGAGCGTTGTGCCACCCATCCAGTGCCCTAGCTGGCTGCCTCGCCCCAGGCTGCCTTGGCTCACGGTGACTTGAGCGGCAACGCCGTTGCGCTGCACCGCATCTTGGGTGGCTTGCACCGCCGTTGCATCATTATCGAGGGCTAACACCTGAGCTTGGAGACGCGCGATCGC
The DNA here is from genome assembly GCF_010091945.1 of Myxacorys almedinensis A. Taxonomy (GTDB): domain Bacteria; phylum Cyanobacteriota; class Cyanobacteriia; order Leptolyngbyales; family Leptolyngbyaceae; genus Myxacorys; species Myxacorys almedinensis. Next base: position 47,456 of record NZ_WVIE01000029.1, read on the forward strand.
AACGCTCAAAATTCCGGAACCACACCCTAAATCCAGCACCTTCATCGCAGGCGTCACATAGCGCTCGATCAAGCGCAAACTGAGAATGGTTGCCGGATGCCAGCCGCTGCCAAAACTAAAACTGGTGCCAAGGCGGAGCAACCGTTCGTCGTTCTGCGCCTCATAGTCTGCATCGGCAGCCAAAATCACAAACCGCCCCACCCGATGGAGCGGCGGCGGAGTGAGCGGCGGCTTTTCATCGACAATCGCCACTTCAAGAGCCGTCGTGTCGCCCGTGCGGTGCAACGATGAGAGCAACTGGCGGATTTTTTCGACCTGCGCTCTTGTGTGTATTTCATCCGGCAAGTAGAAAGCGATGGTAAAAGCCCATGGCTTTGTCGCGATCGCGGCGCTCTCTAGCCCACTATTTTCCAATTCGTTGCTTGGCGCATCGTCTGATCCCCTACCGGATTCACAGTAGGGGACAACGCGAAGGTCATCGGTGTAGCGATCTTCAGCTAGCAATGTCCGAACCCAATCAACCGCTTCGCGGGTTGTACTGAGGCTGATCTCGATCCAGGACATAGAATTTCCGTAGGGTTCTTCTAAATCCTACACTGCTAAGAATTGCTGAATCACATCATTGCTGAGTTGGCTGGTAGAGCCAGATGCCACCATGCTGCCTTTTTGCATCGCATAGTACCAGTCTGCCTGCCGCACAAAGTGCAAATGTTGCTCAACTAGCAAAACCGAAATCCCGGTGGTTTCGATAATGCGGCGAACGGCAGCCTCGATTTCTAAAATGATAGACGGCTGAATGCCTTCGGTTGGCTCATCTAGCACCAGGAGGCGGGGGCGTCCCATCAGAGCACGCGCGATCGCAAGTTGTTGCTGTTGCCCGCCGCTCAAATCGCCGCCCATGCGAGATAACATCGTTTTTAGCACCGGGAAAAGCTCGAAAATCTCGTCTGGAATCTCCAGGTGTTTTGGGCGTTCGGGCAAGGCTTCGAGTCCTAAAATCAGATTTTCTTTGATCGTTAGCCTCGGAATCACTTCCCGCCCCTGAGGAACGTAACCAATTCCTAACCGTGCCCGTTGGTCGGTTGTTCTCGCAATGATCGATTTTCCGTCTAGCTTAATGTTGCCGCTCCGGGGTTTCAAGATGCCCATCAGCGTTTTCAGCATCGTAGTTTTGCCGACCCCATTTCGCCCAATCAGACACACCATCTTGCCTGGAAAGACCGACATATTAACGCCTCGGAGTATGTGACTTTCTCCGTAATACACGTTTAGATCATCCACCTCTAGCATTGGAGAGGCTGTGTCTGCCCGCATTGGCTCTAGCGTTGCATTTTCGTAGCTCATAGTGATGTAGACGATACTGTAAAAAGCGTTGTGGAGAAAGGTCGAGTGACAGAAACGAGAACAAGATCATGCTAGAGCGGCGGCAACAGTGGCGTTTACGGTGGCATTTAATTTAATGGTGGCATTTAATGGTGAACGTCATCCCCTTTGATCGCTCTGCGGCTAGAGGCATACCCCCTCCTTAAGCCGCGACAGGATTATCTTCTTGCTTGCCAAGATACACTTCAATCACGCGCGGATCATTTTGCACATCGTCCATCGAGCCTTCGCAAAGCACGCTGCCCTGGTGGAGCACCGTCACTTTCCGAGCGATTTGGCGCACAAATTCCATATCATGCTCAATCACAATAATGGAATGGCTTTCTGCCAACGCCAGCAGCAAGGTGCCAACGTTTTCAGTTTCTTCATCGGTCAACCCAGCAACCGGTTCATCGACCAGCAGGAGATCGGGCGATTGAGCCACCAACATGCCGATTTCCAAGCGCTGTTTTTCCCCATGGGAGAGCAGATCAGCCTTGAGATCGGCTTTTGTCTCTAGGCGAATTGTTTCGAGCAAGCCGGTCACCGTCCGCGCTTCGGCTCTAGAAGGCGCGCCAAAAAGTGCATTCCAGACGTTTTTATGGCGGTTGCACGAGAGTTCTAAGTTTTCTCGGGGCGTCAGGTTGAGATAGACTCGCGGCGTCTGAAACTTTCGCCCCACCCCCATCCGCGCGATTTCATATTCAACCTTGCCTTGGGTTGGTTTTCCCTTAAATGTTACCTGCCCAGTCGTGGGTTTTGTTTTGCCGGTAATCACGTCGAGAAAGGTTGTTTTTCCAGCGCCGTTTGGTCCAATAATCACCCGCAACTCGCCTTTGTCTAGGCTGAAATTGAGGTCATTGAGCGCTCTGAAGCCGTCAAAATTAACGGTCAGGTTTTCGATTTGCAAGATTTTTTCGTTCATACTGCACGTCTGGGTCTTCTTCTAAACTGGGATAAGTTTGCAGGGGACGCCGCTTATTGACCTGCGATCGCACCCACCGGACACCATCGTCTCGCAGCCAACCAAGGATGCCGCCTGGCAACACCGTCACCACGATGAGAAACAGCGCGCCTTGGAAAAAGTACCAAATTTGCGGAAACTGCTCACTCAAAATACTTTTGGCGAAATTCACAATCAAGGTGCCGAGAATCGCGCCGACGATGGTAGCCCGTCCGCCAACCGCCACCCAAATCACCATCTCAATCGAGAAGGCAATATTCATCGCTTGCGGTGTGATAATGCCCGATTGCGCGGTGTAGAGCGCTCCGGCAATGCCAGCAAGCCCCGCAGAAATGGCGAACACCAGCACCTTAAACAGAGTAGGGTCGTAGCCTGAAAAACGCATCCGGGTTTCGTCATCTCGCACCGCCACGAGCAGCCGCCCAGAACGCCCACTGGTGAGCCAACGACTGAGGGCATATCCGCCAACAAGCAGCAACACCGTCAGCGTGTAGAAAACTGTCTGAACTTGGGGGGAACTGACGGTTTGCCCAAAAATGGTAGCGGTGTCTGTTTTGAGACCGTTGGTGCCGTTAATTAGCTTTTGCTGACCGTTGAAAAAGTTGAAAAAGACGATCAGGGCTGCCTGGGTCAGAATTGAAAAATAGACGCCCCGTAGCCGATTGCGAAACACAAGATAGCCCAAAATTGCCGCCACGATCGTGGGAATAAAGACGATCGCAAAGAGCGTGAACGGCAGTGAATAAAAGGGCTGCCAGAAAAACGGCAGTTCTGTCACGCCGTAGGGCGAGAAGAAATCTGGTAGTTGCCCGCTCGGAAGTTGGAGCGAGAGAAACATGGCTAGGCTATAGCCGCCTAGGGCAAAGAAGATTCCGTGCCCCAAACTCAGAATGCCGGTAAATCCCCAAATGAGATCGATGCCGAGAGCCGCGATCGCAAGGGCAAGATAGCGTCCAAGCAGATTCACCCGAAACGCCTGACCTGCCCCCACTAAAATAGCAGGCATGATGAAGATCAACAAAATCGCGATCGCGCCAACAATTCCCGCCTCGATCAAAAGCTTTTGCTTCCGACCTCCAAACTTAGTCGATTGTGAACTGACTACATCCACCACTTTGATATCTCCAACAACGTGATATCTCCAACAACTGAGGAAGGATTGGTCTAACGTCCCACGGCAACACTGATCAAACTGTAATCACCGATGCATACCACCGCTCAACTTGAGGCTCTTTGCCTACCTGCGATCGCTAACTCAAGCGTCCACAGTACGCCCTTTCTGGGGAAACAGCCCCCCCGGACGAAACTGTAGAAAGGCAATAATCAACGCAAACACCAACACTTTCGCCATGCTAATCGTGGAGAAGAAGGCAAACACATCAGACAAGGGCTGGATGGGTGCGGTGAGATCAACGAGCGTATTCGAGCCGATCAGATAGTTTGCCGTCCCGATTGCCAACGCGGCGAGAATGCTCCCTGCCAGTTTGCCGACGCCACCCACCACCACCACCATGAAGGTGTCTACGATGTAGTTCTGTCCTGTGTTTGGACCGACCGACCCCAATAAGCTGACCGCGCAACCCGCCAGCCCTGCCAACCCAGACCCCAAGGCAAAAGTCAGCGCATCGACTTTCTTAGTCGGAATGCCAAGACAAGCACTCATGGTTCGATTTTGAGTCACAGAACGAATTCGCAAGCCCCACGGCGTATTGTTCAAGAACCAATACACCCCGACAACACACGCGATCGTCAGCACAATAATGAAAATTCGAGCGTAAGAAAACTGGGTTCCTGCGACTGGCAAGCCGCCTCTCAACCATCTAGGAGCCGTCACATCGACATTTCGCGCCCCAAACCATTCCTTTGTGAACGCCAGTTTGTAGGTTGCGCCGAGGACGTTGCCCACCGCGATCGCACTGACTGCCGACAGAGGCAGCATTACGGCTAAAAACCAGCCCCGAATCCGCTCAAAATCAGTCCGCCGGGCAACGATCGTCATTGCCCCAAAAAACAGAACGCAGAAGACGGCAACGATCGCCACCAACTGCCAACTCACGCTTCGCACAAACTGCTGCAAAATCAAGCTCACGCCCCAGGTTGCCAGCAGGGTTTCTAGCGGTCGCCCATAGAGATGGCGGATCACGCCCCGTTCTAAAATCAAGCCAAAAATTGCGGTGACAATGAAGGCAGCAATCAGCGCAACAAAGATATAAATGCCGAATAGGGGAGTATTTTTCAGCGCATTTTGCACCAAAAACGTGGTGTACGCGCCCAGCATGATCAACTCCCCGTGCGCCATGTTGATCACCCCCATGAGACCAAATACGATCGCTAGCCCTAATGCTGCGAGCAATAGCACCGATCCGAGGCTGATACCGCTAAAAATTCCGTCTACTAATCCTGATAGCATAAGGCTCTCTTAGAGGGACGAGGACTGTGGAATGGAAAAGAGAATGGGGGCGTAACGTTCAGAGAAGGGCAATCTTTAGGGGGGATCAGACCTCAAATAAAACGCAGGAGGGATGAAAACCTTTGCCTCGGAAAAATGGGCGGCATACTCTACCCGCGCCACCGCTTGTCCGATCCTCAGCCCTAGTAGATTGTCAACTTTGAGTTGAGGGGGTAGAGGGGTGAAGGGGTAGAGAGAGATGACCCATCCACCCATCCACTCATCCACTCATCGATTCCCAGTCCATCATTTCAACCTTGACAGACCACCAGTTTTTCATCCCTCCTGCCGGGTTAAGTCGTTTTGTACTTCCCGCCCTTCGCCGGATCAGACCAGTCACACCCAAGTCCCTTCGTATCTGCTACGTACTGATTCCACGGCACAGGCTGCACGGCTTCCGTCGATTCGTAGACAATCTTAAACAGCGAATCTTCGCCTACCTCACCAATACGGACAAACTTGGAAAGGTGATGGTTAGGATTCATCGTCACCCGCCCTTCGGGAGCATCAAAGGTTTGACCATAGGCAGCGGCTTTTACCTTGTCGAGATCCTCGAACGTGCCTGCCTTCTCAACCGATTGCTTCCACAGATAGACCATAATGTAGGCCGCTTCCATCGGGTCATTGACCACGCGATCGCTGCCATATTTCGCCTTAAACGCCTCTACAAACTTAGTACTAGCCGGCGAATTTACAGTTTGGAAGTAGTTCCACGCCGCATAGTGACCCTTGAGATAATCAACACCGATCGCTTTCACTTCTTCTTCGGCAATACTGACCGACATCGACGGATATTTATCCGGCTCTAACCCAGAGGCTTGCAACTCTTTAAAGAAGGCAACGTTGCTATCTCCATTCAAGCTGTTGTAAATCACGCCGCCGTTGGGCAAGGCTTGCCTGATTTTTTGAATCACCGATTTGACTTCAGTGCTACCTAACGGCACATAATCTTCTCCGACCGTTTTACCGCCCTTGGCATCTAGTTGCGCTTTGATGATCGTGTTGGCAGTGCGCGGAAAGACGTAATCTGAGCCGACGAGGAAAAACTCTTTGCCTTTGTTTTCTAGGAGCCAATCTACAGACGGCTCAATTTGCTGGTTTGGAGCCGCCCCCGTGTAGAAGACGTTGTTCGAGCATTCCTGCCCTTCGTACTGCACCGGATACCACAGCAGGCTTTTCTTTGACTCAAACACAGGTAAAACGGCTTTGCGGCTTGCTGATGTCCAGCAGCCAAACACGGTGGCAACTTTATCTTGATCGATCAGCTTTTTCGATTTTTCAGCAAAGGTTGGCCAATCAGAGTTGCCATCTTCAATCACGGCTTCGATCTGCTTACCGAGAACCCCGCCGGCTTTGTTGATTTCCTCGATCGCCAGGTTTTCAGCATCCACAACACTCTTTTCACTGATCGCCATTGTGCCGCTCAACGAGTGGAGAATGCCAACCTTGACGGTGTTTCCCGCTGCGGTGGTGGAGGCAGCCGTAGATGCAACGGGCGAAGCACTTGTCCCTGTTGGTGTAGACGGGTTGCTGCCACAGGCTTTTAATAGAATGCTCCCGGCGGCGGTGGAGCCTAAGATCATAAATTCGCGCCGACCAAATGGTTTTGTCATATCGAAATGTTGCTCTCCACGGAAATACTGCGTTTAACCCCACCCAAATCGTTAAGCCATCTCTGAATCCTGCCTTTCAAAGGTTGCCAGACTAGCTTGATGGGTGGCTCATCTAGACTCGGTGATAACTCTGAGATATTAAGACCTCGCTGAAGCAAACAATTGTATCAGTGGCTACAATCTAAGGCTATTGCGTCCGTTTTGGGTCTAAAATCAGCCCTATGTGGGTTTCCAAGAAGTGAATAATTGTACTAAGCCCGTCCTGAGTTTTGAGGTTTGTAAACACGAACGGTTTGGTGCCTCGCATGGTTTTAGCATCGCGCTGCATGATCGCTAAATCGGCTCCAACATAGGGCGCAAGATCTGTTTTATTGATGACTAATAAATCAGATTTTGTGATGCCTGGTCCCCCTTTACGCGGGATCTTATCGCCGCCTGCCACATCGATCACATAAATGTTGAGATCCACAAGTTCTGGGCTAAAGGTTGCGGCTAAATTGTCGCCGCCGCTTTCTACCAGAATTAGGTTGAGGTTTTGAAAGCGCTGTTCTAATTCGTCGATCGCGGCTAAATTCATCGAGGCGTCTTCCCGAATTGCCGTATGAGGGCAACCGCCCGTTTCTACGCCCATGATGCGATCGCGCTCTAAGGCCTGCGATCGCACCAAATATTGTGCGTCTTCTTGGGTATAAATATCGTTGGTGACGACGGCAATGCTGTAGCGCGATCGCAGCGCCTTACACAACGCATCGACTAGTGCGGTTTTGCCCGAACCGACTGGACCTGCAACTCCAACTCGAAAAGCATTCATAGTGCGATCGCAAACTCTGTTAGGCAAAATGATAAACCCTCACCTCCCATGATTCAGAGATGAGAGAGTCAATTCTTTGTTAAGAACATTTGCCGATGGGCACGGAAACCTAACTCAGGACTGCCGAGGCACAACTCGATTAACCGAAACCCTAACTCAGGACTGCCGAGGCACAACTCAGTTGACCGAAAGCGTCACTTGGTTAGGGCAAAGCACAACTCGGTTAACCGAAAGCGAAACTCAGAACTGCTGAAGCATAACTCAGTTGACCGAAAGCGTCACTCGGTTAGGGCAAAGCACAACTCGATTAACCGAAAGCGAAACTCAGAACTGCTGAAGCATAACTCAGTTGACCGAAAGCGTCACTTGGTTAGGGCAAAGCACAACTCGGTTGAAATTACGAGATTCGTCTCCGTATACGGTCTCAACCGCCGCCAACTTTAGTTAAACTTCATGCCAGATTCATTAGATTTTCTCAGGGTGTCATTAGATTCGGCACACTAGAGTGAAATAGCAAACGTTACAAAACAAAATACTCCGATGCCTCGTCAAAAACGCAATTCTCAAACGCTCGAACGCGCCCAACAACGCGCCGTAAGCTTACAATCGATTGACCCCGCACTGCATCTCGGTAGAGGGTTGACCTTAGAAGAGTATGGGCGTGCGATCGCGCTGCACAAAACCCAATTAGATGATTACAACCGTACCCTTTCTGCCATAGAGCAACTTGCGATCGCGGTAGATGCTTCTGAGAAAGCATTAAAAGATCTCAGTGAGCGAATGCTCTTAGGCGTAGGTGCGCTGTATGGCAAAGACAGCGAGGAATATGTAATGGCAGGTGGCGCACGCAAGAGCGAGGTAGCGCGAAACCTGTCGAAGTCGAAAGTGGGCGGGTCGAAGAAGAAAGCGCAAGTGGAGGCGGCTTAATCGGTTGGGTGTAATCCATCGCGATTGCACGAATCGTTTGCTGCATACAAGGCTGCACAGGGATGTTGTATAGACAAAGCTCCGTATAACATCCCAAAATAGGGGATTAGACAGAATAGAATCTGGATAACGTTCTGATTTAGGGTGTTAGGCAGATCTCTATCTGTCTAACACCCCATTTTGGAGGAGATAGACAGAATAGAATGAGCAAAATCCGTCTAATTCTGAGTTGTACCATATATGCTACTTGGAAGCACCCTGTAAGGACACAGCAATTCTCATTTTGGCGAAAAGCTGTTCAAGAACCAGGAATCTCGGTAATGTAAGGACATGGTATTTTTTAGGATGTTAGCAGCCTATCAAATCTTTCGGGCTATTAGTGGTGTATCAGTCCTGCCTTTTCCATGGAGCCCTGCGTTCAGGATTTTATTGCTAGCTGCAGGAATTCTTGTACTCACCGGCAAGAGATGTGGTTTCCTCTTGTTGGCAGTGGTTTTTGCGCTATCAACAATAAGCTTCAGCACGGCAGCAGGTAACTATATTTTTCTATAGCCTCCTGTGACATTAGTATTCTCAAGTGGCTTCAAATTCTTCCTTTTTGTGTATTCAAGTAGTAATACCAATTTTGTAGTTGATGCCTTTTATTTGGTTGGCTTGGTCACCATAATTGTATATGTCTGCTCCAAAGCCAGAGTCTTCAAAGAAAGAATGGCTGACGAAGATAATGACTTTCCTGCGGATTCATGGTAGAGCAAGCAAAATGACCGGAGATTAAGAAGACTTTCTGTACCGCCTTGTATATGTTGATTCCGAACGCAGAAAATGCAGTCGTCGATGTTCGCAAACTACGTGACTACTGCCTAAATTCAGAGCATGATGACGGAAAGCATAAAGCTCGGCTCTTTTTATCAATTCTTGGCATGACGGCTGGCAATGCTGAAGAGTTACGCCAAATTTTACTAGAAATTGTCACAATTCATGAAGCTCGTTTGGGGCGACAAGATGAGTTTGGACAACGCTACACTCTTGACTTCACGATTGCATGGCAAAATAGAAGTGCAACTCTTCGTAGTGGTTGGATTATCGAGCATGGCTCGAAGATTCCAAGATTAACAACCTGCTATCTCCTGTAGTATTTGGAGGTGATACAAGTGACGAAGAATACAGCTAAATTGCTAGATGTCGTAGCTTTAACAGTTGATTTACCCGAATACAACCTGTGGTGCGGGCAAGTCGGAACCATAGTTGAACTGCTGGCTGATGGGGCAGCGTTTGAGGTTGAATTTAGCGATCGTGATGGTCGAACGTTTGAGTCCATCGGGTTGCGTCCAGAGCAAATCATGGTGTTACATTTTGAGCCAGCATCACCTGACTTGAAGCCTGAAATGGTCTCAGCATAGCGCAGCACAACAACGCTGTTGCAACGGACGGTATCAACACTCTGGTAATAGCTCGAAAACTTGTGCCGCCGCTGAACAGCAACGTTAGGCGGCTCAAATTGCTGGTTGAGACATCGTTGAGTGTTATTGATTTTTGTGTCAGAATGCTTCATGAAAACAGCAGCCTTGGAGGTCTAAGATGCCTCTCGTGAGTAAAGCTAATGGCTTATTGGCTGAGTTTGCTATCTTTCCAGTTGAGCCTGACAATCAAGCAAACTTAGTCGAAAAGGTTATTCAAAACATTGAGTCTGTTCTTAAGCACAATACAGGAGTTGTGTCTGGCACAGTGCTTCGTAGCCGCGATGGGTTAAGAGTAACAAGCTATACACAATGGGCGAATCAAGAATCTTATGTAGCTACTCAACCCTTCACAGATTTTGCTGTTCCTGATGTTCATCTGTTTGAAATCTTTGCTGAAGAGCCAGAAGATAGTGCATTGCAGCTTTCGTCAGGTATGAATGGACTAATCAATTTCGGCATCTTTTAAGATGAAGCAACCCGAAAATCAAGCTCGATTCATAGAGTTATTTCGTGAGGCGCTAGTAAGGGTGTCAGGGCAAGCAGGGTTGATTTCGACTCATGCTCATCGTAGTTTAGATGGTTGGCGTTGTATTAATTTTGGGCATTGGCGATCGCTGGAAGAATACACAGCAATGGATACCAACCGTCCCTTTTCACCTCTCTTTGGTGAGATGCTTGATCTAGCAAATAACGAGTATCAGAAGACCTTACACGAAGTTGTGTTTACGACTTGAAAAGACAAGGTAAACCGCCGCATAACAACCCCCTTGCAGCGGACGGAATGGAGATCTTGGTGGTGAGTTTAAGGTTACTTGCTGCCGCTGAAGGGGAACGTTGTGCCGCTTAGGTTATTGGTGAAAATACGCACTTGAAATTGATCGCTCAGCATTCGAGGTGTTTTTCTTTTGAATTAGACTGCAGAGTAGGTCGCCCAAATTGATTTCTAACCGAACAGCATTGATAATTTTTTAAGTCAGTTCTTAACTTAAATCGCTCAGCATGACAGCGGAACAGTCAAAACATCCTCAAAAAATTCCTGTACTTGACTATGGTGACCAACCAGAAGCCTCAAAATTAGTCTTGCCAAAATCGGCATCTTTTTCTAGCCCTGCTCAGTGGACAGATTTGCACTTTGAAGTTCAGCAACAGCCAACACACGATACGGGCGAACATCTTCATCAAATGCACATTTTGACAATGATTACATCTGATACGCCGATCAATCAGTCAATCAACGGTCAGTTTCAACGTCATTTAGTGGGTCAAAATAATGCTTTTATTCTGCCAGCAGGGGCACTGCATCGTTGTGATTGGCAGCAAGATATCGAGTTCATGTTTCTCGGCATCGATCCTCATGTGTTTGTTCAGGTTGGACAAGAACTGGTGAATCCCGATCGCATTGAACTGATCCCTCACTTTGCCACCCTTCAAGATCCATTGATTCAGGGAATTTTGTTTACGCTTAAACAAGAATTAATCACGGCTGGCATTAAGCCAGATCTGTTTGTCGATCAGCTTAAGACCACGCTGGTGACGCACCTGCTGCGGAAATATGGTGCTCAAAAAGTCAAAATTGCCACCTATGCGGATGGGTTGCCCCGGCATAAGTTGAATCAAATCATTGATTATATTGCAGTTCATCTTGACTCTGGCTTGGAGCTAAAAGAGTTGGCACAGCAGGTTGGGATGAGCCAGTTTTATTTCAGTCGGCTATTCAAGCAGTCTTTAGGGATTACTCCCCATCAGTATGTGATTCAGCAACGTGTCGAACGGGCAACTCAACTATTACGAAAGGGAGAGTTGAGTTTTGCGGAGATTGCTTTGGCGTGTGGATTTGCCCATCAGGGACATCTAAATCGGCACTTTAAGCGTTTGACAGGTCGGACTCCCAAAGAAATAAATGGCAAGAATGGATAAAACGAGCAAGTTTGTGTAAGACAGGCGATCGGGATTACTTCTATTCTGTTAATCACTCAGGCAATCTTGTATAGCCTGAATCCATAAGAAACAGAACCGTCCTATGAAAGCTATACAAGTTCATCAATTTGCCGATTCAACTGCGATTCAACTACAAGAAGTTGCTTCTGCTCAACCGAAGACCAATCAAGTCGTGGTTCGAGTCAGGGCGGCTGGTGTCAATCCAGCGGATTGGTATGTAGTCAATGGCGTGTTTCAAATCCCTCCTGCATTACCCTTCACGCCAGGATTTGAAGCCGCAGGTGAGATTACTGCGGTAGGCGCTCACACTCACTTGCAGCCTAGAACACGAGTGCTGATTACGCTGCCCTACTTAAGCGGGGGAACAGCCAATTTTGGAGCATTTGCTGAACAAATTCTCGTTCCTGCCCAAAACGTTGTGCCGATTCCTGATAGCATCGACTTTGCGATCGCCGCCGCAATTCCCGTTATGTACGGTACTGCCTACATTGCCCTTAAGCATCGCGCTCGTGTGCAAGTGGGTGAGACGTTACTTGTTACTGGAGCAACCGGAGCAACTGGATCGGCAGCCATACAAGTTGGTAAACATCTAGGGGCAAGGGTGATTGCTGTGACGGGTGGCGCGGAGAAAGTGCAGCGTGTTCGTGAGTTGGGCGCGGATGAAGCGATCGACTACAAGCAGGAAGATGTCGTCTCTCGTATCAAAGAACTGACGCAAGGGAAAGGTATCAATGTTGCATTTGAAACTGTGGGGGGTGATTTGTTTGAAGCCACTGTGCAATCAATGGCGACAGAAGGACGATTACTACCGATTGGGATGGCGAGTGGGATTGTTCCTGAATTGAGTATGATTCGGGTGTTGGCTGGCAATTTTGCGATCGTGGGCACTGATTTTGCTTACTACACAGTTCACCATTTGGATTTAGTTTGTCAGGGGTTAACAGAAATTTTGAGTTGGCATCAAGACGGGATTTTCAAAGATTTGATGGTGAAAACAATGCCCCTAGAGCAAGCGGCTGAGGCAATCACACAGGCACATCAAGGAGCGGGGGCGAAAATCATACTGACAACGTAGGGGAAAGAAACAGAGGGCAAAGGATATGCAGATTTTAGTTATTGCTCGTGTCAAGCTAGGTATCCCTGTTGAGCAAGTTTTACCTTTTGTGAGTGCAGAAGCGGCGCAAGCATGGCAGTTTTATGCTTCAGAACAGATTCGCCAGATGCATTACATTGCTGACATGAGTGGCGCTGTGATGCTTTGGGAAGGTGAGAGCGTGGAATCTGTCACGCATGAGGTACAGAAATTACCGCTGGTGAAAGAAGGCATTCTCGCCTGTGAGATCCTGCCACTCAAACCCTATACAGGCTATGAATCCCTGTTTGCACAGTCATAGGCGCTCATGCTGATCGCATATCAGATTCAAACATCTGCGGGGATTGACGGGCTTAAATTAGTCGATTTACCAGAACCGAAGCCAAAAGTAGGGCAAATTTTAGTGCGAGTCTGAGCAACTTCGTTGAACTATAGGGATACTGCTATCGTCAGCGGTCTCTATCCTGTGCTTTTTTGACTGAAGAGCATACGATTTTTGACTTCTCATCAACAGATGAAGGGTAACGACAGATTGAACTATGATGTAGCGATCACGGCACAACAACGTCCATGCACCCGACCGTATAAAGTTAATCTGTTAGAATTTTGATGCTACTAGCGGCGGGTGATGGGCAACGTTATGCTGCTTAAGACATCAGGGGTGGCGGCAATTTGAGGATTACTGGTAGGGTGAATAACAAAAAATACCTACCAAGACTCCGGAATCTGGTAGGTAGTATTAGTTGGTTCTCAGTCTGGATTTAGATTGTCTCTGCTAGTTGTTTGTTTAGGGCTTCGAGATCAATTCCGTATCGTTGAAACAATTCACTCAAAGCGGTTTTATCTGTTTCAGCAAGGCGGATTAATCCCCACAACAAATGTTCCGTTCCAATTGATTTCTTATCTTGCATCCGAACAATCTGCAAAGCAAGCTCCATGACAAATTCGCTCTTCGGGCTGAGTTTTTCATTTCCACGAGATTTAAAGGAATGCTCATTGGTTTCGATGTCCAGTGTTACCCCATTGGCTCGAAGTAACTATGAAGAGGTTGTCGTTGGATCAGCTAGCAAGCCAGCCAGTAGATGTTCTGGCTCAACTTGCAGGTTCTGTGAGTGTGAAGCCTCATGGCATGCAAACTTGATTGCATTGATTGCTTTTTCAGTAAACCGTTCAAATCCAAACTTGAAGCCAAGAAAATTGGTAAATCGCTCAACTAATGTCTGCATAGAGTTCTTTTCCTGATAAACGAAAACGTGTTCAATTGCGACATTAAACAGGTTGGCAATTTTGAAAGCCATGTCTAGGCTGGGGTCAAACTTGCCAGATTCAAAACCATTGACCGCCTGACGACTGACTCCTAATTCTCTGGCTAGGTCAGCTTGTGACCATTGATGCAGTTGTCGAAGTTCTTTCAGTCGGTTTTTCATTG
>NZ_WVIE01000002.1:0-57985 GCF_010091945.1 Myxacorys almedinensis A
TACCCTCGCTCGACTTGCAGCCAAAAGGCTTGCCTGCTCTCCCTCCTGCCATCTTTTAATCCGTCGAACTCACGTCAATTTAGCTCTGCTAGTTGAAATGTGCGACTCTTGAACCTCGCCGGTTATCCAAAAAAGCGTTCATAGCCATCATGGCGACCGATCCAGAACCAAGTTACAGTGTCGCTCTCAAGAATTCCGATCGCGCGGCAACTTCGCGTTATTCTGACAGACCAAAGACTCTCTTAACGGTTGATGCATTTGAAATGCAAAGAAGGATGGAAAGGATTTTCTTTCCACAAGCGATAGGTTTTTCTAGCACATTGGCGGATCTCCTGATCGAGTCACCGATATTCAGCCCAGAATGACGGCAGAGTTGCAGAATTCATAGCTGGTCATAGTTCATCGGTTGTGCTTTCCCTTCTGCTATCTCTTGTCTAGCACGTTGGGCAGCCGCGCTCAACTGAGGTTGAGTCCGCTCAAACGTCTCCTGCCATCGCAGTTCATCGTGTAGGTCTGCAACGTATTCTCGCAAATGGGCAACAACTTGTTCTTGAGTAGATTCAGGTAAAGATTCCACCATTTTGATGAGAGTTGCGATCGCGGCAGTAGACATGACTTCCTCTCTATAATCGAGCTTCAACTAAGGGCTGACCGGTGAGACTAAACGGGCGAACTTCGGTAATTTTGACTTTTACACGTTTGCCTCTCAATTCGTTGATCTCTCCTGCAAAGAAGGTGAGGCGATTGCCGCGAGTGCGTCCCATCACTTGCGTGGGGTCTTTGGAGTTTTGATCTTCAACCAAAATTTCTTCAACGCGCCCTGCATAGCGCTGCGATCGCTCTGATGCCGTCACCGAGACCAAACGATTGAGCCGTTGCAGCCGGTCGGCTTTCACTTCCTCAGAAAGCTGACTTTCCCAGACTGCCGCAGGCGTACCAGGGCGAGGGGAATAAGCGGCGGTGTTGACCAGATCGAAGCCGATGTCTGCAACCAGTTTGAGCGTGTTCTCAAATTGGGTTTCTGTTTCGCCGGGGAAACCTACGATCGCGTCTGCACTAATCGATGCATCAGGCATGTATTCGCGAATCGTTTCAATAATTCGACGGTAGCGATCGTGGGTATAGCCCCGCGCCATTGCCTTGAGAACGTCATTGTCTCCCGACTGAAACGGAATGTGGAAGTGTTCACACACTTTTGGCAGTTCGGCGCAGGCACGAATCAGACGCTCGGTAAAGTAGCGGGGATGACTAGTTGCGAAACGGATGCGATCGATACCCGGAACATCATGCACAACGTAAAGCAAATCCGTAAACGTGTTTAAATGGCGACCCTCAGACGTCGTACCTGGAAGATCTCGCCCATAGGCATCAATATTCTGACCCAACAACGTGATCTCTTTGTAGCCTTGCCGTCCAAGCGCTTCAATTTCAGCCCGAATCGCTTCGGGAGTTCGAGACTGTTCAACTCCGCGAACGCTAGGTACAACGCAATAGGTACAGCGTTCATTACAGCCATAAATCACATTCACCCAAGCGGTCACTTTGCTATCGCGTCTGGGTTTGGTAATGTCTTCAACAATGTGAATCGGATCAGTTGCGACAACTTGATTTCCACTAAACACTTGCTCTAATAAATCTTCGAGTTGGTTAGCGTGTTGCGGTCCCATCACCAAATCGAGTTCCGGGACTCGCCGCAAGAGCGATTCACCTTCTTGCTGCGCCACGCATCCCGCAACAACCAGCGTTAAGTCTGGATTTTCCTGCTTTCGCCGTGCTTGTCTACCCAAGTAGGAATACACTTTCTGCTCTGCATTGTCTCGAATTGTGCAGGTGTTGTAGAGAATCAGATCTGCATCGTTAGGTTCTTCGACCGATTGGAAGCCCATCGTTTCGAGGATGCCCGCCATGCGTTCGGAGTCGGCTTTGTTCATCTGACAGCCGAAGGTGGTGATGTGGTAGCGACGGGGAGAAGCAGTCATGGGTTTCAGCAAGATACAGGATTAAGGCTCGACTTCCTATTTTAGGCTGAGTTACAAAGTTTTGCGAAACGGCGATCCAACGGACTTCGCGGAGCGAACCCCTTCGGAGCTTGGCAGAGCCAATCGCGAATCGACCTACCATTCAAGTTCTTTAGACAAGTTCTTTGAACAAGTTCTTTGGACAAGTTCTTTGGACAACGCGGGAATCGAAGTTGCATCAGGACATTACTTTATTTCTTCTAACGCTGACTTGCATTCAAAACGGTTAGTCCAACAATTCCGTCTGCATCATCGTAGCGAATCACAATGTCATCTTCTGTAAATTCGGTGTCAGTTGAAGATTTTGGGGGACTGTAGAAATCGATGTAAAGCACATCGGCTTCTGAATCGTAAACCAGAGAAAATGGCTGTTTGGGTAGATTGTGGAGTACAGGCAAGAGTTTTAGATAATCTTGCGCTTCTTGAAAGTTCGCTACCATATCTGTCTCCTCCGGTTGAGAAAATTAATTCTGCGGGTTGGAAAAGCGGTGATTACAAATTCATCATCGCCTTCTTCTCGATAAGCTACAACCAGCCATCGAGCAGGTTCAAATTGTTGAATCGCCAACAGTGCGCCGTCATTGCCTTCCAAGATACGAGTTGGATTGGAGAGCGTGTTTAGAACCAGTTGCTTTTTATCGGTAAGAACCGTGTGCCTTTGAATGATGGGTTGCCATCGCTCATCGGGTAGCCGAATGAGAATGCCGTTGTGAGAAAGGGCAGTCTCGGTCATTAAGCCAGTTTTCGTTGTATTACTTCGGTTCTAGCTATTATTTTAGAGCGGTTCCTACAGAGTTGCGCTCTGTGCTAATCGCTACTTCTTGCTCTCAGCCTTTCACCGTTTCAATTTACGAATTTCCCGCAAATACCAGCGAATAAAACTTTGGCTTGTCGCTCCCATTGACAACGACAACATCACAACGAACAGAGGAACAGGTATCCATGACGCCGAGAGTAGCAGAAAGAAGCCTGCAACGATGCCTGCACTGCACAGAGTAGATAGCATTCCGAGTTTCAACCGATATAGGCGGACGTTTTTCAGCTTTGAGCGTCGAGTTAGTAGTCCCGATACAATTCCGTTGAAGAATCCTAGACCTAATCCTAGAGAACCGCCCAGCACGGCAGCAACAATCATATTGAGAACGATCATTCTCAAATCACCAGAATAGGACATCGAAAATTTTGCGTACACTGCAAATAAAACAGTGCTAACAGAAGCACCAACCGTACCAAATCGCCAAATCGCATTCCAGAGAATTCGATCGGTCGTCATCGGAGGAGCAAGTTTTCCCTCATTTTTGGGAACAAGGGATTGATCCAGCGTTTCTGCTTGGATTTTGTTTCGTGGTTTTTGAGGAACATCGAAAGCTTGGGTTGTTCTTCGACGTTCTCGGAGATACCAGGTTGCGATCGCTTGACTCGCCACGACCATTGGTAGAGCTAGTATGGCAAATGTTTTAAGCGCATTCACTTCTCCCGTCATCGATAGGATGGAGATCCCGAAAGTTAATACGACGGCTCCACTGAAGATCATTGCAGCGATACCGACAATCAGACGATACAGAAGAGGCGTTTTTTCAGGTGTATCAAAATAGTGCGTCAAAAAAGCAACAAGCAAACCATTGAGAAATCCCAAACCTAAACCTAGTCCTCCACATACGACGCCCCAGAAACTTAGCGCTTCTAACAAAGCATAGTCAGGAATGCTTGGCAAAATCGTGACCCAAACACATCCGACACCCGCGATCGCGCCAAACGCGCTACTGCGCCAAATCGCATTCCAAAACAGGCGATCGGTTGTCATTTGAGGCGCAATATCACCGGGGTTTTCTTCTGGAAGAGCTAGCCGCAACTGTCCTTGTTGCAGTGCTCTTAATGCAACTTGAGCCGATCCTAAACGGTTCTCCAAACTCGGTTCTGTCAACCATTCCAACCAATCTAAAAACGGTTCGCTTAGCGTTGCAAAGGATCTAAATTGCAGTTGTAAATTGCGTTGCGGTAAGTCTGCGGGATGTTTTCCTGTGATGAGAAAAATTAGTGTTGCGCCTAAGCTGTAGAGATCCGATGCCGGGGTTGCCCGTCCGCCATACTGTTCGGGGGGCATGTAGCCGTAGGTTCCAACAACGGTAAGGGTTCCGCCTTCTTGAGCAACGAGCGTTTGAACCGAGCCGAAATCCACGAGATAGACCTGTCCGACGTGATTTCCGGTACGGTTTCCAAGCAGGATATTACTTGGCTTGATGTCACGATGAATCACTGATGGCTGCTGAGTGTGCAGATACGTGAGAAGGTCGAGGAGCGATTCTGCCAACTGCTTCACATCAGTTTCGGTGAACGATCGTCCTGCCTTCAAGTGTTGCTCTAGGGATTTGGCGTCGATGTAACTTTGAACGATCGCAAAACCTTTGGTCGTTGTGGTTTCGATCTCAAAATAGTCGAGATAGTTAGGAATGGCGGGATGGTTTAGCGATCGCAATGTTTCTGCTTCACGCTCAAACAACTTGAGATCATCCCATTCAAAATCGACGCCAAACGTGAGCAGCTTTATAACAACAAGTTCTTGCGTTTTTAAATCTCGTGCCAGAACGGTTTGTCGCCCAGCTTTTTTGCCAAGCTGCTGTTCAACCTGATAACGATTTTGTAGAATGTCCATTCCAGCATCCTTAAGCATTTAAAACTCTTTACGCCAGTTTTACTTAAGAATACGGAAAATTGTTTGAAAAAAACTAATGAGTTGTCTACGCAGTGCTGAAGATACCGAACGAAATTTGAGCACTTCTTAGCCAACGCTAAACAACTGCTTAAAGACCGCAAATCTAGAACAGTCCCAATGATCGATGTGAGAGACAATTAACTGATCATCGTTGACCTGCAACTCGCTCCAGCCATCAATTGACATGGCAGGTTTCCACGGTAAAGGAGCCTTCCAACTCAACGTCCAGCGAGTTTTAATGCTATTTCCAGTGTCCTCAATATCATGCAATTGGAAGCGAGTATCGATAAACCAGCGCTCTATAAACTGAATCATTTTTTTGTAGCGCTCAACTCCCTGAAACTGATTGAGCGGATCTTTGAAAAAAACATCTTTGGCATAAATGCTGTAGGTTTGATTCGCTGGAAACCGCGCATAGTCCTCGCAGAGCGTCTGAAGCAGAGACATACAAAATAAGCATAGACAATACTATTTTGTGCTTAACGCACCTGGTCTTTGAATGACGACTGACCTAACTAGTTAGAACAGAAAATGCTCTTCATCGTCAATCTGAACATCTAGTCTTGCTGAAATCACCTCCGTCACCATGGCTTCAAGATCAGCCGCATTGATCAGGGTGCGCGGTGCTTGATTGTGAAGCGGGTTGTTCAAGGGAATCAGTCTCAATCGGCGACCCTCTTGAATGAGATCAAACACTGAACCTTCTGCCGATTGGCTCAGTTCAATATAGTCAAAACTGCAAACATTGAGATAGAGAGTATAATTGGCAACCAGCGTCGCCCGGTACGGATCGGCAAACACTTCTAAAACACACCCTTCGCCCTCACTGGCAAGGTTGCCATCTTGGGTGTGAATGTAGCGCACCCGCGTTAGGTCGGTCAGCAGTCGCTGCATGTCTTGCTTGTCGATAATTGTGCCATTGGCGATAATGCAAGGCGCAGGAAACCAGGAATTCCCGGAGAAAAAGTCGTGACTCATGACAAAACAGGGGTCGAACTACGAGTCGAACAGGGTGAGAAGCGAAGCACTTGCCCACCTTCTAGAATCGCATGGAGTTTTTGAAAACTCGCGAAAATAGACGGTTGAGTAGACAGTTCATCAGCGCTAAAGCAAAAATCTTGCTCAAAGATCTCACTTTAGGTCAGTGCCTCCTAAAGCAATTATGGCTGGGAAATGCCAATTTGGATCTGCGTGTCGAGGAAAGGAATTTAACTTCTGTAAAGTTGAGATGGAAGCAATGATCAGACGACTTTGGGGGTGGGTTGCTCAAATTCTAGCAGCAACGATGTTTTACACCTGTTTGCCGATTTCGTCGGAGTGGACACTTGACTTTCGAGGCATTGCCCGTGTTGCGCCGCTCGTTGGAGTCTTGGTTGGCGGACTGGTCGGGCTACTCGATTGGGGATTAGCCCAGGTTGGGATGCCTGTGCTGACTCGCAGCGCGATCGCAGTTGCTCTGTGGATTGCGATCACCGGAGGTCTTCATCTTGATGGTGCAATGGATACAGCAGATGGATTGGCGGTGAGCGATCCCCAGCGACGCTTGCAAGCGATGTCAGACAGTGCGACCGGGGCATTTGGTGCGATCGCGGCGATTGTGATTGTTTTGCTCAAAACCGTGGCATTGAGTGAGATTGAGAGCGATCGCATCTGGATCTTGATGGCAGTGGCAGGATGGGGACGGTGGGGGCAATTAGTTGCGATCGCACGCTATCTCTATCTCAAACCGACGGGCAAAGGCGCGTTTCACAAAGAATCGATTCGGTCAGTTTGGGAAGCGTTGCCGACGTTTCTATTGCTGGTTGGGTTGAGTGGGGTTTTGTCTCCGGTTACAGCGATCGCACTTTCGGTTGGGGGAACTGCGATCGCGCTACTCACTGGAGCATGGTTAAATCACAAATTAGGCGGACAAACCGGAGATACCTATGGCGCGATCGTCGAGTGGACGGAAGCATTATTGCTCTGCGGGTTAACTGTGTTTTAACGCTGTACCGCAAACCTTACAAAATTGAGCATCGGAGTCATGTAGTGCAAGACCACATCCTGAACAAACGATTGAAACTTGATCGGAGGTTTTGACAAATCGTTTAATCAAATCTCCTAACTGCCAAGGAATTAGAACTACGCCTGTCAAAAGCATTAAAGCCGTTAGTAGCTTTCCCAATTGAGAGTTTGGTGTGATGTCGCCAAAACCTGCGGTCGTGATGGTAGAAACAGAGAAATAAATTGCGTCTAGAAACGTATCGTACTTTGGATTAGAGGCATGTTCTACCTGATAAATTAAGCCTGAATAGACAAAAATAATTGAGATGAGAGTGAATAGAATTCGGGTTACGATCGCGCTATCTTCACTACTGACATAACCAAAGATTGTTTTTCCACCAATAAACCGAATCAGACGCAAAATCCGAAACCAGCGAAAGATTCTAAAAAATCCAATATCTGCCCCAAACAGAAACGGAAGAATGGTAACTAAATCGACAATTGAAAATAAGCTAAAGATGTGATGAATTCTGTCTTTAGCGCACCACAATCGAAGCAAATATTCAATCACAAATATCAAAAGAATTGCATTTCCAAAGACATCTAATTGTGTCTCAAGCGATGCAGGAATGTTATATGTCTCGACTACAAAAATTGCGGATGACGCTAAAACTAATCCGGTGATAAAAAGGTTAATGCCTCGACCGATTGGCGTGTCGATATCTTCTAGATAAAATGCAACCTTTTCCCGCAATTCCATAAACCAAACGTGCCGACCTCTGAGCTATTGTGACTCAAAGTTCGGCATCTGATCGAATCGCGGATGATTACGGAGCGACTTTATCGACTCCTAGCAGTTCTGCGATCGCTTGATGTTCTGCCGCCGGATGGGTGGGCAATTGCTGCCGTGCATCGGTAATCAGCCAGTCGAGCGACGCCGCTTGCACATCGATTGTCGCGCCCGTTTTATCGACACAATAACGACCAAACACCAGCTTATCCACCAACCGCACGCCTGGTCCCAACCGCGAATACTCGAAAATCACACTGTTGTCTACCGTTGCGCCACTACACACCCAACAGTTGGGACCGATCATCGCCGGGCCAACAATCTTTGCCCCATCTTCAATGCAGGTCATGCTGCCGATATAAACCGGACCTTGGATATCCACCTTGTCCCAGTTCACCGAGACATTCAGCCCGGTGTAAATCCCTGGCTTCACTTCATGTCCGGGAATCGGCACATTTTTCACCTCGCCTTTCAACACACTGCGAATGGCGTGCCAGTAGTCCGGCACTTTGCCGATATCGACCCACTCAAACTCCATAGGCAACGCATAGAACGGTGCGCCCATTTCGACCAATTTTGGAAACAGTTCGCCGCCAATGTCATATTCCTGACCTGAAGGAATATAGTTGAGAATTTCAGGTTCAAAAATGTAAATTCCGGTGTTGATATTGGTGCTAAGCGCATCTTCGATCGAGGGCTTTTCCTGGAAAGCTTTGATTTTGCCTGTCTCGTCGGTCACAACAACGCCATAGCTAGAAACTTCTTCACGGGGCACGGGTTTGGTGATCACCGTTGCGATCGAGCCTTGCTCTCGATGCCACTTGACCGCCGCCGTCAAGTCCAAATCGATCAGCGCATCGCCGCACAGCACCACAAAGGTATCATCAAAAAACGGAGAGAAATCTTGAATTCGCTTCATGCCGCCCGCCGACCCGATCGCTTCGCCGACCAATTCGCCATCTACAATGCGCCCCTCAAACGAGTAGCCAATCTCTACGCCAAAGCGCTGCCCGTCCCGAAAATAGCTCTCGATTTCGTAGGCCAAGTGGCTCACGTTGACCATGATTTGGTCGAAGCCGTGCTGACGAAGCAACTCTAGCAAAAACTCCATCACTGGTTTTTGCAAGATTGGAATCATTGGCTTGGGAATGGTGTACGTAATCGGACGAACCCGCGTTCCCTTTCCGGCTGCCAGAATCATGGCTTTCATAAACGTTCTCTCTATTTCTACGCCATCAATTTTCAGTCGATTGTGGAGCAACCTGGACAATTCCAGAATGCATCTTTCTCACTATAGAGGAGGACAGGACTTTAGACTATTCATCACTGGATATAGCCGCTAGCCGTTACGGTGAGCCGCTTAAATAAGCCTTGTAATGTTCAGGAAGTTGAAAAATAATTGCAGCGCTGTCAACCTTAACGTGCCCAATTTCACCTTTGATTTATCCAAAGGTAATAATTTAAAGCTGTCTTTACAGATTTGGGTGCTCTCCATTCAACTTCAGCCGCAAAACGGGCTTAAATCATTGTTGATTATGCCCTAACGCTCAGTCGAGCAGGGCACTTTGGGTGAGGGCTTCCAATTCGCTACTCCTTTGTAACAGCGATCGCACCTTAAGATCTTGGTAAAACTCTTCCTGTGCCAGTTCTACTTTATTTTGGGATGACAGCAGCAGCAGCGCCCAAAACACTCCCACCCGCTCATGGTTTTCTGCTTGAGCATGAGGATCGTCTTCCACCGTTGTTTTGCCTTGGGCTTTGAGTTCTACCCAAAATTCCAGCACTAGCTCAAAGTCGATCCAGTCTTGCCCTTGAGCAACGAGTGACCAGTGATTGATAAAAAAGTCCTCGATCGCCACCGCCATTTCAGAGAGGTTTTCTTGGTGGGCAAGCTGCGCGATCGCACGGACTGCCTGAGCACGAGGCATCTTCTCACGGGTGGGTCGTCGCCTGGGTGCTCGATCATCTAAGGCGGTCGCAATAATTTGAATTTGTTCGATCAGTTCTTTTAGCGTCACGCGCCGCCGCTGGGGAGGGTGGGCAACGGCTCGCCGCCGCAACTGCCGCTCTAGATGGAGCGGCAATGCCGATTGCCCCAGTTCAAGTCCATCCAAAAAGCCGTCGTCTGGAAAGTCATCCAACGGTTCTACAACCACCTCTTGAGTGAGGGTCTGCGCCTTGAGCAGCAGCAGCATTGAGGCATACAAAAACGCTTGCCCCGACTGAGACAAGTTGGCTTCGTAGAGTTCGCGCCCCGTTGCCGGAGCCAGGTCGCTCAAAAACCGATCGATCACATCAATCACGTTGACATTCCACGGATCGAGGTCGCCCCGTTCTGCCATGTCGATGAGGAGCGCGATCGCATCTTGTGCGAGAGAAGGAGCAGCCATAGAGAAGGAGGGTATGGGGTTAACTCAGATCACTTGATTTTAATCCGTGCAAAGTAGATTGCGGCTAGCAAAATGAACAAATATAAGGTCAAAGGAACCCAGAGGCTCCAAAGATTCTGAGGATTTGTCAACTCTACTGTCACCCTCACCCCCTCTTAATCTACGCCAACACCTCTACATCTTCAGCGTGTTCTTCCGCTGCTGGCAGCAACCGTTGCTGTTCTTGAAGTTCTACCCGATAGCGCTCTACATCTTGCTCTAGCTCCTGAATACGGCTTTCTCGCACGGTCACTTCCTTGCCTAGCTCGATCGCGCGCTGAATCTGAGACCAAACGCTGAAAACCCATGCCAAGACAGCGCCAATGCCCATTGCCACAATTAGTTCAACCGACAATGGGGCTTGAAGTTGCACCCCCCGAACCACATGAATAATCGAAGGCTCGGTGTTCTCAATTCCAAATAGCACTAGAGCTAAACAAATGACAAAAATGATTAAAAAGTTAACCTGTCTCATCGTGTTTCCTCCAATCACGCCGCTAGTCTACCAGGGATTAGAAAGATAGAAAGCAAAGATTGGAAAATAAACCGGAGCGCGATCGCAATTACTTCACATTATTCGCATTACTGAGATGGCGGCGGCGGAATCACCGGTTCTGTGACAATCACAGGCGGCTGATGAGAGAGGCGGAGAGCATCGATCGTGCCTTTGATCGTCCCTGCGATCGGGACGGCAACAATCACACCCAGCAGCCCGGCAATCTGCAAGCCAATCAGCAAGGCGATGAAGATCCAGATGGGGTTTAGCCCGGTAAAATCTCCTAAAATTTTTGGAGCGAGGAGATTATCGCGAATCTGCTGCAAAATTACTGCCGCCAACGCCACCTGAAACGCCAGCCATACGCTTTGAAACATCACCAAAATCGTGACGATGCCAATGCCCAATGCCGCTCCAATAAACGGAATGAGTTCTGCAATCCCAATAAACAGCGCAAACAGCAGCGTAAACGGCACCTTGAGCGCCAGAAATAAAGGAATTAAGCTACCTGCCATAAATAGCGCCAGCAAAATTTGACTGAGAAAAAAGTTGTGAAAGTTTTGCTTGAGCGAGTCGCTGAGCGGAATGCCGATTTTGGGCGGAAACTGATGAATCAGCCCTTGCCACAAGCGATCGCCGTAAAGCAACATATAGAACGCCAGCACAATGATCAAAATCGTGTCAATTAAGCCAGAAACAGTGCCGATCGCGAGTCCCAACGCTTGGGAAGCATAGGCTTGAATCTGATTTTCAATCTGAAGACTGAGCTTGCCCCCAAACCCCCTCAGGTCGATCGGTAAGTTTCGTTGTTTTGCCCACTCATCCCAAAAGTCAAGATTTTGCCGACTTGCCTCTAGCCATCCAGGAATTTTGATCAACAGTTGGTTGGTTTGATCGAGCAAGATCGGCACCAGGGTAAGGGCCGAAACTGCCAGCACAGCCACCGTTAAAAGCAGCACAATCACCACGGCTCCGGTACGCTTGATCCGAACCCGCTCAAACCACCGCACCGGATAATTGAGCAAAAACGCCAAAATGGCTGAAACTGTCAGCACCGTTACCAATTGCCCAAAATAGTACAACACCTGACCGAGAAGCCAAATGTTTAGGGCTGCGATCGGGCCTATCAAACCGAGAACCAAGAACCGTTGTGGATTGACGGATCGGCGGCGCATAGAAGAAGGGATGAGGGATAAATGACGTTGCTAACGAACCAGGATGAATCTGCTCAGTCCGTTCTCACCTGCTCTGGCTAGAGAGGGAGCACAAGGCTTTTTCTCCCTACTTTTCTCCCTACAAGCAAAGAGTGCGAGGTTTTCGACTCGCTGACTGAAGAGAATTTATTATACTGACACTTGGCAATACCGGATGAATTCTACAGGCTTAGCCATGTGGGGCGATCGCAAATCTAGAATTGATCCTAGACTAGGGGCGACTTGCGGCGGCAGGCTTAGCAGCAGGCTCACCAACACCAGGTTGCTGGTTTTTCAAATAGATTCCAGCCGCCACGATCGCCACGATCGCGACTGTCCCCAACCCTAGAGGACTCGGCATCCAGAATGCGGCTTCTAGATGATTCTTTTGCCCAGGTTGCAGCATCCAAATCAACTGCTTGCCGTCTCGCCGAGAGGCAACCGAGCCAGGACGGACAACGTTTTTCGCGCCCCAAGGCGTTGTTAGGTTAACCTGGAGGTCGATCAGAGGGCTAGAATCAACCAACACTTCACCGCTAGGAGAGGCTACACCGAGCGATCGCAGGTCTACGTCATAAATCATTTTGCGCCGTTCTAGCAGCAAGAAATTCCCCTGCTCAACCTTGAGATGAGATTCGATCGGCGGCAACTCTACCTTCCGGCTAGTTTTTACCGTGGCTTTAGCGTCAAAAAAGGTATTAAATTTCTGCTCTAGCTCGCGCCCCGTGGTGAAGGGAATGGTGACGATCACTTCTTTGCTCGACAGGCGGCGGGTTTTGCCTTGCACCTGACGGGCGCGTTGCTCAATGTTGGCAAGCCATGCTTGAGCGGTGCCACTGCCAACGCTAGCGAGCCGCTCATCTAATTGAATATGCTGTGCGATCGCACCTCGCGTGGGGCTATCAAAGGTAATTCCGACTTCGTATTGGACACAACCAGACAGCATAAAAGCTGCAATCACCGCCATCCAAACGGCTCGACCCTGCAAAACTGTTTGGAAGAGAGCTTTAGCGCAACGCGACGCGAACCGAGCAGTTCGTTGGAACATAGCAACCAGAAAATGGAGTATTCTTTACCATCTAACACTACTTTGGGAAGTTCGCTAACTGAACCAGATCAATCCGGCAATAATTGCGATCGCACCCCCCAATGCCACCCAAATAAATAGGTTATCTTGCGTGTTGACCTGGCTCAAATCGACCGGCTCTGGAATCACAGATTTCGCCTTTTCAGGACGCTTGGGAGGGCTTACCGGAGCAAATTTAGAGGTGCCTAACGCGGCTCCTTCATGGTCTGAAATGCCAGAGAGATCGGGGATCTCAGTTAACCATTCGGGGCGAGTTTTGAGCCTGGGCGCTTCTAAAATATAAAGCAAGCGTTTTCCTTGCTTACGGATTTTGAGATCCGGATGGCGGCTGACTTGCTGACACAGTTGGATCGCTAGCGATCGCTCTCCTGCCGCTTCGTAGGCAGTCACAAGCCAAATCTGAACCTCGCCCCCCAAGCGCGTTCTCCCTTCAACCAAGGCATTGGCGCGTTCTAAAGCCTGAACCGAGGCGCGATAATTGCCCCGCTCAAACGCTGCCTTGCCTGCCTCATATTCTCGATTAGCCAGATCCAAACGCTCAGAACTCACGATGAAAATTGGATTAGCGACCCCTTGATCGTACTATTTCTACCGAGCGTTCGTCGGTCAGTCTAGGTTTTTCTAGTAAGCCTAGCGGTCTGTCAAGATTGAAATGATGGACTGGGAATCGAGGAGTGGAGGAGTGGATGGGTAACATCTCCCTCTACCCTCTCACCCCTCTACCCTCTCACCCCTCTACCCATCCACTCAACGTTGACAATCTACTAGCTTTGTCGGCTAAAAAAAACTCGCGATCGTATGGAGTTTGCACCCAGCGCGACTTCCTGTGCTTGTTTCAAGGGCAAAAGTTCCGGGCATTCTACAGGGGAAGTACCGTGTTTTGGGCTACATTTATGTCGAGTGCAGGGTTAAACAAGTGGATTATCAGTGGCAATTTGGCGGCTGATGCCCAAGTCAAAACTGTTGAACTGAAAAATGGCGAGCAGGCTCAAGTTGCATCCGCAACGTTATACGTTCAAAAGCCTCGCAACCGAGAAGAATCATTTACTGTGTCGTTGAGCATTTGGGAAAAGTCTTATGCGTGGCGCAAATTGCCATCTTTAAAGAAAGGATCGCTGGTTATTTGTACAGGTAATCTTGAACCTAATCCGTATATTTCAAGCAACGGTAATATTCCTAAAGCAGGCTTGAAAATGACGGTAATTGATATCGATCTTGACATTGTTCGAGAGCCTGAAGAAGAGCAATCTGAGCAGGCTGAACAGGAATCCAAAGAAACAGCACAAATCACCGCTTAAAGACAACTTGAAACCTTTCTGTTGAATATTGGCAACGGATAGAATGGAGTTGGGAAGCCCATTTTTTAATAGGTAGACACACATTAGTAGACCTAATTAAACATAAGAAGATCAGCAGGATTCACTCTCACCTCAACCCTCTAGCCACCAGAGAGTAGAAGCTCAGTTTCCCTTTTCGAGATAAATTCAAGATAATAAAAGAGATGAGGAGATAAAGATCTTCAGTTTAATTTCGCTCATCTATCTATCTGCTCTAACCTCAACCCGTTGCCAATCTCTTTCTTAGCAGTTTTTGAACTTAAGATTGGGCAAGAATTTTCTATATTAATTTCATGTCAAGCGTTTTTGTTAACATTAAAAACTTCCAAAAGTGGTTCTAATATTTTTTCATAGAATCCAATTTTTTGGGATTGCATTAGCTTCAATACTTGGAAAATTTTACAGAATAACAAGGCGCTATTAGTGCAGATTTTCTAGCGTTTGTAATTGAGAATTCTTTCGTTACCTTCGTTTACTCTTTTTTGTTCTTACTTAACAATCACTTCAGGGTTATTGCGATCGCAACGATCGCATTTTGCTGACAAAACCTCAACCCCAACTCAAAGGAGGCGTAATGCGTCATTTAGAACACATTACGACCTTCAAAATTTCGGCTAGGATACGTCTCAGTTTTCATCCTGATTTTCATTCTGTTGTACAGAAAGGTTGATGCTCATGCAGATTCAAGTCGAAGAAGATCGGATCGGGTTATCGCCAGAGATCCTCAGGCGGGCCTTTTTGGATAATTTGTTTTACATCCAGGGCAAACCGCTAGCACTCGCCACCAAAAACGACTTCTACATTGCTCTGGCGTACACAGTTCGCGATCGCATGTTGCACTGCTGGAACAGCACCGCATCAACCTACACAGCACGGGGGTCACGCACGGTTTGCTATCTCTCAGCAGAATTTCTGATGGGACCTCATTTGGGCAATAATTTAATCAATCTGGGCATCTACGACCAGATGAAACAAGCGATCGAGGGACTCGATCTCGACTTTGAAGAGTTAATTGCTCAAGAAGAAGAGCCAGGACTCGGCAACGGTGGCTTGGGGCGGTTAGCGGCGTGCTATCTTGATTCGTTAGCAACGTTGGAAATTCCCTCTATGGGGTACGGAATTCGCTACGAATTTGGAATTTTTGACCAGGAAATTCGGGACGGGTGGCAAGTTGAAATTACAGACAAATGGCTGCGCTACGGCAACCCGTGGGAATTGCCCCGTCCGGAATGGGCGGTAGAGATAAAATTTGGGGGTTATACGGAACCTTTTACCGACGACCAAGGGCGGTATCGAGTGCGGTGGATTCCGGCATGGAGTGTGAAGGGTGTTCCGTACGATACGCCGATCTTGGGCTATCAAGTCAATACGGCAAACACGCTGCGGCTTTGGAAGGCAGAGGCTCCAGAGTCGTTTGATTTTGAGGCATTTAATCAAGGGAATTACTACCGCGCTGTCCAGGAAAAAGTAGCGTCTGAAAACTTAACCAAGGTTTTGTACCCGAATGATGAAAAATTTGAAGGTAAGCAACTTCGGTTGCAGCAACAATTTTTCTTTGTTTCGTGTTCGCTGCAAGATATGTTTCATATTTTAGAGCGGCAGCAGCTTCCCCTAGAAGCATTTCCTCAAAAGTTTACGGTGCAATTAAACGATACCCACCCTGCGATCGCAGTCGCAGAATTGATGCGGTTGCTCGTCGATAAGTATCTTGTAGAGTGGGATAAAGCTTGGGACATCACTCAACAAACCTTAGCCTATACCAACCACACCTTGCTTCCCGAAGCTCTAGAAAAATGGGCACTCGATTTGTTTGCAGGGTTGCTTCCTCGCCATTTGGAAATTATTTACGAAATTAATGCTCGATTTCTAGATCGGGTACGCCTCAAGTTTGTCGGAGACGCAGAGCGCACGGCTCGGATGTCACTGATCGATGAGCAAGGCGCACGATATATTCGGATGGCACATCTTGCGTGTGTAGGAAGCCATGCCATCAATGGTGTTGCAGCGTTGCATAGTGAATTGCTCAAACAGACGGTGCTGAAAGATTTTTACGAGTTTTTTCCAGAGAAATTTAGCAATAAGACCAATGGCGTGACCCCCCGTCGTTGGATTGCGTTGAGCAACCCCAGCATGACAAAGCTGATCACCAGCAAAATCGGTTCTGGCTGGATCAAACATCTCGATCAGTTACGCCAGCTTGAATCGTTCGTAGGAGATATAGAATTTCAAAGGCAATGGCGAGAGAGCAAACGAAGTAACAAGCAGTCTCTCGCTGCGTTGGTTAAAAACCGATTGGATATCACAATCGATCCGGATTCACTGTTTGATGTGCAATCAAAACGCATTCATGAATACAAGCGCCAACACTTAAATGCATTGCATATCGTGACGCTTTATGACTCAATTAAGCAAAACCCCACTCTAGAAATTACGCCGCGCACATTCATTTTCGGGGGGAAAGCTGCCCCTGGCTACTATATGGCGAAATTGATGATCAAGCTGATCACCGCGATCGCAGAGGTCGTGAATGGCGATCCCGATGTGCGCGATCGCATCAAAGTAGTGTTTATCCCCGACTACAACGTGACCAACAGCCAGCCAGTTTACCCAGCAGCAGACTTGTCTGAGCAGATCTCGACGGCGGGTCTAGAGGCATCTGGAACCGGAAATATGAAGTTTGCCATGAACGGGGCGCTGACCATTGGCACACTAGATGGCGCGAATGTCGAGATTCGAGAAGAAGTAGGTGCAGAGAATTTCTTTCTGTTTGGGTTAATCACTGAAGAAGTGGCGGCGCTAAAAGAACAGGGATACAACCCCTGGGACTATTACCACAGCAATGATGCGCTCAAGGCAGCGATTGACTTAATTGCGAGTGGGCATTTTTCCCACGGCGATCGCGACCTCTTCAAGCCCCTAGTTGATAAGCTGCTGCACCACGATCCCTTTTTACTGCTGGCAGACTATGCTTCGTATATTGAATGCCAAACCAAAGTTGACCAAGCCTACCGCGACACCCAGCATTGGACTCGCATGTCAATTTTAAACGCGGCACGAATGGGAAAATTTTCATCAGATCGCTCTATTCGAGACTATTGCAAAGAAATTTGGAAGGTGCAGCCGATTGAAGTGTTGTGACAATGCTAGAACATTAAGCTTGGGGCATTAAAGCATTACCAGCTAGCTCGACTTTATCCATTTTGAAGAGAAGGAAAGGTAGCAAGATCAGGAAAGCGTTTAATTAAAAATATTAAACAACAAAAATACGTTCGGGTTACCCCAAACGTATTTCTACAAAGACAGCTAATGATTTAAGTCAAGGCATCCGCACCAGCGACCACTTCTAGTAATTCTTGAGTAATCGCTGCCTGACGCGCTTTGTTATAGCTCAACGTCAGCGACCCAATTAAGTTACTGGCATTCTCGCTGGCGTTATTCATGGCTGTCATGCGGGCAGCTAACTCACTGGCTGCCGACTCTTGCAACGCTCGCAGCAATTGATTGTTTAGATACAACGGCAACAGCGCATCGAGAATCTGAACCGGGTCTTGCTCGAAGATCATGTCTTGCGGGAAGCTTTGAGTTGGAGAGGTGACTTTCTCGCGCTCGACTTGAAATTGCCCACCGCGAGTTGTCAACCGGAAGATCTCATCGTCTACCACCTCTAGACCCTGAGCATCAAGCGGTAGCAATGTCTGCACTACAGGGCGAGAACTAATCAGGGACACAAATTTTGTGTAAATTAACTCAACGCGATCGACGCTTTCAGACAAGAACATAGACAGCACCTGATCGCCAATATTAGCCGCCTCGGCAGCCGTTGGAATTTGCTCCACGCCCGTAAAACTAGCCGCGATCGGGTACTCTCGACGCTGAAAGTATTGCAACGCCTTGCGCCCCACAATCACCATTTGGTAGCTGATGCCCTCGGCTTTCAGTTCTTTGGCACGGGTTTCTGCCCGACGAATCACGTTAGCGTTGTAGCCCCCGCACAAGCCGCGATCGCCAGAGATCACCAGCAAGCCCACAGTGTTGACATCACGCTTTCTCAACAACGGCAAATTTGCATCCTCGAATCGCAAGCGAGACTGCAAGCCATATAGCACTTGGGCTAGACGATCGGCAAAGGGGCGGGTTTGAATCACCTGCTCCTGAGCGCGGCGCACCTTTGCTGCCGCGACGAGCCGCATTGCTTCCGTAATTTTCTTCGTATTTTTGACCGACTGGATGCGATCGCGAATCAGTTTTAGATTTGCCATAATCGTGTCGAGGTTAGGGTTAAGGTTAGTGCCTGGATTTTGGATCTTAGATCAATCCAAAATCCAAAACCCAAACCTGTTTACGCTGCCATGTAAGTCTTTTTGGATTCAGCGATCGCATCTTTGAGAAGAGTTTCAGCCTCTTCAGTCAGTTGCTTGTCTCCTTGAACAATCTCGACATAGCGAGGCTTACCAGTCTTTAGATATTCCCGCAAGCTCTTGACATAGCCAGTGACTTTTTCCACCGGAATATCATCTAAATAACCGTTAATGCCAGAATAAATCACCGCGACTTGCTCTGCAACCGAAAGCGGCGAGTACTGAGATTGCTTGAGAATTTCACGCAAGCGCTGACCCCGAGCCAACTGGTTTTGGGTCGCCTTATCCAAGTCAGACGCAAACTGAGCAAATGCTTCTAGCTCAGCAAACTGCGCGAGTTCAAGCTTTACCTTGCCCCCCACTTTCTTCATGGCTTTGGTCTGAGCCGCAGAACCCACACGGGATACCGAAATCCCAGCATTTACCGCCGGGCGCAAACCTGCGTTAAACAAGTCAGATGACAAGAAGATCTGACCGTCGGTAATTGAAATGACGTTGGTGGGAATGTACGCTGATACGTCCCCAGCTTGAGTTTCAATAATTGGCAATGCGGTCATACTGCCGCCCCCTAGCGCATCGCTAAGCTTTGCTGCCCGCTCCAACAAGCGAGAGTGAACGTAGAACACATCTCCCGGATAGGCTTCACGACCCGGCGGGCGACGCAGCAACAACGACATCTGACGATAAGCTTGCGCCTGTTTCGACAAATCGTCATAGATCACTAGCGTATGTCTGCCTTTGTACATAAAGTACTCAGCCAAGGTTGCCCCTGCGTAAGGAGCGAAGTATTGCAGCGTTGCCGGGTCATTGGCGTTAGCAGCAACAACGATCGTATAGTCCATCGCACCGCGCTCTTGCAGAACCTGAACGATGTTGGCAACCGTAGACGCCTTCTGCCCGATTGCCACATAGACGCAAATCACGTCTTCGCCCTTTTGGTTCAAAATGGTATCCACCGCCACCGAGGTCTTCCCGGTCTGGCGATCGCCAATAATTAGCTCACGCTGCCCACGACCGACCGGAATCATCGAATCGATCGCCGTAATCCCAGTTTGCAGAGGTTCGCACACCGATTTCCGTGCAATAATCCCAGGGGCCATCGACTCAATCAAGCGAGTTTCCGTAGTTTGGATGTCGCCTTTACCATCAATCGGACGTGCGAGCGAATCCACCACGCGACCAATCATCGCGTCACCAACCGGAATTTGAGCAATCCGCCCGGTGGCGGTCACAGAGCTTCCTTCTTCAATCGAGCGCCCATTACTCATCAACACCGCGCCAACGTTGTCTTCTTCTAAGTTAAGCGCCATGCCAACCGAGCCATCTGCAAACTCCACCAGTTCACCTGACATGCACTTCTCCAAGCCATAGATTCGGGCGATCCCGTCCCCTACTTGCAGCACAGTACCTACATTGGCGACCTTGACGCCCTCATCATACTGTTCAATTTGCTGGCGAATAATATTGCTAATCTCGTCTGGTCTAATTGCTACCATGTCGGAACCTCATTAAAGTAATGATCAAAACTAAGCGGACTTGGATAGGCTAATTCCGATTCTCCGAAGTTGACCGCGCATACTCGCATCAATCACTTGAGAACCCACTTTGATGATGACGCCGCCAATTAGGTCGGGATCGAGCTTGGCTTCTAATTCCACTTGCTGAGCCCCCGTCATTGTTTTTACCTTGCGGCGGATGGCATCTTTTTGAGCATCATCGAGTTCAACGGTTGAGATCACTTCTGCCAGCACGGTTTGCTTGAGCTTGCGGAACTGAACTTGAAATTGCTTACAGATTCCATCGAGCAGCATCACGCGGCGACGATCGACAAGCAGCATCAAGAAACTATGGGTAAACGGATGCACGGCTTCGCCAAAAACCTGCCGGAGGACAGTCTTTTTTGCATCGGCTTTGATCAGGGGATTGGCGATAAACTCTCGAAGATCGCTCGACTCGCTGAGGGCGTTGAGAATCGAGTTGACATCCTCCCCCAATCGATCGACAAGATCGTTTGACTGACCCAACGACATTAAGGCTTGAGCGTAGGGTTCTAAGACTTGTGAATTTAAAATATCTGCCATGGATCAACCCTCTCCCAATAGAGCAATGCTGCGATCGACAAGTCTCTGCTGCACGCCATTATCCAATCGACCCGGCAAATCGCCTTCTGCCTTCTGCAAGGCGAGTGCTGCAATGCGCTGGCGTAGCTCATTGATCACGCGCTCTTGTTCAGAATCGAGATCTTGAGCCGCCGATTCGCGCATTCGCCGAACGTCTTGTTCACCTTTATCCAAAATCTCGGCTTTCATCTTGTCGGCGGCGGCGTGCGCTGACGATTGGATCGCGGCGGCTTCGGTTTGGGCCTGAGCCAGTTTTTGTTGCTGCTCTGCCAAGCTAGCCGCGGCGGCTTTCTTCCGCGTTTCCGCCTCTTGGATTGCCGCTTCGATCGCCGCGCGCCGTTCGCCTAAGATCTTAGTTAAAAAGCTCCGCCCAAAATAGACAACAATTGCGATCGCAATACCGAGGTTAATCAGGTTCGTTTCGAGAATATTAAAATTCAGACCGAAACCGCCCCCTTCCGCTTCCGCCGTCTCTGCTAGAAAGCTAGCTCCGGCGACGAGTCGCACAAAAATATCCATGTCTCTGTTCCAAAACTGCGCTGTTGATAATCCCAACCTTAGGGTTTTCGTCTCCAGGAGCCTCGATCAACCAGCAGTTCGCTAAATTCCGACTAAAAGTTTATCTAGAATTTCACGACTCAGGGCATCAACCTGCTGCTCTAGAGATTGCATAGCCGCTTGCTTTTGTTGGTCTAGTTCCTTCTGAGCCTGCTCGCGTTGAGCTTGCGCCGCTTGCTGAGCCTCAGCAATTTTCTGATCGACAACCTGCTGCGCTTCCGCCTGAGCCGCCGCGATCGTCGCTTGATAAGCTCTGCGAGAAGCCGCCAGATCAGCTTCGTACTGCTTTGCCATACTCTCTGCCTTTGCCAATCGCTCCTTGGCATCCGCTTCACTCGTGCGAATGTAATCGTTGCGATCGTCAATCACCTTAGTGAGGGGCTTAAAAAACACCACATTCATCAGTGCTGCCAAAAGAAGAAACTGCACTGCCATCAAGGGCAGAGTTGCATCAAAATCAAACATTGTTCTCGCTAAATTTAGGAAGGATGAACGCTGAATGCTGAACGCTGAAGCCAACGAAAACGACTTCTTGACCTCCGCGTTCAGCCTTCCGATTTCAGACTTACGCAAACGGGTTTGCAAACAGCAAAACCAACGCAATCACCAATCCGTAGATGGTCAAGGATTCCATAAACGCGAGGGTCAGCAGCAACGTACCGCGGATTTTGCCTTCTGCTTCGGGTTGACGGGCAATACCTTCGACCGCACTCCCTGATGCATTCCCTTGACCGATACCAGGACCGATCGCAGCCAAACCGATTGCCAACGCAGCAGCCAAAACAGAAGCAGCAGCAACAGTGGGATTCATAGTGTCTTTCCTTTGGGTAAAACGAAACGAACAAACTTCGATAGTGGACTCTAGACTCTCAAACCAAAAGACCCAGACTCTAGAAGGTGCAGCGCACTCAAAAGCTTCCAGCACGAGCTATTCGTGATGCTCGTCGCCGTGACCTTCTAGCGCTTCGTGGATATACGCGGCTGCCAAAGTCGCAAACACTAATGCTTGAATGGCACTCGTGAAGAGACCCAACAGCATCACCGGTAACGGCACAAATAGCGGCACAAGCAGCACCAGTACCGCCACAACCAATTCATCCGCCAAAATGTTGCCAAACAGACGGAAGCTTAGGGAGAGAGGCTTGGTAAAGTCCTCTAAGATCGCAATGGGGAGAAGAATCGGAGTCGGCTGAACATACTTCGCAAAGTAGCCCAGTCCTTTTTTGCTAAAGCCAGCGTAAAAATAAGCCAACGAGACCAACAGTGCTAAGGCAACCGTCGTATTAATGTCATTCGTTGGGGCGGCAAGTTCACCTTCAGGGAGCCGAATCAGCTTCCAAGGCACAAGCGCACCCGACCAGTTTGAGACAAAGATGAACAGAAACAGCGTTCCCACAAAGGGAACCCAGGGACGGTACTCTTTCTCACCAATCTGATCCCTTGTCAAGTTACGCACAAACTCCAGCGCATACTCCATCAGGTTTTGAATGCCTTTCGGAACGCGCTGAGCATTCTGGGTTGCCAGCAGAGATGCCGTTACCAGAATACCAATGACGATCCACGAAACAATAAAAACCTGCCCATGAATCTTGAGGTTGCCAATTTGCCAGTAGAGGTGATGACCAACCTCTAAGCTGGCAAGGGACAAAGAGGTGGGAACGTCGAGGAAATTAAGCATTTCTAATTCGGGCGGCTTTCCCAGATTCAAGGAATGAAGGGTTTACAGAACCCAAGTCCTAATTTTGGCTAGGCGTCAGCAGGGTTCGAAGGGTGTAAACGAGGAGCGTTCCTTTGTAGGTGAGAAACCCCAAAAAAACAGGTAAGACATGGAGATCTTTCCACTGGGTCGCGACAATCATCACTCCAATGAAAACAGCTAAATGAGACTTACCGACTTGGCTTTTCTCTGTACCGAGGCGCTCTACGTTTCGCGCTAATAACTTCAAGTAAACCACACCAGCGCACGCTCCTAATAAATAATTCAGAGCGATATTGAGGGAATAGAAAAACCAGACGGGAAAAACGATTAGACCCGTTAGGATGATCGTGACAACTAATAACTCTTGCTGGAGTTTATAGAAGTCATCCATCGAGTTGCTTGTCTCTGGTGCGTTTGTACCAGATTCGAGGGTTTGCTCCATAACCAGGTGCGGCTCCGAAGTTAGGGTGACATTGTGCTGAGCGGGCTTGAATTCCGGTGGAGTCCAAGCTTCGGGAGACAATGTTAAGCCAGAAGCAATCATACCACGCAGAGGTAATAATACTTAATGCTTGCGATCGCACTGTCAAGGTCGCCGATCATCATCACCCCAAGCATAGGGCATCCACCAAGATGACTCGAAAAACCACCTCTCCTGGTCATTGACTTTTTGATTATTGAGAAAACCTAGCAATCCTTGACTTTAGCCTTAGCTCAGCCCTACCGATGCGGAGACGCAATCTGAGCTAGCGACCAGTCGGGACGCAAATTTTTTGCCCGTCTTAAGTAAGGATGATGAACTTTGATCGCGGGGTTGGGCGTGTTGAACTGAATCAAAAATCGGATACACCGCTCTAGGCTGCCCTCGACGTGCATTTGCTGAAGGTCAATCAGGGGAACATTTTCCCAACTTGGACGATCGCGCGCGATCGCGGCTGGAAACACTGCATCTAAATCTTTGGTCACGGTGAAGAAGGCGCTGACAATCTCGTTAGGGTCAAGTTGATTGTAAGTTTCTAATTCATCTAATAGCTCTGTCACCGCTTCTCGAATTGCCTCAACGGTATTTTCTGAAAC
Source organism: Myxacorys almedinensis A (assembly GCF_010091945.1). GTDB lineage: Bacteria > Cyanobacteriota > Cyanobacteriia > Leptolyngbyales > Leptolyngbyaceae > Myxacorys > Myxacorys almedinensis. Next base: position 23,859 of record NZ_WVIE01000002.1, read on the forward strand.
GGTGGTTGCCCCACGAATCGCTCGAACACGCCACTCCACGTCCAGTCCTCCCCTTAATCGAAAAACATTCAACACTGCTGTCGGGAACGCTACCAGATTAGCCTATCTCTGTCGGGTCTGAACCATTGCGCCAGAGCGATGAGGAAAAAATTTACGGACGATAAAGCCAGAGAGGAAGCCCCTGGGTAGAAAGCTCAAAGTCTAGCCATTCGGCTCCAGTAGCTAAGGCAGGAACAGCCTGAATTGCTTGATTTAGCTGCTCGTTAGACGTAAAGCGGCTCACCAGAGATTTTCGTTCTTCAAACGTGTGGGTGCGGGCTTTTTCCGGATCAAGTCCGGCGAGTTCGGCAACCCAGCGCCGGGCATCTTCTTCGGTTCCCAAACGATCAACCACCCCAAGAGACACAGCCTGTTCTCCGCTAAAAATGCGACCATCTGCAAAAGATCTGACGGTCTCAACATCCAGGTTTCGCGCCTCAGCAACAGTATGAACAAACTGAGAATAGGTCACATCTACCAGGTCTTGCAAAATCGTCTGTTCGGTTTCGGTGAGTTGGCGATCGAAAGACAGAATATCTTTATAGGGTCCTGACTTGATCACCTTAAACGAGACGCCAACTCGATCGAGCAAGCGCTCTAGATTGTTCCCTCGAATAATCACGCCGATGCTGCCGGTAATGGTTCCGGGGTTTGCCATGATGTAGGGCACGCCCATGCTGATGTAGACCCCGCCCGATGCCGAGAGATTCCCAAAACTGGCAACGATCTTGACTTTTTCTTGGAGTTTCTTGAGCGCACTATAAATTTCGTGAGAATCAACTACCGTGCCGCCGGGGCTGTCGATTCTGAGCAGAAGAGCCGGAAAGCCGCGTTCTTCGACGGTTTTAAGGTTTTCTAAAACGCGATTTCGGGTTGCCCCTGCGATCGCGCCTTTGACTTCAATTCGAGCAATCTGTTTACGCGCACCACGCTTGAAAAAACGAACCATAGGTTAGCTGAGGAGATAGTGTTAAAAAGAATAAACTCTACATCATAGAGAACTTCTTTTCAATTTTAGCCTTTTCCTCACCTAGAGTGCTTTTCGAGAATTGCACCCTGCTTTTCATCCCTTAACAAAACTACATAACTTCATTAAGATTGAGAAGAACGCCTCACTGCCTCACCATGCATCTCAAACTCACCGAGTCTCGGCTTCCTTTTGCCCCCTTTTTGCTGATTGCCCCCTTTTTTCTATGGGGAACAGCCATGGTCGCCATGAAAGGAGTCATTCCCCATACGACCCCATTTTTTATGGCAGGGGTACGGCTTTTGCCTGCGGGATTGCTCGTTCTCGTGGCTGGGGTCGTCATGGGGCGTCCGCAGCCGAAAGGCTGGGCAGCGTGGCTATGGATCGCGCTGTTTGGGCTGGTTGATGGCACCCTGTTTCAAGGCTTTCTCGCCCAAGGACTCCTGAGAACCGGAGCCGGACTAGGATCTGTGATGATCGATTCTCAGCCCTTAGCAGTTGCCATATTAGCGCTGTGGCTGTTTGGGGAAAAAATTGGCGTGTGGGGCTGGCTAGGATTGGCGTTTGGCGTCTGTGGCATCAGTCTGTTGGGGCTGCCAGAAGACTGGATTTTAGCTGCTGGGAGCCAATTTGCAGCCGTGATGACAGACATGGGTTCTTTGGTGGATGCGCTATCGGGGCTGTTTGATAACGGACAGTGGCTGATGTTGTTGGCTGCCCTCTCAATGGCAGTCGGAACGATTTTAGTGCGCTATGTGTGTAACCACGCAGATCCGGTAACGGCAACGGGGTGGCATATGGTAGTGGGCGGCGTGCCCCTCTTTGCGCTGTCGAGCCAGTTGGAAACGTCGCAGTGGGCAAATTTGACGGTTTCAAACTGGATGGCGCTCTCGTACTCTACGATTTTTGGCAGCGCGATCGCCTATGGTCTATTTTTCTACTTTGCTTCCGAGGGCAGCCTCACGAGCCTTAGTTCTCTAACGTTTCTGACACCCGTCTTTGCCCTTCTATTTGGAAACTTATTTTTGGCTGAAGTGTTAACTCCGATTCAGTGGATGGGCGTTGGGTTCACATTAATCAGCATTTATTTGATCAATCAGCGAGAGGTCTTACGCAAAAAATTTGACAAACCAATTCCTCCGGATCGGATGCAGACCAGCCCGAAAGAGCAATTGATACCGTCTGTAAATCAGAACCTCGGTGAGATTACAAGTGAGAGTACGCCAGTCGCTCTCTTACCCATTGAGCCTGAATCAGAACGTACCTCGTAGCGAGTTCGGCAATGTTTTCGGGCAATCTAAGGTCTGGCGGTTAGGATTGAGCTACCTTGTCGAAGGAGCGTTCTTGGTACGCTAGTCGCGCTGTTCTTGGATTAGCCTATGATCCCCCGTAGCTCTCGTTTTCTTCTTCTTGCGTCTGTGGTTTGTTTGGCTATTTTTGCGCCCAAACAAAGCGCGGTTTCTCGAAGCGCGGCACTGTCACTGGCAACCAGTCGGACGACGCGCCTAGCTCAGGTATCAAGGGCTGAACTGCTCTCGGTGGGTGCTCAAGCTGAGCAGGTTGCTGAGCTACCGCAGACCCTAAAACTGCTCGGTTACTTCAATGCTGACGTGAATGGACGATATGACCAACGCACTGCTAAAGCGATCAGCCAGTTTCAACAGGCATTGAGTTTGCCAAGGGTGGGGCAGCCGTTAGCCAAACTGGGGCAAGCAAGTGACCCAAAAAACCTGTGGAAGTCGCCTTGGGTGTTAGGAGGAATTGGCGGGTCGAGTTTAATTGGGGCAACGGTTTTAGCGCTATCTCGGAGAGGGCGTCGAACAGAAGACAGTGCCGACGAGCCAACCTTGCAAGAGCGATTTTTGCTACCTGAAGCGCCGCCGCTTAGCCCCTCCCTAACGCTGACAGACGTTGCCAAAGAGTCAGCCAAAGCTACGAGCAGCGCTTTGCCGCCGGTAGAGAGCATCCCGATTGCCCAGGCTGCTCATCAACCGAAAGAACGGGTGGATGGATCGGGTGAGGGGGTAACAAACGGCGCGATCGCAGCTAAGGCAAAAGAAACTAATGTTTCTGAAACGACTCGCTTACCCAAAATCAACATTGTCGATGAGTTAATTCAAGAGCTTCGGATTCCTGATCCGGCAAAGCGTCAGAAAGTAATTTGGGAACTGGGGCAGCGAGGCGACACGCGCGCCGTTCAGCCGCTGGTGGATTTGATGATAGAGTCTGATTCCCGGCAACGAAGTTTGATTCTGTCGGCACTATCTGAAATTGGCACACGAACGCTAAAGCCTCTCACTCGGGCGCTGGCGATCTCGTTACAAGATGAGAATGCCGATGTGCGAAAGAACGCCATTCGCGATCTGACACGAGTGTATGACATGGTGGCGCAGATTAGCCATTTGCTAAATCAAGCAACGGATGATCCAGATAAAGATGTGCAAGAAACGGCGCGGTGGGCGTTGGGACAGTTGAACCGCATTCGATCAACGCCGACAATGGAAGCGTTGCCTGCGGTAAACCATTCGGTGAGTGCGCCAGAGAGTTTGCCATGACAGGATGAGTGAACAGATGACAGTCATCTTAACAGGTAGGAAACTGTGCTTTTTTGGCTCATCAAGGCAGGAACTATCCCAGAAATAATTTATAAGCGGGATTTTGGCTTTCATTCCAGTAGCGATACCCCAAGGTATCCAGAAAGGCTTGCCACTCTGCCATTTCGTCGGGTGGAACTTGCGTTCCGATGACGATGCGCCCATAGTCTGCGCCATGATTGCGATAGTGAAATAGGCTGATATTCCAATCAGGACTCATGCAGTTCAAGAATTTGATCAGTGCTCCTGGGCGCTCAGGAAACTCAAATCGATAGAGCAGTTCATGGTCGGCGAGGGAGGATCGTCCGCCGACCATATGTCTTAAATGCAATTTCGCTAATTCATCATCCGTTAAGTCCATGGTTCTAAATCCATGCGCCTCAAAGGTCGTAGCAATGTGAACGGCATCGGCTCGGTCTTGAATCTGCACACCCACAAAGATATGTGCTTCTTGATCGTCGGCAATGCGATAGTTAAACTCGGTGAGACCGCGTTTGCCAATGCACTCACAAAACTTGCGTAAACTCCCCCGCTCTTCGGGAATGGTGACAGCAAAGATCGCTTCGCGCCGTTCTCCAAGCTCGGCGCGCTCTGCAACAAATCGGAGCCGATCGAAATTCATATTTGCTCCGCAGGCAATGGCAATTAGGGTTTGATCTTGAATGTGTTCTCGCTCGACGTAGGTTTTTGCCGCCGCGATCGCGAGTGCCCCCGCTGGTTCTAAAATCGAGCGAGTATCTTCAAAGACATCTTTGATCGCGGCACAAATGCCATCGGTATCAACTAGCATCACCTCATCGACATACTGCTGACACAAACGAAAAGTTTCAACTCCAACTTCTCGCACTGCAACCCCATCAGCAAACAAACCAACCTGCGGCAACTTAACTCGGTGTCCTGCTTGCAATGATTGATGCATCGCATCTGCATCAACAGGTTCAACACCAATGATCTTGATTTCTGGGCGCAATCGCTTCACATAAGATGCAATTCCAGAAATCAATCCGCCTCCACCAATCGCCACAAAAATTGCATGGATAGGGTGTTGACATTGCCGCAAGAGTTCCATACCAATTGTGCCCTGTCCAGCAATGACATCTGGATCGTCAAAAGGATGAATAAATGTCAAATTTTTCTCTGCTTCTAGCTGACGAGCATAAGCATAAGCATCATCATACGTATCACCGTATAAAACAACTTCTCCGCCCCGTGCTTTGACCGCATCAATTTTCACTTCCGGCGTTGTTTGAGGCATGACAATAATTGCCGTTGTTCCTAGCCGCTTTGCCCCTAGCGCAACGCCTTGAGCATGATTTCCCGCAGAAGCGGCAATCACGCCCTGTTTAAGCACATCCAAGGGAAGCTGCGCCATTTTATTGTAGGCACCCCGCAACTTAAAGGAAAACACAGACTGCATATCTTCCCGCTTGAGGAGAAGCCGGTTGTTGAGGCGTGTTGATAGATTGGGTGCGTAGTCTAGAGCCGTCTCTTGAGCCACATCGTACACACGGGCAGTGAGGATGCGTTCGAGGTAATCGGGATGCATGGCGTGAATAGTAGAGTAAACCCAGGAATAGAGTAGACCCAGAATGAGACCCCATTTTACCTCAGGGCTGATCTGCCACTTCAGAATTGAGATACTCTCCTGACACTGCCCTAAAACACATGCAGATAAGTAACGTTTGTGTCTCACGATGGAGCTAAGGAGACTCGAACTCCTGACCCCCTCAATGCCATTGAGGTGCGCTACCAACTGCGCTATAGCCCCGCTTAGGTTTCAATCATGCCTTGACAGATAGGTATTCGTCAAGTAACGTCTTAAACTTTGGTATAAGAAGGAATGAAGAACACGTTTAGTAACGCATTGTGCGAGTAGAGCCTCCTATCTTATGACTGACACGCCAGAAAACGGACAAAACGTAGCTGAGCTACTGCAATCCCTCCGTCGCAAAGAGGGGAAGTGGGTTGAGTGGGCGCATGCTTGCCAAACATTGCAAAAGGCAGGATACAGCCCGCAGGCAATTTTTGAAGAAACGGGGTTTGAGCCGATTCAGCAAAATCAGATTGTGGTGGCGTCGCAAGTGTATGACACGCTGCTGGCGGTTGGCGTATCAGATGCAGTGAAAGAGTTTTTTGGGCAGCGAAGTAGCGATATTCTCTACGAGTTGCGGATTTTAACTCAGCGCGATCGCGCCTCTGCTGCCGAATTGGTCTTTGCTCATAAGCTTGATGCTGATGAAGTGCATGAGGTGGCTCGCGCCCTCAAGGACTTTTCTCGATTTGGCACTCCGCCCGACGAGTTTACGACTCATCCTGGAGATGGGGTTGCCTACCAGGCGTGGAAAGCAGCAAAGCAAAAAACTGACTTGCAAGAGCGATCGCGGCTGATTGCCAGAGGGCTAAAGTTTGCTCACAGCGCCACTGCTCGCCAAGCTGTAGAGAAACTGTTAACTGATTTTACGGTGACGCCGAGCCGCCCGGCTCCTCGGTTGCCGCTCTATCGATTAGAGTCGGATGAGGAACTGCCGCGGATTGTGCCAGTTGTAGGGAAATTACCCCTCACTAAAGCCGACTTAGACGCTGTGCCCATGGTCGAGGAGGTTGGAGCCTTTCACCTGGTGCAGTTTTCTGGAATTGGTGCATGGGTGACATTGCCCGGATGGCAAGTGGTTCGCACAGCAGATGACCCGATCGCACTGCTGTGTGACAGCGACAAACTGCCCAATCCCCCATCAGGGGTGGCTGAAGAAGTGGTGGTAGTCATCGATCGCGCTCAGCGTGACTGGCAAGCAGATAGCTATTTTCTGATGGCAGAAGACGACCAGCTTCGCTTGCGCTGGTTTGAAGAAGCACCGGAGGTGGCTTTGTTGGGTCGGGTGGTGCTGGTGATGCGTCCCAAGAAGGTGTTGGATGAGGACTACACCAAGGAGTTATGGCAGATCGACGAATAGCCAGTAGAGCCAGTAGAGCTTCTATAAAGCTACTTGTCGCAATCGTATCCCTGATAGGGAATGCCAATCCGGTGATAATTGGCTGTATTCAACCTACACAATTTTCCGCCCGTCGAAAGCATTGCTGGAAAGTCTGTTTGTCGCAATCCTGGAGCAATCATCCATACGTGGTGGGGAGGCTGCTGAGGGTTTAGGGCTGAAAGGGATTGCCAGAGCGCGTTGTAGCCCTGCAATCTGCTCACAAACGCAAAGGTTTCTTCTGGAGGTAGCGCCAACGCAAAGCTCAAGCCTAAGGCAATGTCCTGGAAGTCTTTATATGCCATAATTACCAACGATCTACCGGGGGCGTTCATGGTTTGAGCCACGTTACTGGGTTCATAGGGTTTTAGAAAAACCAGATTATAAACAACAAACCCACAACTCAGAACACCAACCACAAAAACGATCACAGAGGACAGCGAGGCGAGACGTTTATCTATTTTTGGAGCCTTGGTATTTTTCGCCCAAAGGCTTGCACCCACTAGCGCACAGACCGCTGGAAAGTAAATGAAATTGTATCGAGGAACCTGAGTGATATCTTTGTTCAACCCGTAGACGATCGCTAGAAATTCCACCACAACACAGGTGACAAACCCCATGAGCATCACGGTTTGCCAATGGGTTTTTGGATCGAGCCACAGCCAGCGCAGCCCTGCGATGATGCGCCATCCCAACCATCCTCCAAACAGCAGCATCAACACACCGGCTGAGATGGCAATGCCCAAAGGTTGGTTCTCCACAGGAAGGGCGATCGCCATCACCAGCCACCCTGCCACAAGCTGATAGAGGGGCGCGATCGCAGCTAAAATTCCGGTGTGGGACGCTTTTAACCAGTCGGTTTCTGACCGCCCGATATGACTGAGGAAGGTTGGCAATCCTGGTAGATAAAACAGCGCCAGCAGGGCGATAGATAGCACCAGGGTTCTGCCATGGCGACGGCTGCCAACGCCACGTTGACACTGCCAACCATACAGACCGATCAATGTCACGACTTGAGCAATGACCGCTAAAACGAAAAAATAGTGAACATAAAATCCAATTCCATTGACAATGCTCCAGCCTATCCAAATAGCAGGTCTGATCTGTTGTTTGTGTAAATCTTGTTGAATTTGGATCAGCCCCAGCAACGCGATCGCAATCATCACCATTGGAACGGTGTAGTGTCGCGCCTCCTGAGAGAGATACACAGCAAACGGAGACACCGCCATCACCAACGCCGCAAAGACTCCGGCGGTTTTAGAGAACGCAATCCGGTTTAAGGTGTACATGACCCCAATCGACACAACACCTGCGATCGCAGGTAACGCCCGCAACTTCCACACCCACGATTGCTCGATCGGTGCGACCCAGCCCAGCCAACTGTGCAACCAGCAGAAAAACAGAGGCGGATGCACCGACTGCACCGAAATGGTTTGAGCAATTCCTGCACAGGTGGCAGCACGGTTCCACTCAAAGAGTTGCTCTAAGGTAGACAGCGTAACTGCTTCGCCTAGCGGCACATCATAGTAGCTGCGCCCAAAGCTAAACAATGCCGTAATCACTTCATCCATCCACAACGGCTTGAGATCCAAATTCCAAAACCGCAGCGCTGTCCCCACTAAGACGATTCCGACCAAGAGCAGATAGTGCAAGGCAATCTCAGCAATAATCAAGACTTCAGACTGCACTTTACACTAGAAACCAGTGGAATGGGTTGGCACAGCCCAAAGCCCGAACTGTCTCTAGGAGTCTGTCAAAGTTGAAATGAGGGATTAGGAGTGGATGGGTTAGAGAGTCGATGGGTGGATGGGTCGCTCAGTAATCCAGCCCATCGGCTCCTCCACTCATGCACCCCTCCACTTAACGTTGACAATCTACTAGCCCAACTTCCTATGACAGAAACCTATGACAGAAAAACCCAATCCGCGCATTATTGGTTTAACGGGCGGCATCGGCATGGGTAAAACCACGGTTTCGACCTATCTTGCCAACCGCTATCTCCTGCCGATTTTAGACGCCGATCACTACGCCAGAGCCGCCGTTCAGCCGGGAACACCGATTCTCGCTGCGATTCGCGATCGCTATGGCACCCCCATCCTGCACCCCGACGGCAACTTGAATCGCCGCCGCCTAGGAGACATCATCTTTCAAAATGCCACCGAACGAACCTGGCTAGAATCGCACATTCATCCCTACGTGCGGCAGGCAATGACCCGCGACCTCTCAGAGCTTTGCAAAGCGTCCCAGACAGACTCGCCCAAGCCAGAGGCGACGATCGTACTGGTCATTCCCCTTCTGTTTGAAGCCGGTTTAACCGATCTCGTTGACGAAATTTGGGTCGTCTACACCTCCGATGACCAGCAAATTCAACGCCTCATCGAGCGCGAAACCCTAACGTCAGAGCAGGCGCGCGATCGTATTAAAAGCCAAATGCCGATTCAAGAAAAGTGCGATCGCGCCCATGTGATTTTAGACAACTCCTCCACGGTTGCCGCCCTGCTCAAACAAGTTGATCACGCCCTGCACACCCAATTTCATCCCCATTGACAAAATTCTGCAAGCGGCGGCTAGACTGAGCTATGGTAATCATTTCCTCGTCACCAGATTTTAACCGGCGGTTGAAAAACATTTGTTGAGAAACATTTATGGGTACAACACTAAAGCAGATTTCTACTTACTTAGATACAAAAGGCTGGAAATATAAGGTAGATGAGGCAGGATGCCGCATTCTCACCGGCGTCTACGGTGAGCATATAGAAGACTTCTTGATTGTGATTCAACTTGATGAGAACGGCGAGTTCTTCGAGATTTTTGCCCCGCGTGTGCTGGCAGGCGTCAAAAACCATCCCCACAAAGCGGCTATTCTCCAAACCATGCTTTGCATCTCGTGGGAAACGAAAATGCTGCAATGGGAGTACGACCCCTCCGATGGCGAAATTCGAGCCATCATCGAGTTTCCTCTAGAAGACTCGACGCTAACCGAGCGGCAATTTAATCGCTGTCTGCATAGCCTCGTGCAACTCGTCGATGAGTTGGCATTGCCCCGCTTGAAGGCAGTTATGGAAACAGGCGAAGATCCGGGTGACCTTGAAGAAGGAGAACGGCTCTTGCTCGCGCTGCAAGAAGAATCTCCGGGTCTGCTCAGTGTTTTAGAGCGAGCCATGGAGGCGCGCAAACGTCGCGGCAGAGTTGCACCCCCTGAAGAAATGGAGCAAGACGGCTCAAGCTGAATGCCCGTCCACAAACGGCTAGCTCGGAAGGCGCGATCGCAGATGTTTCCGGAGAGCAGACCCCGCATCTAGATCACAAATTACGTTAAGTGGTATCAAAATTACCTAACGTTTCAGGGAACCTGCTCTAGAATTGAGCTAACGCTTAAAGAGCTTAGGCAACGTGAGGACGGCTCTAAGACAGAAAAATCGGTAAACCGGTGGTTCTACTCTCTTGGCTCTAAGAGGGGGTATGTATGTTAGTCATCCTGATCGGCGATCGACCCATTTCTCCAGAACACGTTTGTCAAACCTGCCTGTTGGCAGATCAAAGCGGACAACCTCGCTGGCAACAGGGGCAATTGCGGTGCGGGCAAACGATTCGGCGGCGGGGCGAGCAACTCCCAGAGCAGTACCAGTGCCAGATGGGATTTCGGGTGGCAAAGATCGAGTAGATACAGGAAACAAGGAACTGCGCTATTCTGTGCATAGCAGATTTGCACATTATCAACGCAAAATTTTAGGAGAATGATCCATGACTTGGCGCGGGTCTACTACAGTATCTGATCGTATTTTTGCCTGCCTTGCCTACTTTATCCCCCTTTTAGATCTCGTGGTGCTGGTGGCAACGCCCCTGAGTGGCTCGTTTTTGAGTCCTCTGTTAGCTTTGTTGGCGGTTCCTCTCGCTCCTCTATTTTTGCTCTACAGTAGCATTCCGTTCGCGTCGCTGATTCTCTTTTTTGCGCTGTTTTTGCTGGTGGTTAGAAACGAAAGTATTCCTCACTTTATTCGGTTCAACACGATGCAAGCGCTGCTGTTTTCAATTGCGCTGAGTTTGCTGGGCATCATCTGGAGTGCGATCTTAGCCCCCATTTTTGGTGTGGCAGGGTTGCTGACGCAAACTCTGTTTAACGCTATTTTCCTGGGAACGATCGCTGCGATCGCTTACTCCCTGGTTCAATCAGCGCTGGGGCGCTACGCAGAAATCCCAACCATTTCTGATGCTGTGCATATGCAGGTTCGCTAGTTGGGTTTAGAGGGGCGCTGCGCTACAGAGTTTTCCAAAAAGCCAATCCCCTCAATTTCGATGCGAATGCGATCGCCGATCTGCATGGCTCCGATTCCGTCTGGGGTGCCCGTCAAAATGACATCTCCTGGAAATAGCGTCATAACTTGGCTGATGTACGACACCAGCACATCCGGCGAAAAGACCATTTCATTGATGGCAGACGATTGCACCGGGGTGGGGCTGTCGTTGAGGAAGGTTTGCAGTCGTGCGCCGGGGTTCACTTCTCGCACCACCCATGGACCGAGCGGACAGAAGGTATCAAACCCTTTGGCGCGCGTCCACTGTCCATCTTGGCGCTGCAAGTCACGGGCGGTCACGTCGTTGGCGATCGTATAGCCCCAGATCTTGCTGTGGGCTTCTTCGGGGGTGCAGGCATAGGTGCGATCGCCGATCACCAAAGCTAATTCTCCTTCATAATCTACCCGCTCAGACTGAGGCGGGTAAAAAATCTCTGCCTCTGCTGCAATCACCGTCGTCGGCGGCTTTAGAAACAAGAGCGGTTCTTGAGGAACAGGCGTCCCCATTTCTGCGGCATGACTAGCATAGTTTTTACCGACCGCAATAATTTTTGAGGGCGCACAGGGAGCAAGGGTCTGATAGTCTCCTGGCACGAGGGCTAGATCGGTAGGCTGCCCTTTAAGCCAAGGCGGAGCGTCTAAGACCTGTACGGCGCGATCGATTTGCAGTAACCCATAATAAATTTTTCCGTCTGCCGTCTTTACTCGAACATACCGCTGAGCCATAGATGTACCAATATCCTTCTGGAGTGATCGGGTAGATTTGAAGCGATTGTGTTTAAAAACTGGTATAGAATTATAAGTCCTTGCTTTTTCATTATTGGTGAATTTAACGGTCGATCAAGTGCCGCTCAGCACCGATCTGCCTGTTCTACCCGTCTAGAAAGAGCCATTTTGTCCACAAGGAGACCTCCATGAGCAACCTTTACGAAACAATGTACATTTTGCGTCCGGATCTCAACGATGAGGCAACGGATCAAACGATCGAGAAGTACCAAACCATTTTGCGGGATAATGGTGCAGAAATTTTGGAAACTCAGCACCGGGGTAAACGCCGCCTTGCTTATGAGATCGGCAAGCAGCGTGAAGGGATCTACATTCAGATGAATTTCACAGGCGATGGTAGCCAAATTGCCCTAATGGAGCGGGCAATGCGCCTCAGTACTGATGTGATTCGCTTTATGACGGTGAAGCAAGAGCCTCAAGATGCCGTAGAAGAACCTGCTGAATCGTAAGGGGTTGTGCTAAGGCAGTTCTGTTCCTAAAGCAGAACAGCGAGATTAGACCTATAGGTATAGGGCAAGCTCGGCGATCGTTCCTACTATGTAACGTATAGTGAAGTTAATTTGGAATTTGAGCCATGCAAAGTCGTCCTAGTACCGATTTACCTCCTGTCGCTAGTGCATACAACGGCAAAGATCGTAACGCTTTCTTGTTTGGTTGGAATCCTCAAGCTGAGTTGTGGAACGGTCGTCTCGCGATGATTGGGTTCACGGCTTATCTACTTTGGGATCTGGCAGGCTTTAGCGTTGTGCGCGACATTCTGCACTTGGTTGGTTATTAATCGCCCAATTACCTGATTTAGCTGTTCAGATTGGCTTAGTCGAATTGCGTCCTCGTTCCTTTAGTCGTTAGGAGCGGGGATTTTTTTAGGTAAGAAATTGCAGCAAATCTAAATTTCAACCAAATTTTCCCTGTACCTTCTCAGAAGTAAGGTATGTTCAATCGAGGGGAGTGGTTCTGCAATTTCTTTAGGTTTTACAGTATTTTTGCGGCGAGTGTGGTGTATCGAACAACTTACAACATCGTGATTAAAACAAGCTTGTTCGTTTGAACAATACTTTTAATTCCGCGATCGCTCTACTCCAGGGATGTTGATCATGTTTCAAAAGATTTTAGTTGTGTTGGATACAGCAGATACCAACTCATGCGTCTCTGCGATCGCGTTAGCCTATGCCCAGTCACTCAGCACGTCGCTGCATTTAGTCTATCCGTTCAGCATCGATAGTTGTCACTGTTCGAGCAATCTGCCTCAATCGAGTCTGACTCATTCTGTCAACAGTCGAGCATGTACAAATTTGGCTTTTCCCGCTTTAGAGTGCTGTCAAAATACCTCAGGTCAGCGCCAAGTTACTTTAGATCAAAGGGGCATCGATATCATCTCGTTTTGCTATATTTCTGGTAAATCTATTGGCAGAATTGCTAACTGCTGGAATGCAGATTTAATTATTTTGGGACAGACATTAGAAACTGCTGATTGGGTGAATCAGGAGCGGTTGGCGGATCAGGTCAGTCGCTATGTTTCGTGCTCTATTTTGTTGGTGCAGCAACATATTGAAAGTCAAGTTACTTCAATTCAAATGATGCTGCAACCCACGCAAACTACGACCCAAAATGCGACGTTGAGAGAACCAACCCGCACAACTTTAAGTGTAAAAGAGCGCTTGGAAGAACTCTACAGAATGTAGACCGGGCGAACGTAAAATTGAAGAACTTTTAGGTTGTTGATCTTACGTGAGTTCGCATACCTGAACAATAAAATTTTTGAGCTAGGTAGGCATCAGAGAAAGCAGTAAGCGAGAGTATCTCTTACTGAAATGATCAATTCCTTTTGAGTTTCTGTTTCAAGATGAACCAAAAAAATGGCAAATCATCAACAAAATAACGCCTCCATAGCCGTTTGGGTTCGCAGTATAGACGATAAAGCCACTCAATCCCTGCGTTGCTCATCCATTGTGGCGATCGCGGTTTGTTGCCTGCCTCAAAATCAATCGACGCTCCTACCGCCATAAAAATATCGATCTGAGGTAACTGGCTTTTGTATTTAGAAATCCAAATTTCTTGCTTGGGCGCACCTACCCCAATCACTAACACAGTTGCCGTTGAGCGATTGATCCGCTCTACAATTAGACGGCATTCTGCCTCATTTTTCTCAAACCAAACGACGGAGAGTATGCTTCTACAACAATGTTTCGCCCAATGCAAAGCAGGCGTCTCAACGCAAGGCGCTCTGGGAGCAATATGTATAAATCGCTACAATGCTTTTCTATAAAGTTCCCATTCTGTCTCGGCTTTCAGAACTAAATGCCAATCCGTGGACTGAATTTACCAAACTTGCACTCTAGTAACCCAAGGGTTCACAAAACCTTTGCTCTTAGCCACGCGATCGGCAAAGACAACATTTTCTTACGACCCGACACATAGGCTCTCTGCTCGAAGTTATCGTAGCCGTTGCGCTCAATCACATCCAGAATTTGGCTGTACAGCATCAACGCTGACCACACCGGCAAGCGGGCGTCTTCACTCAAGGCGCTAATCCCCTGTTCAGCTAAGGTGTAAAATTTGCGTGCCCGCTCGATTTGAAACTGCATCAAGGCTTTCCACCGCTCGTCTACGACCCCTTTGATCAGATCGTCTTCGGTATAGTCGAATCGTACTAAATCTTCCATTGGTAGATAAATGCGACCGCGACGGGCATCTTCACCCACATCCCGCAAAATATTTGTGAGTTGGTTGGCAATGCCGAGCGCGATCGCTTCATCGATCGGCGTCTTTGCCGCCGGATCATCCCAAGGAGCAGATTGAAGCCGTTGATCAAGCCCCATCACGGCAGTAGACATCAGCCCCACCGTGCCAGCGACTCGGTAGCAATATAGCTCCAACTCTTCAAAGGTTTCGTAGCGGCTGCGGTAGAGATCCATACGCTGCCCCTCGATCATGTCGCGGAACGGCTGAATATCGAGAGAGAACTGCTCAATGGTGTCTACCAGCGCTACATCAAAATCATCGTCAGGATGCCCTGCAAAGATCTTTTCTAGCCGCTCTTCCCACTGGTCTAGGGTTTCATTGGTGGTTAGACTCGCCGCCGGACCATCGACTAGCTCATCCGTGCGCCGACACCATACATAGATTGCCCAAATTGCCCGACGCTTCGGGGGAGGCATCAAGATGGTTCCCAGGTAGAAGGTCTTAGAGTATTCGGCGGTAATGGCGCGACAGCGTTCGTAAGCCTCCTCCACGGAAGCCAAGGTTCGCTGACAGAAAGAAGATTCGGGCAATTGTAGCATTCTCACGCAGATGGGAAGGTTGACAAGTCCTAATTGCTACTGGCGACTAAGCTACGCGGGTCGCCTTCGGGCACCGTGGGCGGTTGGGTGTTTGTAATCGCCTGCGCTGTCAGCTTACCAGAAAGTACAGCCCCTTCCATACTGCCTAAGTAGCGCTGCATCGTATAACTTCCTGATAAAAAGAAATTTGCGATCGGGGTGGCTTGGGACGGACGATAAGCTTGGCGACCCGGAGAAGCAGTATAGACCGATCGTGGCGTTTTCACGACCTTATATTTTCTCAGTTTGGCAGGATTTTCGCCGCTGAGGTGCTGTGGAAACAGCCGCGTTAATTCTTGCATCGTGGCGGCAATGATAGTGGCGTCGGGCTTGTCAATCCAATCTTTAGCAGGGGCAAGCACGAGTTCTAGCATCGAACGATTGGGGTCTTCGTAGGCTTTGCAGGTGATGCTCATGTCGGCATAGACGCTGAGGAGATCCGATCGCGAGAATAATAAGTGATCGATATCAGTGAGCTTGCGATCGAACCACAAATGCAAATTGATCACCGGCACCCCTTCTAGCCCGTCCAGCTTTTGGAAGAACTCCAGGTCTTTCCAAGGGACTGGCATCAAGACTTTCATCACATCTACAGATAGGGCTGAAACGTAGAGATCCGCCGTCAGCACTTGATCGGGTGCCCCATTTAGCCCGTGCATCAAAAATGCCTGAACGGTGCGATCGCTGTTGAGCAACACTTGCTTAAGAGGCTGGTTGAGATGCACCTCGCCGCCCCGCTCGGTAACGTAATCAACCATGGGCTGACACAGCCGCTCGGTGGGAGAGCCATCTAAAAAGGCGATTTTAGAGCCGTAGCGTTCTTGCAAAAATTTATTGACCGCCGTCAGAATAATGGTTGCAGACACATCTTCTGGATCAATAAACGTGAGAGCCTTTGCCGCCGCGATAAACACATCAGAACTGACTCGCTGATCGATTCCCTGCCGCCGGAGCCATTCAATCAGGCTGTATTTATCCATGGCTTCGACATACTTTTGCCCCCGCAGCACACCCGGCCACAACCCCACCGCAAAGCGGATTTTCTGCTCCCATGTCAGCATGTCATTGTTGCGGAGAATCGACAGGATGACATTAAACGGCGCAGGAATATCCGGAACTTTGAAGTAGGAATAGGTTCCTGGTTTCTCAGGTTGGTTGAAAATCAGCGCGTGTTCTTTCCACTGAAGCCGGTCTTCAATGCCCAACTCGCTCATGAGTTGCAGCATGTTGGGATACGCACCAAAAAAGGCATGCAGCCCTGTTTCATACCAATCGCCGTCGTCGTCTTTCCAGGCGGCAACCAAACCGCCCAACACGTCGCGGCTTTCTAGAACAATGGGAGTATGCCCTGCATCAACGAGGTATTTAGCGCAGGATAGCCCTGCCAAGCCGCCTCCGGCGATCGCTACTCGCATGGGATTTTCAACACGTTTTACACGTTTGATAAGATGAATACGCCCTTATTATACGTTGCAAACTGTTACATTCTTGGACAATTTTGGCTGTGAGAATCGAGGAATGGGCAATCGGGGTTGCTGCTAAGGTAGGGAGAAGGCTCGTTGATGAACGGTAGCAATCGTATGAAAATGACCAAACGGCGATCGCGGCTCACGGCGTTTTCCTCCAAGCTTCGCGCGGCATTATTCTTAGGAGTGCTGGTAGCAAGCCTGCTGGGCATTGGGGTTGCCTGTGTGGCGCAGATGGGGTCTGAGGGCAACCCACCCGGTACAGCATTTAGCCAGGCAAGTGCGGGCGCGATCGCGCCTAGGGCAGAGAACGCCAAGAGCGCCTATGCCTTTGTCGATTCGATCGGGGTGGCAACGC
Organism: Myxacorys almedinensis A; assembly: GCF_010091945.1. Taxonomy (GTDB): domain Bacteria; phylum Cyanobacteriota; class Cyanobacteriia; order Leptolyngbyales; family Leptolyngbyaceae; genus Myxacorys; species Myxacorys almedinensis. The sequence continues at coordinate 40,653 of NZ_WVIE01000002.1, forward strand.
ATCTGCGCTACCTTGACACGACCTATGGGCGATATGGCAATCTTGTGGAACCACGATTGCGAGAGTTGGGTATTCGCCACATCCGAGATGGAGGAAACAACTCAGATTTCTTCGCAAAATTAAATCGGCTGGCGCGCTTTGGCATTCGTTCGACCCTAGTGTTTGACCCGCGCGACAAGCTGACGCCTGATAATGCGGTGTCGGTACTTAAAAAAGTGCTGCCGTCTGTGGTGGCGATCGAGGGACCCAACGAGTGGGATATCCACAACTTGACCTATAAAGGCAAAGGATTTCCGGCGGGCGTCAGAACCTATCAGACAGAGCTATATCAAGCGGTGAAGCGCGATCCGACGACGGCAAAGATTGCGGTGTTGACGCCTTCTATCGCCCATCCCGAAAATGCAGCTAAGGTTGGCTCTCTCAAGGGGGTCAGCGATTATGGCAATCTTCACATTTACGCAGGCGGCGGGGTGCCAGCGCTAGATTTTGAGTCAAAATGGATACCGCTGACGCGCAAAATGACCAGCGATCGCACGCTCATAGTGACGGAGACGGGGTGGCACAATGCAGTGAACGATCGCAACGCAGGGCAGAAAGGAGTGCCTGAGCAAGTGTCGGCAAAATACATTCCTAGAGTCTTTTTAGAGTATTTCAACCGGGGCATCAAACGCACGTTTTTGTACGAGTTGTTAGATGAGCGATCGCGGGGCGATCAAGAAAGTAACTTTGGGATTATTCGCGCCAATGGCGTTCCTAAACCTGCATTTATCGCGTTGCAAAATCTGATTCGAGTGTTGAATGATCCTCCTAACTCGGCGGCAAGTGGTTCGTTAAGCTATACCTTAAGCGGCAACGTGAGCAATATTCACCGTACGCTTTTGCAAAAGCGCAACGGCGATTTCTATCTCGTATTGTGGCTGCACACAGAGAGTAACGAGCGGCTCAAAACTCAGCGAGTGACGCTAAATTTAGGCACGCCAACGCAGCTAGCCGAAACCTATTTTCCCAATCGCTCTTCAGCAGTGATGGCGAAATATCGGTCGCCCCGGCAGATTACGTTAGATGTACCGGATGCGCCGTTGATTGTGAGAATTGCGCCAAAACGATGAGGAACGCCCATCGCATTGATTAGCGCAACGCAGGTAAGACCGCCAGATTCAACCAAACACTGCTGGCGTTCATCACCAGGCTGACCAAACCGGCTTGGATGGGCGACAAATGAGGGTGGCTGAGGCGAGCAAGCAACCAGGCTTCCGCTGCGATCGCAACTCCTCCAGAGACAGGCAGGGTGACCCACCTCGGAATGCCTGCACTAGCAGGAAACGATTCACCATAGCCGACTAAAAATGCAGCGATGAATCCAATGACCAACGCAATCGGCAACGCAATCACCCAAATTGTGAATATCCTGATTAGAACGTTGAGGCTGGTTGTCTTCATTCTTGCCAACGCAGCACTAAATGCGATCGCAATTAGCAAACTCGTTGCACCAAGAACGCGAGTTGCTCTGTATTCAAATGGTTGCAGGGATGGGAAGAAAAACCACACCACTGGAAAGGTGAACAGATTGATCAGCGCGATCGCACTTAACACCCGAACGGTAAACGTTTGAGTAAACTTTTTTCCTACAAAAAAGACAGCGGCGATCCCCACTTCGCTCACCTGGGTGATTGCTAACGCTCGCCCCGACAGTTCCCATCGGCTCGGTTTCATTGCCTGTCGATCGGGAAACACCAAAAGCTCTTCGTTCTGCGTTCTCACCAACAGATGCCGAGCCGCATATCCCGCTAGCGGATTCCGAAAATCTGTGACAAACGCTTGGCTAGAGCGCACTCGATTTTGAAACTGCCCGATCAGCTTGAGATAGGGCGCTAGAGGAGCCGCCTGAAGCGACACGCCCTGATATAAACACCGATCGGCTGCACACTCAAATCGATGAGGGGCTTCGAGCCGGGGTTGAGCCTTGAGGCAACTCGATCGCACGCAGGTTCCATGCTGCATCAACAGGGTCGGTTTTTCGCATAACGCCGTTTGGCAGCCAATCAACTGCATCCCCTCCACAGCAGGCTGATCAAGAAATGTAAACCAAAGGTAGGGGGGCGGGGCAGGCGCATTTGCCGCCACAGGGCAGGGAGATAGAACACAAATTACTGCAAAAATTAGAATCAATTTGAGGCAGTTGCGTTTCATCAAAACACATTCCACGAGACTATAAAACGGCAAATGCGCCTTGTAAGCCCTTTGTCGCTGCGATCGCAAATGATTGCAAGACTAAAGATTTAATTCACTATCGGTCAGGGCTTGCGTGAACCGTTTAGAATTTACATAGCTTCATATATTAGTGAACTTAATTTTATGTCGGTTCCTTCAGACGGGTGTTCTGCCCTAACCGCCTATTTGTTAGTCACCCACGGCAGTCCCGACGTTCGTCCTCAGCTTGCGATCGCGCAGCTTGCCCAGCGCATTCATCAACGTTCTCATGCCCTAATTGGCACAGCCGTTTTAGAATGTGCGCCGTTACCGCTCCACGAGCAGATCCGACGCTTTAGCCAACAGGCAACCGATCGGGGCATTTTTCAGGTTCAGATCGTGCCGCTGTTCTTGCTTCCTGGGGTGCATGTGATGGAGGATGTTCCCAGAGAAGTCGAGGAAGCTAGACATTTGACGACCGCTGATCTGACGTTGACGGCTCATCTAGGGAGCCATGCTGCCCTCAAAGCATTGCTGGCGCAGCGATCGCCCAAGCTCGCCGATGCTAGAATTTTGCTTTCCCACGGCAGTCGTCGCCCAGACGGAAACGTCCCAGTTGAAAAGCTTGCCCAACAGTTGGATATGTTGCCTGCCTACTGGTCGGTTTCTCCGAGTCTTGAGACCCGGGTTCAAGAGGGGGTGAGTCGCGGAGTTCGGGCAATCGAAATTGTGCCGTATTTTCTATTTTCGGGCGGCATTACCGATGCGATCGCACAGTCGGTCGATCGGCTATCTCAGCAGTTTCCAACCGTTGATCTGCACCTTGCCGCTCCGCTAGATGAGAGCAACGAATTGGCAAACTTAGTCATGAATCTCATGATAGAGCGCGTTCTCACATAAGGGTTTAGAGATGAGGGTTTAGAGATGAGGGTTTAGAGATGCTTTGGTTAGCGTCTTTTCCACCAAATTCACTCAACGAATCCTGCTTTATTGTTCATTTCGACAATCGGTAGTTGAGACTGCATTTTTCCGTAGAGTGATTGTTTAGGCTGAGCAAACGTTGCATATTCATACCCGCCCGTTTTCATGAACACTACTGATTCTAGACCCATCATCTCAACCTCTTGTGTCGGAAAAGTTTACCTTGTAGGGGCTGGACCGGGCGATCCGGGTTTATTTACCCTCAAAGGAAAAGCGCTGCTAGAGTGCGCCGATGTCGTTGTGTATGATGCGCTGGTCAGCCCGCCCATTTTGGCGATGATCAACCCTGCCGCCGAACGGATTGATGCTGGCAAACGACGCGGACGCCACTCTATGGCACAGGTGGAAATTAACCAAGTTTTGATCGATAAGGCAAAGACATCTGCGATCGTGGTGCGGCTGAAAGGCGGTGATCCGTTTATCTTTGGTCGGGGCGGCGAAGAAATGCAGGATCTCATCGCTGCCAACGTTCCGGTAGAAGTGGTTCCGGGCATCACCTCTGGAATTGCCGCGAGTGCTTATGCAGGTATCCCCCTGACCCACCGGGCATACAGTTCTTCAGTCACCTTTGTCACGGGTCACGAAGAGGCAGGAAAGTATCGTCCGGCGGTGAATTGGCGAGCGATCGCTCACGGGTCTGAAACGATCGTGATTTACATGGGGATTCACAATTTGCCTCACATTCTGGCTGAGCTAGAAGCCGCAGGCTTGGGCGCAGAAACGCCGATCGCGCTGGTGCGGTGGGGCACTCGTCCAGAACAGGAAGAACTCGTCGGCACCTTTGCAACGATCGCTCAGCAGATAGAAGCACGAGGGTTTACTGCCCCTGCGATCGCGGTGATTGGCAATGTGGTCAATCTCCATCACCTATTCTCTGACAACCGCCCAACCGTTCTAGCAGCAGACTCTTCAATCCCTTAGATCAGCGCTGCACCCCTTCTTTTAGAGCGGCACTAACCTCCACCCAGTTGAACCCAACAAAAAAGGCTCCTACATATGTATCTACATGTAGGAGCCTTTCTTTAAACTAACGTGCTAAACACTAGTCAAGGTTAGGCATCGATAGCACAGGTTCACTCTCGCGATTAATTCCTCGCTCAAAACCAGCCACAGCGGCACGGGCACGACCCGCATGCCACAGGTGACCAATCAAGAAGAAGAAACCAAGCACAAAGTGAGAGCAAGCCAGCCAAGCGCGAGGAGACACATAGTTAAACGAGTTAATCTCCGTAGCCACGCCGCCCACCGAGTTGAGCGAACCCAACGGAGCATGAGTCATGTACTCCGCTGCACGGCGCGCCTGCCAGGGTTGAATGTCATTCCGAATCTTGTTGAGATCCAGACCATTAGGACCACGCAAGGGCTCCAGCCAAGGACCTCGGAAATCCCAGAAGCGCATCGTTTCACCACCGAAGATGATTTCCCCAGTCGGCGATCGCATCAAGTATTTACCCAAACCAGTCGGACCTTGAGCAGAACCCACATTAGCGCCCAGCTTTTGGTCGCGCACCAAGAAGGTCAACGCTTGAGCCTGAGAGGCTTCCGGACCCGTCGGACCATAAAACTCACTGGGATAAGCCGTGTTGTTGTACCACACCATAAGGCACGCGATAAAGCCCATCAGAGACAGCGCACCCAAACTGTAGGAGAGATAAGCCTCACCCGACCAGATTAACGCGCGACGTGCCCAGCCAAATGGCTTGGTCAAGATGTGCCAGATCCCACCTGCAATGCAGATAAAACCGACCCAAATATGACCCCCGATAATGTCTTCCATGTTGTCTACGCTGACGATCCAGCCTTCGCCACCGAAGGGTGCTTTCAGCAAATAGCCAAAGATAATCGCAGGATTCAACGTCGGATTCGTAATCACCCGGACATCACCACCACCGGGTGCCCAAGTATCATACACACCGCCGAAGAACAGCGCCTTCGCAACCAGCAACAGCGCGCCACAACCTAGCAAAATGAGGTGATAACCGATGATGTTAGTCATCTGGTTTTTGTCCTTCCAGTCATAGCCGAAGAAGGACGAATATTCTTCAAGCGTTTCAGGACCCCGGACAGCATGATAGATGCCGCCAAGTCCCAGCACCGCAGAAGAAATGAGGTGTAAAACACCAACTACAAAGTATGGGAAGGTATCGATCACTTCGCCGCCCGGACCTACGCCCCATCCAAGGGTTGCGAGGTGAGGCAAAAGGATCAGTCCCTGCTCATACATGGGCTTTTCAGGAATGAAATGAGCAACCTCAAATAGAGTCATTGCTCCAGCCCAGAACACAATCAGACCTGAATGGGCAACGTGAGCGCCCAGCAGCTTACCAGACAGATTAATCAAACGGGCATTACCAGACCACCAAGCATATCCAGAGGATGCTTGATCGCGGTTGCCTGCAAATGAACCATTAGAGAGCGTTACCACGGGGGAGAACCTCCTCAGGGAATACAAAATGCTCATGGGGTTGGTCTTGGGAGGCCATCCAGGCCCGGATACCTTCATTCAACAGAATGTTCTTGGTGTAGAAGGTTTCAAACTCAGGGTCTTCTGCCGCTCGCAGTTCCTGAGAGACAAAATCATACGCCCGCAGGTTGAGCGCGATCCCGATGATGCCCACCGACGCCATCCATAAGCCCGTCACCGGCACAAACAGCATGAAGAAATGCAGCCACCGCTTGTTGCTGAAGGCAATCCCGAAGATCTGCGACCAGAATCGGTTGGCCGTCACCATCGAATAAGTTTCTTCGGCTTGGGTCGGGTTGAAGGCGCGGAAGGTGTTCGACCCATCGCCATCTTCAAACAGGGTGTTCTCCACGGTTGCCCCGTGAATCGCACACAGCAAGGCACCGCCGAGGATGCCAGCCACGCCCATCATGTGGAACGGGTTGAGGGTGAAGTTGTGGAAGCCTTGCACAAACAGGATGAACCGGAAGATGGCGGCGACGCCAAAGCTCGGTGCAAAGAACCACGACGACTGTCCCAACGGGTACATCAAGAAGACGCTGGTGAACACGGCGATCGGTCCGGTAAAGGCGATGGCGTTGTAGGGTCGGATGCCAACTAAGCGCGCAATCTCCAGTTGCCGCAGGCAAAAGCCGATCAGCCCAAACGCTCCGTGCAGGGCAACAAACGTCCACAACCCACCCAACTGACACCAGCGGGTGAAGTCGCCTTGGGCTTCTGGGCCCCACAGCAACAGCAAGGAGTGCCCAAGGCTGTCGGCGGGGGTGGAGACGGCGACGGTGAGGAAGTTGGCGCCTTCGAGGTACGAGGATGCCAGTCCGTGGGTGTACCACGAGGACACAAAGGTGGTGCCGGTCATCCACCCTCCCAGCGCTAGAAAGGCGCAGGGGAACAGTAAGATGCCAGACCAGCCGACAAACACAAATCGGTCACGCTTCAGCCAGTCGTCTAGGGTGTCGAACCATTCTTGGCGAGCCGGTGCCCGCCCTACTGCTATGGTCATGGGGTTAATCCTCTAGCGATACTTAAAAGTGCAGAATATCTAGAGTGAACGAGTTTATATGTCTATATATAATAGGAGAAATCAGATTTTTTACAAAGCGAAACGTGTGGTCTCAGCAAACTTTTTATGAAATTTAACGCCAACCCTTTATCAAACAAGGCATTGCAGGATTTGTATTCCGTCTTTAATTTCTGAGAAAAAACCAGGCGTGATAAGTAATTCTGCTCATGTTTACAAGCGCTTGCGAAACGTTTCAAGTACTATACTAGTTGTGCTGTTAAATGCAGATGCTTGCAGGATGAACGGTTGGGTTGGAGGTCTTTAATTGTCTCTGATTGAGGTTATATCGAGATAAATCGTTGCTTTTTGCGGTCTCATTTAAAATTTCTTAAGGTAATCGTAATTTTATGACGGCACAGACCACCTCTACTGATACGCCTGTTTTACGACAGCAGATTTTAGGTTCTAGACGGTTTAGCAACTATTGGTGGGCAAGCATTGTCTCAGTTGGCGCTACCGGGTTTGCCCTCGCCTCTGTTTCGAGCTACACAAGCGTTAACCTGCTACCGTTTGCCGACCCAACTCAACTTGTATTTATTCCTCAGGGCATTGCCATGGGATTTTATGGAGCAGCAGGCATTTTGCTGGCGCTCTATCTTTGGCTCACGATCGCGTGGGACTTGGGAGGCGGCTACAACGAATTTAACAAAGAGACCGGCGAGATTACGATTTTTCGTTGGGGGTTTCCTGGAAAGAGCCGAAGAATTGAACTCAAATCAAAAATTACCGATGTGCAAGCCGTTAAAGTGACCCTGAGAGAAGGCATTAACCCCCGGCGATCGCTCTATCTCAGAATCAAAGGAATGAGAGATATTCCTTTAACCCGTGTGGGGCAGCCGATGGCGCTCTCGGAGTTGGAAAATCAGGCGGCTGAGCTTGCCCGATTTCTTAGTGTGCCCCTCGAAGGACTCTAATGCTGCTCTAAGGTTGCTGAGTTCCCGGTGAAATTGGGTTGACAGGTAGCTTTGGCAGCGCTTACTTGCCTATAGGGAAGCAAGATCGTTTGAGCAATCGTGCGTAATATATTTAGGTGATTTGTTGGACAACGTACATGAACATGCAGACAGAATTCCGTAATTGGCTTTTCTCCACTTTTGCAGTGACAGTTTTTGCGTTGCCTGTAGGTGCCGCATTGCTGCTTACAGGCTGCAACGCCCAAGATGGCATATCTGCCGCGCCCACAGGCTCTGCTGCGCCCACGGCTACCCCCACGCCGACGGTTACGGCTAGCGCGCCTCAGTCTGCTTTACCTCGCTTAGACGGGAACGCAACAGTGGTGATGAGTGTGAAAGGATCGCCGATCACAATCGAGGTATATGGCGCAGACGCCCCAATCACGGCGGGTAATTTTGTCGATTTGGTAGAAAAGAAAGTCTACGATGGGCTTGTATTTCACCGGGTTGTGCGTGAGCCTCAGCCCTTTGTGGTGCAGGGGGGCGACCCTCAAGGAAAAAATCCGAATTTTCCGATCGAGCAGCTAGGAACAGGTGGCTATGTTGATCCGGCAACATCTCAGCCTCGCAATATTCCGTTGGAGATCGAGCCAGAAAATGCCAATGAACCTGTGTATGGAAAAACTCTGGACGGAGTTAAGCCAAAGCTAAAGCATACCCGTGCAGCGGTAGCAATGGCGCGATCGTCGTTTCCTGATTCTGCCTCATCTCAGTTTTATGTTGCCCTGGCAGATCTAAATTTTCTAGATGGCAACTATGCTGTGTTTGGCAAAGTGACCCAAGGAATGGATGTTGTCGATAAGATTCAGCAGGGCGATCGCATCGAGTCTGCCAAGGTAACGCAAGGAATCGAGAATCTCAAAGTGGGTGCGACAAGTCCTTCTAGCGCAAGTCCAACAACGACCCCGTAAATGGATGTTGTTGTCACTGGAATTGGGCTGATTTCGGCGTTAGGTCATTTAGAGCAAACCTGGACAGGGTTGGTAGAGGGTCGCTCCGGCATTCGTCTCTGCCAACCCTTCTCCCATTTAAAGCCGCATCCTCTAGCGTTAATCGAAGCTTATCCAACCGATTTCTTGAGCTTGACGGAACGTGTCCTGCACGATGCCCTGCACGATGCGAACCTTGAACCTCCATTCCCTGAGTGTGGCGTGGTCATCGGGTCGAGCCGGGGCAATCAGGCACAGTGGGAGAAACTGACTACGAATCCGGAGAATTTGTGCGGTTGGCTTAACACGTTGCCGAATGCAGCCGCGATCGCAGTGGCGCAACACATTCAAACTCAGGCGATGGTGTTTGCGCCCATGGCAGCCTGTGCTACGGGTTTGTGGGCAATTGTTCGAGCCGCAGAACTAGTTCGCAGGGGGGAAGTGGAACGGGCGATCGCGGGAGCGGTGGAAGCCCCGATCACACCCTTGACGTTGATTGGATTTGAGCGCATGGGTGCATTAGCGAGAACAGGTGCCTATCCGTTTGGTCGCGATCGCGAGGGTTTGGTTTTAGGCGAAGGCGGTGCGATCTTTGTTCTGGAGTCGGCGGACGTTGCAAAACAACGAGGAGCACAGGTTTACGGGCAAGTGTTGGGATTTGGGCTAACGGCAGATGGGTATCATGTCAGCGCACCAGAACCGGGATGTGGAAGCGCGATCGCAGCCGTTCAGCAGTGCTTAACTCGGAGTGGATTAGCGCCTCAAGACATCGACTATATTCACGCTCACGGAACCGCAACTCAACTCAATGATCAAAACGAGGCTCATTTAATTCAAAAATTGTTTTCGCCGCAAATCTGCGTCAGTTCGACGAAAGGATCGACAGGACACACGCTGGGAGCGTCAGGCGCATTGGGCGCGGCGTTTTGTCTAATGGCGCTGAGGCACCAAGTTTTACCGCCGAATGTTGGGCTAAAGCAAACTGACTTTAATTTGGCATTTGTGAGAAACGCTCAAACTGCACAGGTTCGGAATGTTCTTTGCTTGAGCTTTGGCTTTGGCGGTCAAAACGCCGCGATCGCCTTTCAAGCCATCTGACAGAAGATTGAGTCTTGAGGAACCGTAAGTGCGCTACCGTAACCATTAGAAACCGTTATGACTGGCGTTATGACCTTGACCGAAGAGATTCTAGCTCAGATTCCGGGCGATGCGTTGGCACAGTTGCGGCGGACAGATGGGCTGTGGAAATCTATGCAAACAGGAGCCTTAACAGTTCCAACCGTGGTGCAAGAAAGCGATCAACTTTTAGAGATCGTGGAGTGGGATGTGATTATTTCGGGGGGCACTCTCGGAATTTTGATCGGGGCAGCACTGGCGCAAAAGGGGTGGCGGGTGGCGCTGATCGAGCGAGGAGTTTTGCGAGGGCGGGATCAAGAGTGGAATATTTCTCGCAAAGAACTGAAGGTATTTGTGGAATTGGGATTGTTGACAGAAGCGGAGTTAGAAAGCGCGATCGCAACTGAATTTAACCCCGTCCGCATCAGTTTTTCTCAAGAGTCAGAAATTTGGGTCAAAGATGTTCTAAACGTTGGTATCGATCCGGTTTATTTGCTCGAAATATTAAAATTACGGTTTCTTGAAACGGGTGGAATACTAATCGAAAATACTGCGTTTGAACAAGTGACAGTGCATCCAAACGGAGTCACTGTGAAGGCAGGAAATGATTTTCATGGGCGACTGTTGCTTGATGCAATGGGACATTTTTCACCAATCGTCCGGCAAGCAAGACGAGGTAAAAAACCGGATGCCGTCTGTCTTGTTGTTGGAACGTGCGCCACAGGATTTCCTAAAAACGATTCTGGGGATCTCATCACTTCTTTTACGCCGATCCAAAATCAATGTCAGTATTTTTGGGAAGCATTTCCAGCGCGAGATGGAAGAACAACTTATATGTTCACCTATTTGAATGCCGATCGCGATCGCATCTCGATCGAAGAATTTTTTGAAGAATATTTGCGCTTGCTTCCCAAATATCAGAACATAACGCTTTCTCAACTTCATTGGAAACGAGCATTATTCGGTTTTTTTCCGTGTTACCGCGAAAGTCCGTTAAATCTATCCTGGAATCGAATACTACCTGTTGGAGATAGTAGCGGTAGTCAATCTCCCTTAAGTTTTGGTGGCTTTGGAGCAATGGTACGTCATCTCAAACGCTTGTCCCAAGGAGTTCATGAGGCTTTGGAATGTGAGGTTTTGAACCATCAAGCCTTGTCACTATTGCAACCTTATCAGCCTAATCTTTCAGTCACATGGTTATTTCAACGAGCCATGAGTGTTGGCAGGAATCAAACTGTGCCGCCAAACCAAATTAACCAGCTATTAACAACCGTATTCAACGAAATGGCGCAATCTGGGGATCACATTCTTAAACCATTTTTGCAAGATGTTGTGCAGTTTGTACCTTTAACACAAACGCTGTTGAAAACAGGAGTTTTACATCCAGGATTGATATTAAGAATTCTGCCTCAAGTTGGGCTAACAAATCTGCTCGATTGGATGATGCATTTTGCAAATCTAGCGCTTTATGCTGGGCTATATCCGATTGGCATATCGCTACAATCCTGGATAAAACGGTTATCTCCGACCCAGCAATATTTCTGGAATCGCCAACTTGAAGCGTGGAAATATGGGTCGGGTCGTGACTATTTAGAGGACTAAAAATTATGGAATTTTCAACTGCTCGACAGCGATTTTTTAACGAAGTACGGCAACCCGATGAGCAGATCGATCTTGAGAAAGCTGCGCTTTATATTGCTCAGGAAGCTAATCCAAATTTAGAGGTTAATCAATACTTAAATACCCTCGATGCGATCGCGGCAACTATTCGGGAGCAATTGCCTGAAAATCTCTACCCTCTGCGGCTTGTGCAAGCAATTAATCACCACCTTTATACCGATCTAAATTTTTCTGGCAATCAAATAGACTATTACGATCCCCGCAATAGTTTTCTCAATGAGGTGATCGATCGACGAACCGGAATCCCAATTACATTGTCGTTAGTCTATCTTGCGATCGCAAAGCGACTAAACTTTCCGATGGTCGGAATTGGCATGCCGGGACATTTTCTCATTCGCCCGGAGGTAGAGGAAATGGAACTATTTGTTGATCCGTTTCATCAGGGTGAGGTTTTATTTATGCAAGATTGTCAGCATCGGCTAAATCAAATGTATGGGCAGCCTGTAGAGATGCAACCCACGTTTTTAGAAGCGGTCACAAATCGCCAATTTCTCGCCCGAATTTTGACAAATCTAAAACATATTTATCTCAATCGCCGGGAAATTAATGCCTGCTTATCCACGATCGAGCGGATTTTGATTCTCTTTCCTGAAGCCCCGTTTGAACTGCGCGATCGCGGCGTGATCTACTTTCGGACTGACCGTTGGATCGAAGCTCGACAGGATTTAGAAGCGTATTTGGCAATTATGCCTGCTGCTGATGATCGAGCGATCGTGCAAAATTTGCTGACACGGATCGAAAGCTTCTCTTAGCGTTTCTAGCGCGTTTCTAACGTTGGTTTCATTGCCCCTGTTGAACGCTTTCTGCAACTCGTTTTAGCCGTTTTAATTGAGCTTGCATATCTGCCTCAGTCCATTTTGCGGCAAATTGGTGAAAGCCAAATTGGATCAAGGGATTCGGAATCTCAAATTCAAACCGATTGAGCAAGCGAGTGCCCTGAGATTCGGGTTGGCATTCCCAGCGATCGCACCCCTTAAAAAATCCTTCAAATTGCCACACAACTAAGCCCGGTTCTCGCTCAATTACAATAATTTTGAGTGCCGGTTGCAACACAGGAATTTGAATCACAAATCGGCTTTGTGCCCCAATATCTGTTGACCAACTATCCACTGGTTCGCACCGAAGTGCCGGATTTAACCAGCGATGCATCAGGGTTAAATCTGTAAAACATTGCTCTACGATCGTGGCAGTTGCATTGACTAAGATAGAGTGTTCAAAAACTTCTAGATTTGACATTTTCGTCAATCATCTCCAGGATAAAAAGTCAGGGATTTAGCAAAGGTTAACCAAAAATATAAAACTTCTAACTGGAGATATTGTCCTGTAAGATAGCCTATCTTCTGCTCAAGAAATATATCTTTAGCATGAGGAAATACTATAAATAGTCATGCCATTGTCACTAGGCATCGTAACTTTAGCAACTCAGTCGATAGTTAGGGCGAAAGGAGCCATCTTAGCGTTGTTGCCAAATCTCATTGAAAACTAAAAAAGTGTTTCTGAAGCCTTTTCTCTAACTAAAGATAGCAGTACTCTAAGGATGCAACCTACTTTGCTCGATTATTTCGCGCACTCTAGAGCGACACTTGTATCTTAAGTTGATGTACAAGCTAGTTAGTCGATTCTAGACGGCTACTTTCCCAAAAGTAGCGTTTGTGCATCTTGTTTAATTCACATCTTGTTTACTTGTTTAATTCAATAGATAGAGGCTAACTAGATCACCATGAACGAACTTTGGCAAAGTTTTGGCTCTGCTCCAGGGCTGCATCTACCGCCAGGATTTTACCCGGTGTTGGTGCAGGCTCCGGCAGAAGCCCCCCTGCCCCCCAATTCAGTCCCTTACCTCCCCGGACTCGGCGCAAATGTTGGTAATGTCGTCATCAATCTTATTGGCGCGATCGCAATTCTCTTGCTGGGTTGGCTAATTGCCAGCGTTGTTTCAAGTATTGTGCGGAGCTTGCTCAAAAAAACAAGCGTTGACAACCGGATTGCAAGCTGGGCAACCGGAAACTCAGGCAGACCCACCGACTTCAATGTTGAGGGCTTGATTGCCTCGATCGTATTCTGGATCATTATGATCCTGGCACTGGTTGCCTTTCTCAATGTTCTGAATCTAACGACGGTTTCGCAACCTCTCAATAATTTCCTCAATCAGATTTTTGCGTTTCTGCCGCGCTTGGGTTCGGCGGCAATTTTGGCTGCCGTGGCGTGGCTTGTGGCAACGTTAGCAAAAACGGTCGTTATTCGGATGTCGCACTCGTTTGGGCTAGATGAGCGCATCGCCGGACAGAGCGACGACCCGTTAGCAACTAACTCGTTTCTCTTAAGCGAGACGCTCGGAAATGCGCTGTATTGGTTCGTTTTTCTATTCTTTCTACCCCTAATTTTGGGCGTTTTAGATCTGCAAGGTCCGCTTCTGCCGGTACAGAATCTGCTGAACGAGATTTTGGGAGCGTTGCCGAACATTATTAAGGCAATTATTATTGGGGCGATCGGTTGGTTGATTGCTCGCGTGGTGCGAGGCGTGGTTACCAACTTGCTATCGGCAACTGGAACGGATCGGTTGGGATCTCAGTTTGGCATTGGTCAGGCGACTGGGGGACGGACGCTTTCGTGGCTGATTGGCACGATCGTATATGTGCTGATTTTAATTCCGACGGCAACGGCAGCGCTGGATGCATTGCAGATTCCGGCGATTTCGGGACCGGCAACAGCGATGCTCAATCAGATTCTCAATTCGTTGCCCCTTATCTTTACGGCGGCGGCAATTCTGGCGATCGCTTATGTAATCGGTAAGTTTATCGCCGATTTGGTTTCTAGCATTTTGTCTAGCGTTGGGTTTGACAATGTGTTTTATTGGCTGGGGTTGCAATCGGCTCCCTACACGCCGAGAGTTCCGCCGACTCAGTACGATACCGAATTTCCCACCGGAGAAACGATCATTCAAGATACCGATGTGAGAAAGTCGTCGGTGCGATCGCCCTCGGATATTGCAGGGGTTGTGGTGTTGGTTGGCATTATGCTGTTTGCGACGGTTGCCGCGACGAATATTCTAAATATTCCGGCATTGACGGCGATCGTGAGTGGGTTGCTGCTGATCTTTGGACGAATTTTAGTGGGTTTGGTTGTGTTTGCGGTGGGTTTGTATCTGGCAAATCTGGCATACAGCCTCATCACAAGTTCTGGATCGCGGCAGTCGCAGATTTTGGGGCAAACAGCGCGGATTGCGATTATTGGTTTGGTAACAGCGATGGCGCTTCAGCAGATGGGAATTGCGCCGAATATTGTTAACTTGGCATTTGGTCTGTTGCTAGGTGCGATCGCAGTGGCAATTGCCATTTCGTTTGGTCTGGGTGGTCGCGATGTTGCGTCTGAGCAGTTGCGCGAATGGCTGAAAGACTTTAAGCGATAGGGGTTAAGTCCTACGGTAGAGAATTTCACTAAAAAAAGAGCGCTCGGCAGGTCTGAAGCGCTCTTTTTTTGGGTTGGGTGTCAATCCATGGCTTCCAGGTATTGATCATCGAGCAGAAAGGAACCGTTGCTAAACCGAATGACCCAATAGCCGCCGGGGCGACGATCGAGAACGATTCCTTCTTCTCCGACTTGAATGATGGTTGACGGACGTAGGGTTGGTACTGTGTCTGCCGTTTTCACATAAGGCGGCGACGCAATCAGACAAACTTTGGAGCCGACCTGAAATTCTTTTGACATGGGCAGTGGTGAAGTGAAGGGGTAACTTCTTTAGTAGAACGAGTCTGATGGCAAATTTACACCCTATTGAGGCGGAAATTGTTGGACGGCTCGGATTTGTAATGCTTTCAATGGGTGATCGATCGCGAGAGCTTCGCTTTACAGAGTGTTCGCTCTTGTTTTGAGTAGGAATCATCCTGTTTGAACTAGGAGTTGTCCTGTTTCAGATCGGAATCGTCCTGTTTTAAGTCGAAGCGATCGCGAACCAACATCGAGCGATCGCACTTCCGCTAGGAATTGTCCTGTTTTGATTTGCAACGATCGCTACCCAACATCAAACGATCGCACTTTTTCCATCAGCATTGCGGCTCTCTGTAGAAATTTTGAGTATTTGCGGAACAACATTGATTCTTGAGGTAGAAAAGATGTAGCCCTTACACGGAGTCGTGATGGTGGAACCAATATCATTTACTGCTGCTGCGATCGCAACCTTGGTTTTTAGTGAAACGTTTAAAGAAGTTGGTAAAACGTTGGGGAAAGGAACGCTAGACGCGGGTGGAAGATTGGCAAAACTGCTGTGGGAGAAGCGACCCGGCGCAGCAAAAGCACTTGAGGCGGGTGAAGAAACGCCAGAGTATCGGGATGCGATCGTAGAAGTCGAGACGTTAGCAAAAACCGACTCAGATATTGCAGCAGCCATTCAAGCTGTGATGCAAGCGATGCAGGCTCAACCGCAAGGGCAGCAGATCGTTAACTCATTCGTGCACAAAGCGGCGAATGTGTACAATGCGCCCGTCACAATTGGGAAGCAAGAAATCAATTTTTGACTGAAGCCGTCGGCATCCGGCTCCGACAAAGTACCGCCGTTATATGAAATTCCTGCGATCGCGTCTCCCAATTTTGTAGGACGCACAGACGAACTTGTTCAACTGCATCAATTTCTCACGTCGTCGGAAGGTGCGGTGATTTCTGCCGTTGCTGGAATGGGGGGCGTGGGTAAAACGCAGTTAGCGGTGCAGTATGCGACTCGACATAAGGCAGATTATCCCGGCGGCATCTATTGGCTGAATGCGCGATCGGGGGATTTAGCGACTCAAATTATTCTCAAGGCAGAATTCGATCTGAAATTAGCGGGATTGGAGGCAGCGAAAGAGCGATACTCGAATCTGGATGAGTTGGTGGGGTGGTGTTGGCGGCATTGGTTGTCGGATGGCATCACGCTGGTGGTGTTGGATGATGTGGTCGAGTGGGCGAAGTGTCGATCGTATTGCCCAAAAGAGGCTCGGTTTCGGGTGCTGGTGACAACGCGCCAACAAAATTTACTGCCAAACTTTCCGACGATCGCGCTGGAGGTGTTGCAACCGGAAGAGGCGCGATCGCTGCTGGCAACGTTAGAGCAACAGGGACGAGTCGCCAACGATCCAGACACCGCAGACCAACTGTGTAAGGGACTGGGCTATTTGCCGTTAGGAATTGAACTCGTTGGAACCTATTTAGCGAAAGACCGACACCTGACGCTCTCGCAAATGGTGGAACGATTGCAGCAAAAAGGAATGCAAGATTCGGCACTGGAGCGATCGCCGCAGTATGAAATAACCGCCGAGTTGGGCGTGAAAGCGGCGTTTATGCTGACGTGGGAAATGTTGGATGCAGGTGAACAACAGGTTGCCCGATTGCTGAGTTACTTCGCGCTCGATTGGATTGAGTGGGATCTGGCGGAAGCGATGATGCAGCGTGTGGAAGGAGAGGCGTATTCGCTAGGAGAACTGAAGGCACGGTTGGAGAATGCGTCGCTGGTGCAGATTGAAAAGGATGCTCCTTGGGTGTGTCGATTGCATCCGTTGATTCGGCAGTTTTTGCAAGAACAGGAAGCGGAGGCGGTTAAAACCGCAGATGAAGCACCGTTACGATCGGCGTTTGTGTCGGTGATGATAGCGATCGCAAGTCAAATGCCAGATAACCCACCAACGGAGCGAATTGAGCGGTTTTCGGGGGTACGATCGCATGTTCAAGAAGTAGCAGAGTGCTACACAGAAGGATTGGAAGGAAGTGATCTGACATGGACGTTTATCGGACTAGCACGATTTTGTGCAGGACAGGCGCTCTTTACTGAAGCGGAATATTGGTATGCGGAATGTTTGAGAGTGACGCAACGGCTGTATGAAGGCGACCACCCGACTGTGGCAATGAGCTTGAACAACTTAGCAAGTCTCTATGATTCACAAGGACGCTACAGCGAGGCAGAACCGTTGTACGAGCAAGCGTTGGCG
>NZ_WVIE01000002.1:58085-115170 GCF_010091945.1 Myxacorys almedinensis A
CAAGGACGCTACAGCGAGGCAGAACCGTTGTACGAGCAAGCGTTGGAAATGAAGCAACGGCTGTTTGAAGGCGACCACCCGGATGTGGCAATGAGCCTGAACAACTTAGCAGGTCTTTACCGTTCGCAAGGACGGCTGAGCGAGGCAGAACCGTTGTACGGGCAAGCGTTAGAGATGAGGCAACGGCTGTTTGAGGGCGACCACCCGCATGTGGCAACGAGTCTAAATAACTTAGCGGCTCTCTACGAATCGCAAGGACGGCTGAGCGAGGCAGAACCGTTGTACGGGCAAGCGTTGGCGATGTATCAACGGCTGTTTGAAGGCGACCACCCGGATGTGGCAGGGAGCCTGAACAACTTAGCACTTCTCTACAAGTCACAAGGACGCTACAGCGAGGCAGAACCGTTGTACGGGCAAGCGTTGGCGATGTGCGAGAGAACACTAGGAACCAATCATCCCAATACGCAAACTACGCGAGAAAACATAGCCCTACTCCGTCAGCAAATGCAGCAGACGGAGCGATCGACCCCACCCCATCCGCATCTGGTTCGGCGTCCGTCTCTTTTTCATCGACTCTGGCAGCGAATTAAACGATTCATCCGACGGCTAATGCGATTAGTGTTTTATTGAGAATCGAGACCGCGATCGTAAGCTACTGCTATCCTCATTCACTGCTGCAAAATCCCAATCAGTTTTGCAATGACCTCATCTAATTTCTCAGCCTTTACCCGCCCCACCCTAGACAAGATGATATGTTGATCGGCTGTAAACAAACGATTAGGACGAATATTGCTCCTTTGCCTGAGACTCCCTAAAGCGAAGTCGCTGTTCTCAACGGCGATCGCATAATTATCAGAAATAGACTGACTGGTGATTTGACACAGAATTAAATCCTCTCCGCGCAACCCGGCAACCACCAGCGCCGGGCGTTTCTTCGATTGCGTCAAATCAGAGAAAGGAAACGGAACTACAACCACATCGCCTTTTACAAATCTTGCCACGCTTCATCTTCCTCTGGTCTGAGCCAATCTCTGGCTAATGCAGATTCACTCAGCACACTCACCTCAAATTTCTCCTGAGAATGCTTTGTTTGCAAAACCTTCAGAAAATCGAACACCTCATCCAGCAAATCATCTGGCATCCCTTCAATTTCTTGAATCACTTGCTCTCTCGATCGCATGTTCAACGCATCCAGAAACACCACTAGATACAGGCTATTGTATGTCCTAGCAGGGCAGACAAGCGACGATTCGATCAATGCAGCATCGCTTTGATTGAATTTCGCGATCGTCCTAACTCACTCCACCGCAACCCCTGATTTTGAAGACCGCGATCGCACAATTTCGCCGCTCCAATCCCGTCAGTACAATAAAACAGTAGCGCGATCGTTGGAGCATTTAAGCCATGCCACAAGTGATGACGTTTGAAGCCATGAAACAGCACTATCAAAATGAATGGCTGCTAATTGCCTACACCGAAATCGATGAAAACCTCAATGTGATTCAAGGCGAAGTCCTCGCCCACTCAACCGATGTCGAACCCCTCTACGATCTGATGCCACAGTTCAACGATCGAGCCGTGGCGCTAGAGTACATCGGCGAAATTCCGAAAGACTTAGCGTTTATCTTATGACTTCCCGCATCTATCCCGTTCAGCGATCAGGGAACCTCTTCCTCACCCTCCCCCGTGGAATAGGGATTTTAAGGGCGAGGGCAAAACATCTGTGCTATCTACGGAGCCTGCCAAATCCGTTCATGATAGTCAGACAGCTTTGCGTAAGGGTCTACACTTCCATGCCCGTGCGAATGCCCATGATGATCGTGATGATGATCATGCCCATGATTGTGCGCGTGATCCTGTCCCTTCGCCACTGCCGCCAACCGGAACTTACACATCTCACAATTCATTGCCACCTGTCCCAACTGCGTCTCAATCTCGCGATCGCGCAGAATTGAAAACAACTGAGGATGAATTCCCATTTCAGGCAGATTCACAATCTCAATTTCTGGATAGCGCTCCCGCATCTGAGCCGTCACATCATAAATCTTCTTCACCAGCGTCCCGGTAAACAAGAAATGCGGCAACACAATAATCCGCTTCGGCTGATAAAGCTGCGATCGTCGAAACCCTTCCTCCAACCGGGGATGCGTAATCCCAATAAAACACACCTCCACCGTCTGATAGCCGCTGCCTTCCCAGATCATCCGCGCTAACTTGTACACATCTCCATTCGCATCCGGGTCACTCGCGCCGCGCCCCACAAACAGCAGCACCGTATCTTCTCGCCGAATCGGTGAATCATCCAGTTCTGCAAGGCGCGATCGCCACAACTCCAAAATTCCAGGCGTAATTCCAAAATGCCGCCCATAGTGAAACGTCACTTGGGGGTGTCGTCGTCGGGCGCGATCAAGTTCATTCGTCACATCAAACTTGTTATGCCTTGCCGCAAACAACAAAATCGGCAACACCGAGAACTCTGTAAATCCCTGCTCCACGCATCGATCTACCCCTTCCTGAATAGTCGGTTCAGTTAGCTCCAGAAAACACGGCAACACCGGGCGGCTCCGATCCATCGCTTGATACGCCGCTGCAAAATCCATCAAGCTTTGTCGTCCATCATGGTCACGAGTTCCATGCCCAATCAACAGCAACGGACGCTGAATCGGAAGTGGCAGAAGTGAGAGTGATGCGATCGCCGCTTGTTCCCAAGCAAAATCATCCAGCGTTAAAGTCAACATTTAAAGTCCCTTTCCCTGTGCAACGCAGGAAATAGAGTGAATAAGCATCAATGCAGGTATTCTGGCTGAGAACAGAGATAAAGCATCTTCCATTCTTTACAGTTGCGGCACAGCACCGGACTCTCACCGGACTTCCCCCACACAGATACGGTTCACATGTGCTTTGTTATCTTACCTTGACCGTCATTTCTGAAAACCCCATGGGAGGGGATTACCAAGCTCAAGAAGACAACTAAGCCCGTTAGTTTGATAATCGTTTGACAATCCCCCGTTCCGCAATCTCAAGAAGACAGATAGGTGTATCCGCTCAAGCTGCGCTCATAGTTTTGCAGCAACATCTGCGACTCTTGCAGCGTAATCCGATCCTCTGCTAGGGCTTGTTCTGTTTGCAAACGGATGCTTTCAACCAAATCCTCAACGTCATACTGCACATAGCCGAGAACTTCCTTCATCGTGTCACCCTTCACCACATGCTCGATTTGGTAACTCTTAGGCGTCAGGTGAATATGAACGGTGTTTGTATCACCAAACAGATTGTGCAAATTGCCCATAATTTCCTGATAGGCACCGTTGAGAAACATGCCTAAGTAGTAAGGCTGATTGGGTTTGAGATCATGCAACTCCAGCACAGATTTTACATCTCGCAGATCGATAAACTGATCAATCTTGCCATCACTATCACAGGTGAGATCTGCCAGCGTTGCCCGTTTTGTCGGCTCCTCATTCAGCCGGTGAATCGGCATAATCGGAAAGAGTTGATCGATCGCCCAACTATCGGGCGCAGACTGAAACACCGACAAATTCATGTAATAGATCGATGCCATGATCTTCTCTAAATCTTCGAGATCATCAGGGACGTATTCTAGCTGCCGGGCGATCGCTAGAATTTTTTGACAGCACGCCCAATACAATCGCTCTGCCCGTGCCCGTTCAGTCAAACTCAACTGCCCAAACCCAAACCGGCTCACCGCTTCTTCTTTAAATTCAGTGGCATCGTGAAACATCTCCTGAAAATTCTCAGCATTGATCGAGCTATAGGTTTCGTAGAGATTGCGAACGGTGAGCGATTCATCCTCTTGCAGAGGTTCGGGTTCGTCAGAAGGCACATCGCTCGTTCCCAGCACATCAAACACCAAAACCGACTGATGAGATGCGATCGCGCGTCCACTTTCACTCACCAAAGTCGGCACCGGAATAGCAGCGATCGTGCAGGCATCTTTAATCGCCGCCACCACATCATTGGCGTAGTTCTGAGTGCTGTAGTTCTTAGACGCATGAAAATTGGTGCGCGACCCGTCATAATCGACGCCCAAGCCGCCCCCCACATCAAGGTACTGCATGTTCGCGCCCAGCCTCCTTAGCTCTACATAAATCTGCCCCGCTTCCCGCAGCGCCTCTTTCAGCACGCTAATGGCAGAAATCTGAGAGCCGATATGAAAATGCAGGAGTTGAAGACAATCCAACATATCCGCCGCTTTAAGGCGATTAACCGTATCGATCACTTCCGGAACCGTCAGCCCAAACTTGGCGCGATCGCCAGCAGAGGTGCCCCATCGCCCGATCCCTTTCGCGCTCAGCTTTGCCCGGACTCCCAAAATCGGCTTGATCCCCAGCTTACGGCTCGCCTCGATCACCAAATCCACTTCTTCAACTTGCTCCAGCACAATGATCGGCGTTTTCCCCAAGCCTCGCGCCAGCATTGCCGTTTCCACATATTCTTTGTCTTTATAGCCGTTGCAAATGACCAACGCGCCCGGTGTCTTCAGCGTCGCCAAGGCAATCATCAACTCTGGCTTCGACCCTGCCTCTAGCCCAAACTGGTGAGGCTGCCCAAAGCGCACCAAATCTTCCACCAAGTGGCGCTGTTGATTGCACTTTACCGGAAAGACGCCTTTATAAATTCCGGCATAGCTATACCGTGCGATCGCTCTAGCAAACGCCGCATTGATTCGCTCGATCCGATCTTCCAAAATATCTGAAAACCGAATCAACAACGGTAAGCCCAAATTGCGCTGTTTGAGGGCATTGGTCAATTCCAACAGATCGAGAGAACCGCCGCGATCGCCCTTGGGGGAAACCGTGACATGACCCGCTGCATTAATTGAAAAATAGGGATCGCCCCAGCCTTCAATTCGATAGAGATCTTCGCTGTCTTCAATCGTCCAATCTGGCTTCGCATCAAGAGGAGCACTAACAGCCTTCTGCCCGTTCACCTCTGGCATCGGTTCACGGTTCAGAATTTCTAAATCTTTCTTAGCGGTTGTAGAACGTTGCCCCATTCTGCGGCTCCTCTCAGTGGTAATCATGCAATCGACTGCCAGTGTATCGCACTGCTACCAGAATGGGAGTAAGTCGCGACACGTCGTTGGATAAGTCATTCCGAAGGTAGAAGAGCACCCTCCTCGTTTAGCCGAGCAAAGCCCGCAGACATCAGACGTAGCCTGCTCCTTACAAACGAAAATTTGCAGCCTGTCTCTCTGCTTTCAATGTCCTCCTTCTTCCGTTCTAGGCTAATCTGGTCTGTGTAAAAATCAGTATTTTTTTGGGAGTCTCAGCTTGGAACGCACATTTTTAGCGATCAAACCCGACGGAGTTCAGCGCAAACTCATCGGCGAAATCATCAAACGGTTTGAGACGAAAGGCTTCACCCTGGTTGGTCTCAAGTTTATGAGCGTTAATCGTGAGTTAGCCGAACAGCACTACGACGTTCACAAAGAACGCCCCTTCTTTGGCAACTTGGTCGAATTCATCACCTCTGGACCGATCATTGCCATGGTTTGGGAAGGCGATGGTGTCGTTTCTGCCGCTCGAAAAGTGATCGGCGCAACCAATCCTCTCACCGCAGAGCCAGGAACGATTCGAGGCGATTATGGAGCTAACATCGGACGCAACCTGATTCACGGTTCCGACGCGATCGAGACGGCTCAGCGCGAGATTGCTCTGTGGTTCAAAGATGAAGAGCTAGTCAACTGGCAACCTACACTCACGGCTTGGATTTACGAATAACTCAAAGGTTAAATAACTCAAAGGTTAGCTCGGCAAGTCATGTAGGCTCAACGACAGAAGGCGACTTCTCATCTAAGTCGCCTTTTCTCTAGCGTTTTGTCTCTAGCATTTTGTCTACCGTTCTTCTTTAACTTCCACCGCCGGACTTTCTTCAAACTCAACGGCGGCATCTGTCACTGCCAATTGCTCGTCTTGAGCGACGCTTCGTTCGGAAAAGCCCCAAGCAAACAGCAAGCCAATGATCGAAAGCATTAGCCACTCTGGAGGCACGAAACTATCGTTAATCACGCGAAGTAAAAGTCTGATCCCCACTAAAGACACGGTTAAATATCCAGCATCTTCAAGGTGGGAGTATTCTTTTAACCAGCGAATAAATAGACCTGCCATAAATCGCAGGGTAATAATTCCGATCGTGCCTCCGATCAGAACCAGCCACGTTTCATCAGAAATTGCGATCGCAGTTGTGACGCTATCCAAAGAAAATGCCAAATCTGTAATGGCAATGACCGGGATCGCTTGCCACAACGAGGCAAATCGAGGTTCAGTCTGCTGTTCGTCCCCCACTTCAGACTTAGAGGTGAAATATTGGAACACCAGCCACAGCAGGTAGAGCGCCCCTGCCAACTCAAATTGCCAAATCCCAATCACCCGCGAAGCAAACACGATCAGCGTCATGCGAAGCACGTAGGCAAAAACCAAGCCGATGTTGAGGGCGCGCTTTTCGAGTTCGGGATTTTGCAGCCCTTGAGTTAAGGCTGCCAGCGCGATCGCATTATCTGCTGATAGCACTGCTTCTAATGCTACTAAAACCGGCAACAGCAGCAGGGTTTGAGCGCTAAGTTGATCGGGAAAATGGAATAACTGATCTAGCATTTGAGACTCTACGACGTCAAAACAAAGTAAGCACGAGATAAGAGACACCTATCATGTCATGATTGCCTACTTATTCAGCCTACTCCCTTCATCCTAGATTCTACCTAGAGATAAAAAACTGGCTAGAGGCACATCGCCCCAATGGGGGCAACGATCGTTTGACCAAACCCACCATCTGTTGGGATCTCTTTCTTGCGCCGCCTCTGTTGCATCTTGTTACAAAGGCTTCCCGAAATGGGCATTTTGGTTGAAATTGAGGAACTATAACACTGAGATAAGGAGTTTGAAAACTATGTCTTTATCGGATACCCAAATCCTGGTTGCTTTGGTTGTCGCCCTGATTCCGGGGATACTCGCCTTCCGTCTGTCAACCGAACTGTACAAGTAGGTTCCTTGCCTAGCCTGGCAGGAAGCTTGATTTGCCTTGGTTCTCGGTTTAGAAAAACGACCCAAAAAACTTGCGATCGTTTTCCCAACTCCGAGTAAACTAGCAAGACTTGTTTCCTGTCAGTCTCCGGGTTTCACACCCAGACAGGAAAGATGGAAAGCTGCTTAGTTCACCCGTACTTCTTGATTTTGCGTCACAAATTTGCGATTTTGGGTTAGCTCTGTATCCAACCCAACCAATTCATTTAGTGGAATGGATATTTCAAGGGCAACAGGTCTGCTTTGCGAGCAAGACGCAACGAGGTAGAGCGAGTCTAGAAGTTGCTGTTTATTTCTTTATTTTGCACTGCTTTCCAGTCAATTTTTCTGTTTGCTGTCACGCCGTTGAACCCATGAGCGCACTGCCTTTACCCAAGCCCCCTGCCCAGCAGCCCAAGAGAACTCCTCGTTCCAATCCTCACGCTACTCAAAAGCGTCAGCAACGCCACTATCAAGCCCTTGCCTTTGAAGCAACGCTCAAAATTGGGGTGAATATTGTGATTTCGGGAGCCGCGATCGCAGCCCTAATTCAGCTTCTTCCTTACCGTGCTGCCCAACAGACCAAGCTGAAGGAGATCCAATCTGAAGTCAGTACAACTCATGAACGGGTTGGAAAAGTAAAAGCAGACTTTAACCGCTACTTTGATCCTCGTCAAGCAAAGTCAATTATTCAAGAGCAAACCAATTTGGCTGATCCCCATCAAAAAAGTGTGGTGTGGGAGCCTGAATTGCCCACTGCTGAACAGCCGTAACTCTCCCTTGCAACTCGTAGCGCCAAAGATGAACGTTTTGCAGAGAAATGCTGCGTCTGTTTTGTGACCTCAAATTTGTTAGCTCAAACGGGAGGGGGGCTAGTCCTTCGTTGGCTCACTCTTTGTGCTAGTCGCCTACGACAAATGCCTGCATGATCCACTTGCCGTCTTCTTTGGCAAACAGAACCCGGTAGCCTAGCGGGTTGTAAGCGTAGCGATTTGAAACATAACCCGATTTGTCGTTGGGCAAAATCACTGGAGTCCAGGCGCTGAGACTGCTTTGTTGAACCGTTTCAGGCATGTCGAGCATCGCTGTTCTGAAGGTATTGCGATCGAACTTGACAATCTCGTTCGTCAGCAGAGCCACAACCGGAGAATTAGTATTGGGCTGCGATCGCACATTCACATTCTCGCCGACTACGATCACGGACGTTTCGTAAGCCACAGCTTTTTGGTCGTCAGGGGCATCTTTAATCGCACCGTTAAACTGGCGAAAAGTGGTTGGGCACGAAAAGAAGATTCGCTCATTGGTGCAGCCTAGCGCCAACGCCTTCTCTAAATCTGCCCAGAAAGGAGACTTAGGATTTTCGGGATTAAGGTAGCTAATCGTCCGCTCAGGTCCAAATCCTAACTTTGTTTCAGGGGTGACGATACTGCGAATAAATTGAGCATCGCGATCGCGCACTGCTTGCTTAACTCGCTCTAAAAATTGAGCAAAGTCTGGCACTTGAGCCGACTCATCCGTAAGGCTAATTTTCCAATGAGGAAAATTTGTAAGTTCTGCCGATGAAGAGGGTGCAACATCCGGTCTGGGGGACTGAGGCGCAGACGGAATACGAGGCTGGGTCGGCATTGAGGGCTGTAACTCAGTGGTCGGCGATGTAGACTTGTCCTCAGTAAGGGGTAGCGAACTGCGGTTAAAGTACGTCACGGCGGCGACAGAGCCAATAGCCGCAGAAAGCACAACCGCTCCAGACAACAATGCTGCTTGATATTTCATAGTATGTGGCTGCCCAAGACTCGAAACGGGCATGTCCTTTGTACTATATAAATTCACGCATAAGCGCTAGAATTCCGGACTATTCTTCTCTCTCAAAAGAAAGACCTGGCGGCGGTTACGCGCCCAAACTCTTTATCACGTCTTTGCCATTCTGCTGAAGAATGATGGTAGGCTCTCCACTCCGGCTCATGGTGATGCGCTTGAGCAGAACTTGCCCATTTGCCAAGTAGTCTCCAGACTGCACATAGCGAGGGGAAGCATCGGGTTCTTGAACGATCGCAGTCAATTTTCCACCCACTTGCAGGACGCCAGTAATGGTTACGGTCTCGGCTAACGCCGTCAGCGTCACTGGTACAGAGTTTGGCAGCGCGTTTACGGAAGCAGAAGCAGTGGCAGCGATCGCAAGCGGGGGAAGGGCAGTAATCGGAGCAGGAGCGGGCAAGATTGCCGTCTGCACAGAGTTTGGAACACCCCCAGGCACAGCGTTGACCTGTACTTTTGGCAGGGGAAACGACGCACTGGTTGAAGACTGCGCTTTGGGCTGGGGCTGACTTTGTGTGAGCTTTTGTGGCGGCGTAGGTTTTGCCAAGAGTTGAGCCGCCATCCTGGGGCTGATTCTGAGGTCGCCCGGAGGCAGTGCCGCAAAAGGATCGCGATCGCCTCCACTCGGATTTGAAGCCTGACCTCCCGCCGAAATTTGAGCGACTCGGGCTGAGCCATTTGTAACCTGAATCATGCCTTGAATTGGAACGGATGGCAACACAGGAGGGGCAGCAGGAACGGTGGGTTGAGAGAATGTTTGAGGGATAGGGGAAGGTTGGTTGGCTTGGTTGGTAGGAGGGCTACCACAGCTTGCTAGTACTAATGTTGCTGAAGCTAGACCAGTCATCAATTTCAGGGTTTTCATACTGACTCTTCAGGTTACACGTAGTTGATTTTTTACCAGAATATCCCCTATTCTTCCCCGTGCACGTTTTGTTTCACCACGCCAGATTTGTAGTGACCGCAATCGCATCTCAGGTCAACTTCAATAAGATAGAGACATGAATTCATCGACGCATCCCATTTCCAAAGATCTGGTTCTCGTTGGCGGCGGGCATAGTCACGCGATCGCGCTGCGGACGTTGGCAATGCATCCCCTCCCCGGCGTACGGATCACGCTGATCAGCGACCCATCAGATACGCCGTATTCTGGTATGTTGCCGGGGCATGTCGCAGGATTTTATGCTCACGAAGAATGTCACATTAATCTACGATCGCTCTGTCAAGCGGCACAGGTAACTTTGATCTGCGATCGCGCCATCGGGCTAGACTTGGCAACCAATCGGGTGCAATGCATCAATCATCCTGCGATCGCATTTGACATCGTATCGATTGACATTGGCAGTACGCCAATATTACCGCCAGCATTTCCTTTATCTAAACACCACGTTGGAGCAAAACCAATTCCAGCGTTTCTAGAGTGGTGGTATCACCTGTGTGAAAACGTGCCATCAAGCTTAAATCTTGGCATTGTAGGAGGCGGCACAGGTGGCGTTGAGCTTGCTTTGAATATGAACCATCGTTTAGAGGAAGTGCTGCGTCATCAAGAGCGATATCAAGAGCGATCCGAGCAGCATTTCACAATTCATTTATTTCACCGGGGTCAGCAGCTATTACCCAACCACAATCGATGGGTGCAACGGCATTTTCAGCATCTTTTGCGCGATCGCAACATTCAACTCTATCTAGGAGAAACGGTGGAAGGAATTGCAGAAGGTGCAATTTTCTGCGCGTCGGGGTTAACGGTGCCATGCGATGAGACGGTTTGGGTAACGGGGGCGGCGGCTCCACGGTGGATTGCCCAATCGGGGTTAACGGTTGATGCAGACGGGTTTATTTTGGTGAATGATGCCTTGCAATCGGTGTCACATTCCCAGGTGTTTGCGGCGGGAGACATTGCCACGATGAGCCATTATTCTCGACCAAAGGCGGGAGTGTTTGCTGTGCGGCAGGGGAAACCCTTAGTTGAGAATCTCCAAAATGCCTTGAGGGGGCGATCGCTAAAGCCCTATCGCCCCCAAAAAAACTATCTAAGCCTGATTGGAACAGGGGATGACTCAGCCGTCGCATCGTATGGAATTTTGGGACTTCATGGGCGTTGGTTGTGGACGCTCAAAGATCAGATCGATCGGGCATTTATGAATCGCTTCACGACCTTAGCAGAGACGATGACGCCAGACGACGCAATCCATCCCTCCTCTCCTGCTAGCCCTATTTCCATGAGGTGTCTAGGCTGCGGTGCAAAAATAGGAAGCAGCATATTAGAACGGGTATTACAACGCATTCGAGATGAGTTGCCCAATGCTAAACGAGAAGATATTTTACTGGGGCTAGATGACCCAGATGATGCAGCAGTGGTGCAAATCCCATCGGGAAACGTCATGGTGCAAACCATCGATTATTTTCCGGCGCTAGTGAGCGATCCATTTTTGTTTGGGCAAATTAGCACAAATCATAGCTTGAGCGATGTGTTCGCCATGGGAGCAACGCCTCAGAGTGCCCTTGCGATCGCAACTCTGCCTTACGCCACCGAGCCAAAACAAGAAGAAACGCTCTATCAGCTTTTGTCTGGCGCAGTTAAAACTCTTCACCAAGCTCAAGCCGTCTTGATTGGTGGACACACGATTGAGGGCGAAACTCTTGCCTTTGGCTTAGCCTGTAATGGGGTTGCCCGACCGGATCGGCTGCTCCGAAAAAATGGACTGCACCCCGGACAAGTTCTAATTTTGACAAAACCGATCGGCACCGGAACGCTCTTTGCCGCCGAGATGCGCCATAAAGCAAAAGCCCGATGGATCGATGGCGCGATCGCATCGATGATATCTTCTAATCAACACGCAGCAACCTGCTTTCTGCACCACGGCGCAACCGCCTGCACCGATATCACCGGGTTTGGGCTGCTAGGGCATTTGGTTGAAATGGTGAAAGCATCTAGAGTTGCGATCGCGCTTCAATTAGAGGCTGTGCCAATGTTGGAAGGAGCGCAAGACTGCATTCAACAGGGCATTTTTAGTTCGCTTTATCCGCAAAATCTTCGCGCTAGTCAGTGGGTTGCCAACGATTCCGCGCTCCGGTCTCATCCCCTATTTCCGTTACTGTTTGATCCTCAAACCTCTGGCGGATTGCTCGCCTCAGTGCCATCGGCTCAGGTAGACGCCTGTTTAGCCGCTTTAAAGGCGGCAGGATATTGTCACAGCACGGCGATCGGGTCTGTCTATCCTAAACAAGATGGTGTAGAAGCCGTTACGATCTCATAATGATCTCATAATAATAAATCTCATAATTAAGTTGACGTTAACCACACGGCAATTATCCCTTACCGTTCATGGCTCAAAGCTGCTCTGTCGATGACTTTCTTAATCGCTCAACCGTGCTTCTCGACACTCGCAGTCCGGAAGAATATCAACAGGGACACATTGAGGGTGCAACCAGTTTTCCTCTCTTTTCAGACGACGAACGGGCGCAAGTTGGAACCTGCTACAAGCATCATGGGCAAGCCGCTGCGATCGAGCTTGGGTTAGAATTCGTTGCCCCAAAAATGGTGGAGTTTGTCAGAACGGCAAAGCACCTTGCCCCCGATCGAGCCGTTCGGCTCCACTGTTGGCGCGGCGGTATGCGAAGCAGCAGCATGGCGTGGCTCCTCGAAACCGCAGGATTTGAGGTAACTCTGCTCAAAGACGGCTACAAATCCTTTCGCCATTGGGTACGGTTGCAGTGTGCTTGCCCTCGGCAAATTTTGACGCTGGGCGGCATGACCGGATCGGGCAAAACTCAGATGCTGTATGCCTTGGCAGAGCAAGGAGAACAAATTTTAGATTTAGAAGCCGTTGCCCATCATCGGGGCAGTAGTTATGGTGCATTGGGATTGCCAGAACAGCCGACAACCGAGCAGTTAGAAAATGCGATCGCGCTGCAATGGGCAACCTTTGACCCCACTCGCCCGGTGTGGATCGAGGCGGAAAGTCGGCGGATCGGGATGTGTCGTGTGCCCGATGAACTGTTCGATCAGATGATGAAAGCACCCGTTATCCAGATGGTGCGATCGCGTCAAGAACGAATTGATATACTGCTAGACGTGTACGGCTCAGCCAATCCTGAAGAGTTGGTGGCAGCCACCGAGCGCATTAGCAGAAAGTTAGGGGGACAACATGCCAAACAAGCCGTTGACTATATTCGGCAAAGTTGTTTAACCCCTGCGATTGACCTGATCTTGAACTATTACGACAAAACGTATTTGTACGATTTGCAGCGACGAAATACCCTAATTCATACGGTTGATGTGACGGGGCTATCGCCTCAATTAGCGGCAATCCGTTTGATTGAGCAATCGCAGCAAATCTTGAAAGCGCGATCGCGACAAGAGTCGATTGTCCCATCCTAATATCAACCGCTAAACGCAGGAGAGTTGCCATGCTGCTATCTATTTCTGATACTCATTTCAAAATTGATCTAGACCCATGGGAGCGAATCTGGGCGTTCTACTTTAATGCCGATTTGCACATTCCACTCGCGCATATTGTTCGCGCTACAACCGAGGAACCGTCAAGCGATTGGCGAGAAATTCGGCTTCCCGGAACCGCCATTCCCGGACTGATCAAAGCAGGAACTTATTACACATCCCAGGGAAAAGATTTTTGGTACGTCACCCGTGGTGACAGGTATCTAACGCTGGAATTAACCAATGAGTTTTACCAAAGAATTGTGTTAACTGTTGAGCAAAACCAAGCTTGGGCAGATCAGATTAATCAACGTCTCGCGGCTAACTAATTAAACATTCTCAGCCTGTAGATGATTTGGGGAAAAGGGCAAAAGCCTCTCATACTTTAGACCCTTACATCAGGAAAAGCAGCGTACAACCGAGTTAGCAATGCCGAACTCATTTTGTGCATAGAGTATGGTGCGCGCAATCTGGGTTTTTAGGTAGGCTCCAGAGGGAATAGTATCGTATGCTTAGAATAATGTTAAGTAGTATTAACAAGATGGTTCAAGACCTGCTTTTTAATAAAAACAATTTTTTCAGTGATGACCTGCCCCTGCTGCGCCGCAAGCAATCGGCATTTGAAATCGAAGATCTACCAGGGCTGTGGCGCATCCATTGGCAACTAGGCGACACAATTTTAATTTCGACGTTCTACACGCGCATCGATCAGGCTTGTTTCCTGTGGGGCATCATTTCTGCGATTATTTTTTTTACGGCTCAGTTTGCCCCCATCAATTGGAGCCTTCAAGCTCTGCTCTGGTCGGTGCTGACGGTGGCGGGCACGGTTGGGATGGTGGAGCGATCGCACTATTGGCAAATGATTGAACCGATCAGCCAAGTGGTTGGTGCTTGGGTGTTGCTGATGGTCAGCGGCTTAGTGATCACCGATTTGAGTATTTTTTTCGGCTGGGGATACCTGCTGACCCATCTTTGCGCCCTGTGGTTGGTCTTAAATTCCCTCGGCTACTTCTACAGCAGTTGGAAGCTGCGATCGCGGGCATTCCTGCTCATGGGTCTCTTGCACCTCGCAGGGATTGCAGTTCTTCCTTACGTTGGCGCGTGGCAATTTGTGGTGACGGGCACACTGATCGGATTTAGCGCCCTCTTACTTGCCGAACTGCAATGGGATTCTCACGATATCTGTGCCCACTTGGCGGCACAGCAGCCAAATTAGCATGTTCTTAATCTTTCTTGTGCTGCTTTACTAATCGGAGATAGTAAAATCAAGGTACACAACAATAGAATTTTTATCGCCAACCCAGATGCAAGCCTTATCGTTTGCTAATCGTTCGGTAAAATTCTACGTTCAATCTGAGCGAATGAGGCTAAAGTTAAGAGCCACGACATTTTCTCGCCGCTCAAAGAGTAGCTGTACAACCCATACAGACTCGAACTGACTAGCCTGCATATCTCTCTGCGCTACAAACTCTGATAGATTGCCTCAGTCAGGAGATTTTCGACAATGGATTACTCTAAAGCCCTTCAGTGCGCTATTCTTTCCCGTGAAATTTATCAAGATTTTGCTAGCATTCGATTTAGTGACTTTCCTAGCATTACGCCAGAGTTAATTAGTCAGGCAGATACTGATACTCAATGTGCTGTTTTTGCCGATGGAGGAAACGCTATTTACATCGTCTTTCAAGGTAGCACCAGCGATCTCGATTGGGAAACCAATCTTGAATTTAAGCAGGAATTAGTTGATTTTAAGCAAGAAGTCATTCAAGAACAGATTGTTCAAGACAAAGAGCAAGTTTATCCCTATGGCGCTGAAAGTAAGTCAGGTGCAAAAATGCATAAGGGATTCGTCACTGCTTATTTCTCAGTGCGCGATCAAATCTTCAACTACTTGAGAAGCCGCAATGTTTCTCGTGTGACGGTTACAGGACATAGCTTGGGTGGCGCATTGGCGACCTTATGCACGGTAGATTTGCAGTTCAATTTTTCTGGTCAGTTTGCGATCGACAATTATACGTTTGGCGCGCCAAGGGTCGGAAACGATGGGTTTGTGGAGTCTTTCAACCGTCGCATTCCTGATAGTTTTCGGTTTGTGTATGGGATGGATATTGTGGCTGCAATCCCTAGAGTTTGGCAGGGCTATCGCCATGTGGATCAGGAATACAGGCTAGGGAACCGGTTCAGCCTGCAATTCCTATCTCGTCGCTTTAAAGATCACTCCATTGAAAATTATATTAATGAGTTGAAAAAGCAGGCAGGGAGATGAAACCGGAGGGAAACGAGGGGTGAAGAAACAGAAGTCTTAGACGTGCGCCCACCTCTTCACCCAAACGCGCAAGACCGACTCTTTTTTAACGTAAGTTCGACAGAGTTCCTTTGCTACGATCGCAGATCCGGGAAGCCCCGAACAACGAAGCAGATAATCTATATCGAACTCACGTTTTTTTAGCTTGTCGCTATTCCAATCCTAGTTCTCGTTTGAGCAGGCTGACCGACTTGCTGACCACAAAGTTTTCGCAGCAAATCACACGGGGCGGACGAATAATGTCTTCCCGTGCTGCCGACACCGTTGCTTTCACGGTTGCACAGCTAATCTCATCGAAACTAAAGATCGTTTGGGCACTGCGAACGATCGCATTGAGCTTGTACCTATCGTTGACTTGAGCGGTCATCACCAGCAAATCATCACCGCGCAAACTGTGAATAATGACTTCGGCAACGCCAACCGTTCCAGAACTCAGACTCACAATGCCTAGGCAGGTTCCCTTCGACATTTCTTTGACGATCTGGATTTCTTTTTCAAAATCATAAATGTCAATGGGAATGACACGCGCGGCTCGCGGGGTTGCGATCGCTTCTGCTTGTGCAATGAAATAGCGGCTTGTTACCACGGTGCTAGAGCGAGTCTGATCCAGAATTTGGCTGAGTTCTTCCATCGGCACAAGCTGCATGGGAATGTTCAGCGCTCGTTCTAGCTCGCGCAGCAGCACTTCCCCGTTGCCAATGTCGTGCATGGGAGCCGTTACTAAAACTTGAGCACTACAGCGCAAGCGCCAATCAATTTCTGCGAGAAACAGTTCCCGTGCCTGACCTAGGGAGCAGCCTTGCTTTAACAGATCATCAAGGCTGTTTTGAATAATTTTGTGTGCCAGAGGATATTGGTCTAGCAAGGGCGACTTGATATGCACCACGGCATCGTGCCCTTGATCTCGAACGTAAATGCCTGAGCCAGCATGGGCATCTACCACGCCTGCCTCTTCTAGCTGGCGATAAACCTTGCTAATGGTGTTGCGGTGCAAACCGGTTTGCATGGCAAGCTGACGGGTACTCGGCAACCGATGCCCAGGCGGAAATTGCCGCGATGCGATCGCAAACAAAATCTGATTGTAAAGTTGATTGGATGCCGGGATATCACTATCTGGCTGAATATGAAACTGCACCATGCCAGCGCCTCAAGACTTGCTCGCCTAATCTATAAGCGAATTTTAACGTTAGAATTCGCTTAATATTCCTACCATCTTAGGTGACGGGTTGAGTATGAAGTTAAGTGTTTTTTCTGCTCTATAGCAAATTTTTACGGCTCTAGTCGGTATTTTTTCTGACTCTAGTTAAACTTACTGAGACCTCCTAAAAATCGCGCAGAATCCTGTGCTCAAAGGGCTGCGGTTACAAATTTGGCTCAGCTTTGTCTTGTAACACGCTGTTATGTCCGCCTTTGGACGTACGGAGAAATTCTCTGGAGGTCATCAAGATTTGAGAGACAAAAATTTTCGTTTGCAGATATAGGCGGTGTTGGTGCGGATGGGCCGGGTGAGAAATTTGGGGTTTCGGAATTTAGTCTCGCTGATATTATGAGAACGATCTTGCGTCAGCAAATCTTTATGGATCACTCAGTAGACTCACAACGGTTGAAATTTAATGGTTGAAATTTAATGGTTGAAATTTAATGGTTGAAATTCGTACCACTTCTACTAAAATTTTCAACGGTTCTCTCTGGCTTGATGCCTATCTGGCTGAACCGATCGCAACCGGGTCTTACCCTGCGATCGTAGTGATTCAAGAGGTGTATGGCGTCAATGCTCATATCCGAGACGTGACCGAGCGCATTGCCAAAGAGGGATATGTTGCGATCGCACCCGCCATTTATCAACGAACTGCCCCCAAATTTGAGGTCGGCTATAGCGAGGAAGAGTTAGAACTTGGACGTTTCCACAAAGACCAGACCAAAGCCGATGAATTGTTGAGCGATATTCAAAGCACCATTGCCCATCTCAGAATGTTGCCTTCGGTTGAGCAAGCTGAGATCGGCGTCATCGGGTTTTGTTTTGGCGGACATGTGGCTTATCTCGCCGCCACCTTACCAGAGATCACGGCAACCGCCTGTTTTTACGGGGCTGGCATTCCGGTGATGACCCCTGGAGGCGGCGTACCAACCATTATTCGGACACCCGACATTAAAGGAACAGTTTACGGATTTTTTGGGACTCAAGATCCCCTGATTCCAGAAGAGCAGATCGATCAAATTGAAGACGCTCTGCACACTCACGGCATTCGCCATCAAATCTTTCGCTATCCTGCGGGGCATGGTTTCTTCTGCGATCGCCGCGATGGCTACAGTGCGATCGCAGCGACGGATGCTTGGGAACATGTGAAAGAATTGTTTGGGCGGCTCAAGCCGTAGCACCGTACCCTCCTCACCATCACTGATTTTGCGACGTTTGCGCCTCACTAGTCGAGCGATCTTTCCACAGCGTGATGGACTGATTGATCGGCTGTAACTGCGTGCCCGGAAAATAGAAGTTCAGAATCTGCGGGCTTGACCAGCCTGCCGCCCCTAGGCGATAGGTTCCCATTTGGCTTAGCCCCACGCCATGACCAAAGCCACCCCCAACAAAGGCAAAACCCTTCAAGGCACGATTTTGATCCACCATTGGCTCTACATAAAAGAGAGTGCTGGCAGGCTTAGAGAACACGTTTAAGATATCGTCTTTCTCTAGCACGATCGCGCCTGCATCGGTCGCGATCGCGGCTTTCAAAATGCGCCCTCCTACAGATCGCTGCGTCACCTGAATATTCCGAATCGTCTTGAAGCTAGCCAACGGATGCTTCACACTCTTGAGATACTCCCGTAGCTCTTGATTGAGTTGCTCTAGGCTGTTGGCATATCTCCAGCGAAACAACTCGGCTTTGTCTTCGTTAAAGCCTGTCTTCTGAGCCATGAAGGCACGGAAGTTTTTTTCGTCTGCCAAGCTGCGATCGCCCAGATTCCAAACCGGATTGGTGGAATCGATGACGGCAGTCAGATACGGGCGATCCCAGCCGCTCCAAATGTCGTTAAACGCTGCTGTGACGCCGCCGCTAGTTGAAGAATAGAGAGCATCTACCAATTCGTTTTGGTACGTCAGCACTAAGCCACGAGTCGCTGCGATCGCGCGATCGGTCGCTTCTACGGCTGTTCCCAAGCCATAGTAAACCTGGCATTGCGTCGTGGCACAAAGCTGATAATCGTCCGCTACAAAGCGGCGCAAGTTTCTCAAAACATAGGTGCGAGCAAGAATCGCTTGCGCTTCGAGAACGGGTTGAGCCGCCCATCCACCAATTTCATTTGGAACAACGCCTCGCAAGTAAGTTTCTAATGCAACAACGTTAACCAAAGAATAGTTTCCATAGGCATTGGGCTGAATGCGGAACGCCCCCCCATAGAGGCGGTTGGGCACATCATCTCGCTCGCGATCGACAAACATGATACCCTTACCCGTCGAGATGTCGAGCCGATCGGTGGCATAGCGGCGACCATTGAGCACCCAGCTAACGCGGGGGGTGGAAGTCAGCACCCGGCTGTCGAGCCGCACATTTTTAATGCCCTTGGCTTCCAGGCTTTGGATCAACAAACGGCGCAGCAGTGGCGTGTTATACGTGCTGCGTTTTGCCCACACCTCCCAGCGATTGGGCTGCGCCAGTTCAACATCAATACCCTGCGCTTTCCACTGTTGAGCCTGCGCTTCTGCCGTTTCAAAGCTACGATGCGTGCTAAACACAACCCGTTCATAAAGTTCGGGTTGCGGAATCGGCTGATTGGCAATTTCCAACTTTAAATCAGGGGCGCTCACGGTTTCGGGTTTGCCGTTGGCAGCAAATCGCACCGTCACGCGATCGCCAGATGCTGCCTTAAGCAGCAAGGTGTCCTTCTGCTTTTCACCAAACCGTTGCACAATGCCGATTTGTAGCGGCACGTCTTGCTGGGCAGTGGCTTTAAGGGGCTGAGTTGCAATTTCGATCAGTCCGGCGACCAGCGCAACACACAACCCCGCAGGAACCGCGAGAACAACACCAGAAAAAAGATGAACGCGGGTAGTTGTCCAAACCAAGGGAGTCAAGCCTCGCTATTTTCAGAAAGGGCAAAAAAAGGGTAAGAATCGATCCGTAAGAGTCAATATAAGGAAAATCTGTGCCTGATTGTCATTGAGCGACAGCGCAGCGACTGCACCGTTCTGATGACTTTTTCCTACGCCTTGGCACGTCTCCGGAGAGTTCAGAAAGATGCCAATTTGCTAAATTTGATGCTAGCTACACTGGCAACCTCCGTGGAGGTGATCTTACTCTAGAAACAACCGAGTAGAGCATTCAAAATTGCGTCCAAAAAACTTGCAGGTCGTAGTCATAATGAGTATGATTTAGAGGTAAGACGAAATTTGATCCAAAGACATTCGATTCAAAAACATGGTCAAAGTACAAGAGATTCCCATCAAACAGATTCGTCGTCCTCTGTATAGACAGAATGATCAGGCAAAAGTTGCCGCCTTGATGGACTCGATCGCTGAGGTTGGATTGCAAGAGCCGATCGATGTGCTAGAAGTAGACGGTGAGTACTACGGCTTTTCTGGATGCCACCGCTACGAAGCGTGCAGTCGGTTAGGGCAGGAGACGATCTTGTGCCGTGTGCGGCGCGCTCCCAAATCTGTGCTTCAACGGCATTTAGCGTAAGGGTTTGCCTATGTGCCGATCGCCAAGTTTAAGCCTGCCCTGCTTTCAGATACTTTAGTTTTAATCAGTGTACTATTTCTCGAATAGTTACTACATACCCTACAAGGAGAGAATAATGGTTGCTCAAGTCACTAAAATTGATATTGGGATTGAAGAATCAAAGCGCAAAGAAATTGCTGGAGGGTTGTCCCGTCTTTTAGCAGATACCTACACGTTATACCTGAAAACGCACAATTTTCACTGGAATGTAACTGGACCAATGTTTCAAACGCTGCATCTGATGTTTGAAACTCAGTACACTGAGTTAGCGATCGCGGTAGATTTGATCGCAGAGCGGATTCGCTCCCTCGGCTTTCCGGCTCCCGCAACCTACAGCGAGTACGCGAAACTAAGTTCTATCGAAGAGACTCCGGGCGTTCCTAAAGCGGAAGACATGATTCGTCTGTTGGTGGCTGGGCAAGAAGCTGTTGCTCGCACTGCCCGGTCGGTGTTTCCGATCGCAGACTCTGCCAGCGATGAACCAACGGCAGACCTGCTGACCCAACGGCTACAGATTCACGAGAAGACAGCGTGGATGTTGAGAAGTTTGTTGGAAGAGTAGGAATCCTGCGCGGAAAAGGGTAAAAGGAAAACGTACTCTTTTCCGCTTGTTTTAATGAACCCACCGACGACCCATGACTATACCCCTCAACTCCGGCGGCTTATGCAGGAGAGGGGTATTTCATCGTTTAGGCAGTTGAGCCAGCAGGCGCAGGTGTCGCAAACGCAGGTAAGGTATCTGCGATCGGGGCAAATTGGGCAGATGCGGCTGGAAAGTCTGGTTAAGTTGGGCGAAACGTTGGGAGTTGCGATCGCAGATCTCCTACCCATGTTCAGCCGCCAACCATTGATAGAACCCAATTCATCGTCAATTACATCCGAGATCGCTCAGCTACAACACGAGTATCAACGCCTACAAAATCGGCTTGAGCATCAAAAAGAAGAGCTTTGGAAAGAATTTCAGCAATCGGCGCTGCAAACGCTAGAACCTTGGCTTTTGCAATGGTCAGCCGCCGCCTACGCCGCGCAGCAAAATCCTCAAGCACCTGCGGTGAAACTACTGCCGTTGGTTCGTCCGATTGAACAGTTGCTTCAGCAGTGGGAAATCGAGGCAACGGCGATCGTCGGAACTGAAATTCCAT
The DNA here is from genome assembly GCF_010091945.1 of Myxacorys almedinensis A. Taxonomy (GTDB): domain Bacteria; phylum Cyanobacteriota; class Cyanobacteriia; order Leptolyngbyales; family Leptolyngbyaceae; genus Myxacorys; species Myxacorys almedinensis. Next base: position 79,523 of record NZ_WVIE01000002.1, read on the forward strand.
ACGATCCTCACTACCATCAGTTGATGGGAGGCACAGCCAATGCTGGGGATTTGGTGCGGGTTCGGTACGCAGGATACAAGCAGGGAGATCGCCTGTTATATCGCACCAAGGTGAGTCCTACGAACTAACCAACTCACTTTAAAGAGTCAGCAAGAAAGAGTTTAGGTCATGCTGATTTTAGATGCGATCGCAATTAGACTATCCATACGCCAAACCATTACATTTCATGATTTGAACCATATTCTTCAAGACTACAATTTTGTTTCTATCGTTTTTGAATAGCGTTGATTAATATATTTCGATATCATTATTTTACTAATTCAAAATAAATCTGCCTCTGCACTCTTTTTGCTCAATTTATCAATCATCATTATACATTTTTACTGTTTAAGACAGCTTGTACTACTAGCAGTGGTAGCATTTCTAGGCATCCTAGGTTTAACAGAACACATTTTATAAGGTGACTCCAGCTATAGGCTCGCCTAAATTTCAGGTCTTTTTTCTTTATATCTATCCTTAGAGTCAAAATACAAAGCTGCATCCTTCTCCCCTTTGATTGATGCTGCCTCTGTGCAAATTTGGTGAACTAGATAAGGAAAACTGCGCTGGAGAATGATTGTAATGCGTAAACTAAATATTGGTCTGACAGACGAACAACGTCAGGGCGTATGCGAATTGCTCAACCGCGACCTAGCAGACGTAAACCTGTTACTGATTAAAACGAAAAAGTATCACTGGGATGTAACTGGACCTGAATTCCGCTCCCTGCACCAAATTTGGGAAGAGCAGTACACGATCCTCAATGAAACGATTGATGCGATCGCTGAGCGCGTTCGAGCCTTGGGCAACTTCCCGATCGGGACTGCGGAAGACTTTTTGAAATATGCTTCTATCAGTGAGCACACCGGAGCCGTACCCGTCGCTCAAAAAATGGTGTCGAATCTCGTCCAAGACCATGAGCAAGTTATCCGCTCTTTGCGCGAACACGTTGATCAGTGTTCTGAAAATTTTCACGACGAGGGAACGGCAGACTTCCTCACTGGGCTAATGGAGCAACACGAAGAAATGGCGTGGATGTTGCGCTCCTTCATCGAAGGGCAAGCCGTTCAACCTGATGGAGAGCAGCCACCGAGCGATGTCCGTTTCCCAGCAGGCGTGGCTAACTAAGCTAAATAGTTGTTAATTTGATTAACCTTTGATTAGCCGCAACCTAGCTTAGAAATTGATTCATAGCTTAACAACGAACGGTGAGGAGAAAACATTCCCCCTCGCCGTTTTTGTGCTGTGTCTTAGAATAACGTCACCAAACTCAACCAACGGGTCAAATTACTAGGCAACTCAGTATTTAAGCGCAACGGTAAAGCCGGTGTTGAGAGCGATTGGGCGTAGCTAGAGGTCAAAAACGGTTGATATAGGCTTGCATTAGGCGTTCCTTGGGCAACAAATGCCAAGCTGACTCCCTGCAACAGTTGGCGTAGCGGCTCAACGGCTTGCCCCTGGCGCTCTTTCGTCAGCGTTCCCTTGGCTCTTGCAATGCTGAAATGGACTGGATCACTCACGCTGAGATGAGTTGCCCCGATCGATGTGATCAAATATTTGGGGGTTGGAAGCTGCAAGAAAGGCTGAAGTTGCTGGCTAAACGCAGGAGCAAGGGCATCCTCCGTGCTGGTTAAAATCAGCGTCGGGGTTGCAACTTGCTGAAGCCCCGACTTTCCAAAGATCTGCCCGATCGCAGGATTGAGCGCGATCGCTTGCTTTACCCGTTGATCTCTCAAGCTAAGTCGCCGATCGGGAAGCTGGGTCGCAGCACATTGCAACCAATCAGCAGGAACCCGCTGAAATACCCCACTGGTCCGACAAAATTCTCGTAATTCATCCAATCGCAACTCTGCTCCGGCTAATGCCAACGCGCCATACCCCCCCAACGAATGCCCCACAACCGTAACGTGCTGCGTATTGAGCTTGCCTCGGAGACCCGCCGACTGATTGAGTTTAGCAAGTTCATCTAGCAAGAAACTTACATCTTTTGGGCGCTCGACAAACTCCTCGGCTGATATTAGTCGTTCTGGGTCAAAAGATACGATAGAGCCATTTTGAGCAATCAAAGGATGCTCGATCGCGGCAACCGTAAACCCGTGAGATGCCAAGTGCCGAGCCAGGTAAGCCAAAAACTTTCGGTTTGCCTCAAATCCGGGTGTAATTACCACTAGGGGAGCTTGCGTGGTAGAACTCCAGTACAAATCAATGGGCAAACGGCGGTTTCGCGCACTATCTTCAAACACAAATTGTTGCTGCTGAACAAATTCTGATCCAGGAGCCGCCGGATCAAATGGTGCGCGAAACGCTGAACTACTAGCGAGCAGATTCTTTTCAAGCAGTGAACTAATGGCTTGACTTTTCCAGTACGAAAAATTTAGCTGAGACGCTATACCAACAGCTTGGGTGACATCGACCGTAATTGTCTCCTGGGGAATAGCTTTAAGTACCCCGATCGCATCCAACCCATTTAACTGACGAGCCGCCAGCCAAAACCCAGCTTGCAAGGTTTCTAGGCTCAAATCCGGTGCCGCTGCTCGAATCGAATCCAAAACCCGTTTGCCAGCCGTCGATCGCAGCAGTTCCTCTACGACTTGAGTGCTAATTTTTGGATCGAGTTCCAAGCGGTTGGTGAGGGCTTTGCGAAACTCTGAGGTCAAAAATGGTGCGTAAAGCTGTAATGCGGAAGGAACTTTTCCTGTTCTAGCGTAGGTTTCCAAATCAGCCACCTGAATCGACTGCTGAAACGGACCTAACTTTAAGGTGAGCCGTTCTGCTGCATATCCTGGAGCCGGAAGGGTAAGCGCGATCGCACTGCACGTTCCAACCGGAATAGCGATCGCAATCAGGTTGCGAAAAAAAGTCGTCACGGAAAGGAGCTTACTTATTTTTGACGTTAATACTTGCCGCTTCACAATAACCGTCCTATCACAACAGCTTCGAGGCTTAAAAACATTTAACAGTAGGAAAAAATCCTAACCTGAAATTGCTAAGCTCAGTATACGAGCTTTACTTCTGTTCCCAAGTAGGTTGCCCAAAGCGTTGCGACTCGTTTGCCAGAGATTTAGTTCCCTGATCTGGTCACAGATTACAAGTCATTATGTCTTAAAAAACATCACTCATCTACCAGTTCTACAACCCCCTGACCATTTGAAACCACCGCCGGGTCACGCTCCGTACGAACCCAGTCTCTCTGAGGTTGCACCAAGAATTTAAGGTAGATTGGAATTTTCCAAAGAAGATAAAATGGAACTGTCAGGAGATCGCCCAATGGCAAATCTGCCCGCCCAAACTTTGCCCATGCCATCAAAATAGCTGTGCTGAGACAGCCGCCTGCCATCGCCATTAGCCCTGCCGCCGTCCACAATCCAGACATAGCTCCCCATGCCAAAGCAACCATCGCTAGCCCAAGCCAGCCCATCACAAATAGGGATAAAGGAGGAATGCATAACTCCAAAGCAAGGGAAAATGCTTCAGGTCGCTGCTTTTCAATTCCTGCTTTTACAAGCAATGGGACATACATTCTAATCGCTTGAAGATGCCCATGTTCCCATCGGGTGCGTTGACCACGGGCGGCTCGCTCATGCTGCGGAAGATTGCCAATTACGAGAGCTTCGGGGCAGTAGATAGGAGCATGTCCTGCGATCGTTAAATCTAAGCTCAGCTTCATATCTTCAACGAGATGCCCATTTGCCAAACTGACAGAGCGAATCACCTCCCATGGAAACGCCATTCCTGTTCCGGTGAGCAAACAAGGCAGCTTTAGCCGAGACAGTCCTAAGGGACGCACCAGATTCTTCACAGTGAAAGCAAAAGCTGACACAGCATCCTTAGGGCTTGAAACGGTAGGCTTTGCCATTAGGTACGTAGCTTGCGCCGGACGACCCGTCGCGATCGCAACCCGGGTTAAGCAATCGATGGTATCTGGTTGCACACGGCAATCTGCATCAATTAACATCACAACATCTGGTGGATCAGACATTAAATGGTGCAAACCATAGTCCAAGGCGTACCCCTTTCCTATCAGTGTTAAGTTATGGCGCTCAATTACACTAGCCCCAACCTGACGGGCAACCTCTGCGGTCGCATCAGTGCAATTATCAGCAATAACAATTAAGCGATCCTGCGCTCTAAGCTGAGGCAACACATCCGCTAATGTCACACTCAAGCAAACTTCCTCATTGTGAGCAGGCACTAAAACCGCAATTCGATGCGGGTAAGAGGTCTCAACAATTTGCCTCGACGCAGGCAGCAAAGCAGCCAGACATTCAAGCAGCAGAAAACTGCTTAAAACTGAAAAGCTTAGTGTGCTAACTAGTATAAAAAAGTGGACACAAAAACCTATCAACTGGCTCATCAGCATTAGTTGCTACCTCAAGCTCCAGCCCCAGTTCCCGGCTAGATCTGGAGCAGACAACATACATCTACAAAATCGGTCACGTTGCAAACCTTAAGCCTGAATCAACCGTTAAGCTTAAGCGGCAAGTTTCACTTGAGATTCGTCTATTAGTCTCTGCCTAATCCAATACTCCACAGCATTTTAAGTACTCCACAGTACTTTATGGGGAAAGATACGGAAAAGCGATCGCTGACCGAGTGCAGCAAGATCGCCCCCCTAAGCCCACCGTTGCTAGAGTCGTCTAGCCTCACTAACGAGGTGAAAGAGACTTTGGCATCCGGAGGGACTCTCCCTTTTCAGACATCTGTTCACGAGGGCTGGTGTAATAGAAGTAGCTGTCAGGCTCATGCTTCATGTTGACTCCATTTGCCACAAGCCCAAGAATGTTTGGCTCAGACCGTGCAAGAATTGATTTTGCAGCCGTCGCGCTTGCAGAATCCGCAACGCCCGGGCGAACAACAACCAAAACACCATCTGACATTTTGCCTAGCACCGCAGCATCAGCAGTACCTGCTAATGGTGGTGTATCAAACAAAACATAATCATAATCTTTGGCTACGGCTTCCAGAAGGGCTGTCATTGCCTCCGAGTCAATCAACGCAAGAGGATTAGGCGGCATTACTCCTGCTGTCAGAACAGAGAGGTTACTGGTAATGGGCTTCACGGCATGCCTTAACTCGCTCTGATCAACAACGACATTACTTAATCCAATCGTGTTTACCAACCCCCAAAGATGATGTTGCGAAGGATTTCGCATATCGGCATCAACAAGGAGTACCCGTCGCCCAGATTGTGCCATGATGGCTGCGAGATTCGCGGCTACCTCTGACTTACCTTCACGGGGAACTGCGCTACTGACAACGATCGTTTTGACTTTTTTGTCTAAGCTGATAAACTTCAGGTTCGCCTGCAGCATCTGATAGGCTTCGTGAATCATCGAGCGTGGGGAAGTCATCGCGATAACTCTAGAGGAGACGCCATCAACGCTGGCAGACACCGCCGTGGGCGTATCGCTTGTCTCAAACTTGGGGATCAAGCCCAACATGGTATAACCATATAAGGCTTCAGCTTCCTTAACCGTCTTAAGCGATCGATCGATCATATCGACAAAGAAGGCAGCTGCTATTCCTAACAGCAGACCAACCAGTCCACCTCCTGCCAAGAATAAGAGGCGTAAGGAGCTAGCTGGCTTAGTCGGGGCATCCGCAGGCTGAATGATGCGAGCATTGCCTACCCTTTGCGTTTTGGCAACCTCAATTTCTTGTAAGCGATCAGATAGACTTTCATAAGCTCTTTGGGCAAGAGTCAAGCGTCGCTCCAAGTCACCCTCTCCCTTATCAAGGGTGGGCAAAGCAATAGCTCTTTGGCGATACCCAGACTCTAAGGCTGTAAGTGTCCCAATTTTGCGCTCCAACCCTAGCCGTTGCACCTGAAGTTGAACAAAGTCTCCTGCCAACTGACGCTTGACATCACCCATCTGTAAATTGCCCACGCTAATAGGTGCATCTGTTCCCATCGCTTGTGCAACTCGCTCTTGCAATAACCCCGTCAACTGCCCTTCTTGATCTTCCAAAGACGCGATCGCGGGATGCTTCCCTTGAAAGCGAGTTCTCTCCACAGCTAACCTGGTTTGAACACGCTGGTATTCAGCTAAAACCTCCTGAACTCCTGCGTTTTGGCTGAGGGATGCAATATCTACCGCTTGGGCTGCATTAACCCCAAACTGACGTTGAATCGCCGCTTCTTGGGTGCCAATGTCCGCCAATTGGGTTCGAGCTTGATTTAATTGGTCTTGTAACCCGCTAATCGTTGTTACAGCAGCAGATGACTCTCTATCAAGATCAACAATCTGATTCTGAGTTCTAAACTGGCGTAAACCTTCCGAAGCTTGCTCTAACTCTGCTTCTGCTCTTGGTAACTGTCTGTCAATATATTCACCAGCCGCTACTGCTTCCTGCTGGTTTTCTTCAACATTATTGTTAATGTAAGCTTTTATTACCTGGTTAACCACAGCAGCGGCTCTTTCCGGATCTTTGTCTGTGTAGGCGATCCTCAAAACATCTGTGCCAGTCACCGGCTCAACCTTAAGCTTTAGATCCTCTGGGTTGAGAAGGCGTCCTCGGTTATCCTTCAGTTGCAGCGAATCGATCACCTGCTGCAAAATTGGATACGACTGAACTACAACCGCCTGAGTGTCCAAGGGATTGCCCTCGCGCTTGAGAGACGCTAGGTCGCCAATCTTCTCACCTACGCCTGTTAGGGAAGTGGTTCGGCTTGACTGAACTAGGACTTGTCCACTCGCTTGATAGTTGGGTCTCTGCATTGACGTCGCCAACGCCACGAGTCCAACCGTTGCTGCAAGAACGCTAGAAGTAACTAGCCAACGGCGCTTTAACACCAGCCAGTAGTTTTGAAGATCTAGCTCTTCGGAATAGCGCTTGGTCTCCATAATTGTATCGCTTACCTATACGTTAGGGGTTTCAGGAACGGGGGGTGCATTGCATCGGAACACACAAAAGTTGAAAAAAACGAGAAACTGAAAATTGGTTAAATAAACTTAATCTGGGTTGATAAAAACCTGGCAACTGCTCCCATAGCAGCGTTTTACCTAAACCTAAATTCAGAGAGCAATAGATTAGCTCCAACTATGCCACGATTTTGAAGGATCTACATAGAGCATCGTACGGACGTTTAAGAAATCTTTTTGTTTGATGCCCCAATCGCTTCATAAAAGATTGCGGCTCTTGAGGTCGAAAGGAAGGCGGTTCGGAAGCCCAAGGATCGCGATACAGATTCAACTTTTGCTGTAAAATCAGCCAAAAGAACGGTAAATCATGAACGAGATACCGTTTCCAAAGCCGTCGAGGTTCACAGACAACCCGGTAAAGCCACTCTAAACCGACTTCACTCATCCAGCGAGGGGCACGCCTAACATTGCCTGCTTCAAAATCGATCGTTGCTCCGATCGCCAAAAAGGTTGCGACATTGGGCATCTGCTCTTGATACTGCATCAACCAGAGCTCTTGCTTTGGCGCACCCACCCCGATCGCCAAAACAGTTGCTCCAGAAGCATTAATCAAGTCAACAATTTTCTTGCACTCCTCTTCACTATTTTCAAAGCCAAAAGAGGGCGAATGGGCAGCTACAACAATATTTCGACCTGATTTGGCGTTGATTTTTTGCCTTGCTCGCTCTGCAATGCCAGGGGCAGAGCCGAGCAAGAAAATCCTTACGCTCGGGTCGCTCCTATAGCGCATATAGAAAGCCGGAAACAGATCTGAACCAGAGATTTTTTCTTGAATAGGTGTTCTCAGGAACCTCGCTGCGTACATCAAAACTTTACTGTCGCACACCATGTAGTCAGCACTTTGATAGGCTTTATAAAACTCCAGATCGTGCTGAAGCTTTACTAAATGATCTACGTTTGGAGTGAAAACAGTTCCACCGAGCCGTAGCTTCTCTAGCAACTCGATCATCGCGATATTGTGAACACCGATATTCAAGAGATGAACTTGTCGCATTGCCACTACCCAAAATGCTCTACGGCGGCTCACTTCAGATACCAAATCGGAAATGCTAGTACTTTTGGGAAAACGCTCACAGTTAGAAACTGCTCAGGTGACGCATCTCTGAAAGACTCAGAGAAAACGCCTAACTTCCTTCTGTATCAGAACCGCTCCGTACGTAATTTAAGTGGGTCAACGGAGTAAGTCAACTTAAATCCCTAGCTACTTCACTAAATCTTCACTTAAGCTATGAGGAAATTGCTGAAATTCTAATATTGAGTCTGTAAAAAGGTCAGATCTTTAAGAGCTAAATCTTACAGGTTCTATGATCGCTTGGCGCTTTAACATGAGAAAGGCTTGTCCGCTTTGCTATCTAGAGATCACTGGCGAAACCTGAGGTAGAAGCTGTAAAACTTACAGATAGGCTAAGTATTATCGCTGCCTGTGATTCAGAGTGATTCAGAATCATTGTTGAAAACAATTCAATAAAAAATCGAAAAACTAGCTTTGCCAGGGTGATATACACCTAATGAGCGAATTGAGTTGAAGCTAAGTTTTGAGCAATTTGGCAAAAGCCATCTATTAGGACAAAAGTAGCAAGATCAGCATTTGTCAACTTTATCCCTAGCTAGAGTATAACTGCTTTGACAGAGCCTTTACGGTTCAAATCCGCAACATCAAAGCAAAACTTTATACAACCCTTCTTATTGTGAATTAATCTGCAACTTTTTTGCTAAGGCATAGCTTGGTAGCTATTGAAATGCTTCAGTGGATGTAGCTTATGATGCAAAATCCACAAGAAGCTACTTGGCATTATCTTTCTATTGAATGCCCTGAAGTGCTTACCAATAGGGCTTTCCTAACTTGATAAAGCTGCATTATTTGAGAGCAGGGTGAATCTTAGACTCTTTTAGACACAACACTTCATACTAGTTATGAGCAACATTGGAATTGTCGTGATCGGGCGCAATGAGGGCGCGCGTTTAGTCCGTTGTTTGAAATCGATTATTAATCAAGTTTCAGATGATACACCCATTGTTTATGTAGACTCTGGTTCCACGGATGGTAGCGTCGCGTTTGCTAAGTCAATAAATGTCCATGTCATTAACTTGGATATGTCAATTCCCTTCACAATGGCGCGAGGACGAAATACAGGGCTTAGCTTTCTCACACAGCATTTCAGCACCCTTAACTACGTTCAATTTATAGATGGGGATTGCGAATTGATAGAGGGCTGGCTAGATAGGGCGAGTCAGGTTCTCAGCAGATGTGGAAATCTTGCTGTGGTCTGTGGTCGCTTGCATGAGCGCTTTCCGGAGGCGTCTGTCTACAATCGATTAGCTGATATGGAGTGGAACACGCCTGTCGGGGAAGCCGATTTTTGTGGCGGCATAGCCATGATGCGTATTAGCGCTCTTAAAGAAATTGATGGATATAATACTGCTCTGATTTGCGGTGAAGAACCGGAGATGTGTATTCGTTTGCGCCGACGGGGTTGGAAAATCCGGCGAATTGCGGCGGATATGGCAATCCATGATATGGCAATGACGCGGTTTGGACAGTGGTGGAAACGCTCGATCCGGGGTGGGTGGGCAGTTGCAGAGGGAGCCGCTATGTATGGTAGGTCACCAGAGCGATATATGGTGCGAGAAAATATGAGTGGTTGGTTATGGGGAATTGCTGTTCCGATCGCAGCTATTAGTTTAGCTTGGCTAACTTGTGGCTTAAGCGTTACTCTTTTGGTTGGTTACCCCTACCTAATCTTGCGCGTGTATCAGTATCGGCAGAGTCAAGGAGATCATCGAGATCATGCTTGGCTTTATGCATCTTTCTGTGTTTTATCAAAAATACCGCAAGCGATCGGGCAACTCAGATACTGGTTTGTTCGTTGGCAAGGTCAACCGGCAACTATTATTGAGTATAAATCTCCTGTCCTTGAGAACGTTGATGATCGGAAGTTTTTGGATCAAAGCAGTGTCGCCTTGAGCTAAGATTGCCTACCTAATTCATGGGTTAGAACCAGCAAAGCATTTCAAAATCTGGCGCGTTGCTGAATCTGAGTATGAATCGCAGATCTGCCCTCTCCCTAGCCCTGTCCTTTTGGGAGAGGGAACAAGAATTTTAGCTCCCTTGTCCCCAACTCTTCTCCTTGGGGACAAGAGCAAATCATACTTGCATTCAGCAACGCCCAAAATCTAATTTCCATGAAGTGGCATTCTTCTAGCATAAGTTGAGCGGCAAATATTCCTATTTTCTTTGCGTTCAAAGAGCGTTGAACTTTGGTTTCCTAAAGTTCAGACTTGTGAGGAATACTAGCATTGTTGCGATCGAGGTAAGCATCTGGTGGTTCGCTGTCTACAAGCTTTTATGGCTGTTGTCAGGTGAATTTAGGGCATTGAAATAGAGGGGGCTTCGCCCACAGCCCGGGGTTTTACCCCTGCACACCGTCCTAACCTTTATGGCAGTTACTGTATAAACTGATCTCGCGAGCAGTTCTCCATTGCTGATTTAGCGCATTTACAGTGTGGAGTTTAAACAGCTTACCCAGCGCGGCGTTCCTGCTATCAACTTGAACCTGTCTATTTTACGGGGTGCATGAAAATCGTAATGCTGGGTTTAGGTTCTAGGATGATCTCGCATGGGTATTGGTCTTGCTTAGTTCATGTCTGGGCTAGGTCTATTGCTGTTGTTCAGCTATCGTCTCCTAATCTTCAAAATTTATAGACTTCTCCTACTCCGTAGAGATGTTCCAACACACACTTAGCTGTAGGGTAGTATTTGTGTTTGCGAAAAACTACCTGAAACTAGTCAGGCAACTAACCCACTGGCTCAAGAAGCGGTGTGGTCAACAGCCGACGGTGATTGAGTATAAAGTAGAAGCAACTGTAAGATTCAAAAATTATCAGACTCTCAATACATCTCATAATGGTGCTATTTTCTAGCCAAGAGGCTCTCAAGAGGTTCAGAGGCGGCAGCATTGATGTTGATTGCAGTGGTCTACTGTTGGATAGATGACGAAGGAGCTTGCATGGCAATGGCATTAAGGGCTGCGGTGATTGGAACGGGGGTAATCTCCAAAGAACACTTGAGCTTTCTCAATACATCAGCGAGATCGCAGCTAGTGGCAGTTTGTGATCTTTCTAAGATATCGGCTCAGTATGCGGCACAGCGTTATCAGGCACAGGCAACATTTGCTGACTATCGACAAATGTTAACTGAAGTAAAGCCTGATGTGGTGCATATCTTGACACCGCCACACACTCACAAATGGATTGCAAAAGATTGTCTGGAGGCTGGGGCGCATGTGATTTGTGAGAAACCGCTCACCCCAACCCACGAGGAGTTTAGAGAATTGTGGGCAATCGCGCAGAAGTGCGATCGCTACCTCATCGAAGACCATAACTACCGTTACAACGAGCCAATCTTAGCAATTGAAAAGTTCGTGACAGACGGAACGCTGGGCGAGGTTCAGGAAGTGGAGGTTCGGATGGCGCTTAACGTTCGGAGCGGCGGAGCATTTGCCGATGAGAACATCCCAAATCCGGTTCATAAGCTCCCGGCGGGGGTAATTCATGATGTTATTACGCATCTAGTTTATTTGACCCTGCGATTCTTACCTGTGGAATTTGAGCGGATTAGCGCCGCTTGGAGCAATCATGGCGGCGGTACTTTGTTTAAATATGATGATCTCGACGCTGTTTTAATTGGGGGTTCAAAACATGCTCGAATTCGATTTAGCGCTCACACCTTGCCAGAGTGCTTTGATGTGATTGTGCGAGGATCGAGAGGCTATGCTCAGACGGATCTATTTCAACCCTACTTGCGGTGCGTTGTGCCTCGCAAAGCAGGAAAGCAGCTTTCTCCCCTGGTAAACCATTACATCAACGGCTCTAATTTAGTGAAAGCAAGCGTTGGAAACTTTAGCCGCAAGATCATGCAGCGAACTCCCTATGAAGGGCTACAGCGCCTTCTAGATGAAACGTATACAGCGTTGCAAAACGGCAATCCGCCTCCCATCACGTTTGAGGATATGGATCACACGAGTCGATTAGTGGAAGCATTGTTGGCAGAGGGCAACCGAGTATGAAGTTACTGATTACAGGCGCATCAGGATTTTTAGGTCAGTATGTTGTTGTAGAAGCGTTGCGGCGTGGGCATCAGGTGCGGGCAGTGGTGCGTCCGTCGGGCGATGTGACTCGCTACACTTGGCATGATCATCCATCTGTTGAGTTTGCTCGTGTGGATCTGCGATGCCAAGAGGGCTTGACAAGCGCCATTGAGGGAGTGGATGCAGTGATTCACTTAGCGGCAGCGAAAGCCGGAGATTTTTATACTCAGTTTGCTGGAACGGTGATAGCGACAGAGAACCTCTTGAGAGCCATGGTAGAAGCGAAGGTATTGCGGCTCGTAGCAATTAGCACGTTTTCGGTATATGACTATGTGAAGATGGAGAATAATACGCTCGTGACTGAGGATGCTCCGATCGAGTCTAACCCGCTAGAGCGAGATGAGTATGCTCAAACAAAACTAATCCAAGAGCAGCTTGTTCGAGAATTCGAGAACACTCATCAGGCTCTGGTCACAATTATTCGTCCGGGGATGGTGTATGGGCGAGACTATCTGTGGAATGCCTGTCTGGGTGCGGAATTAACAGATACTTTGTGGTTACGGATTGGAGCACGGGCAACCATGCCCATAACCTACGTTGAGAACTGTGCGACAGCGATCGTGCTGGCGTCGGAGAAAGAGGCAGCGATCGCGCAGACTCTCAATGTAGTTGATGATAACCTTCCCACCCAGCGAGAGTTTGCAAAAAAGCTGCTGAAGCGAATGACCGTTCCAGCCAAGCTCATTCCAGTGAACTGGGCGTTGATGAATTCCTTGACCTGGGTGTTATGGTACTACAACAAAATTATTCTAAAAGGGCAGGCAAAGTTTCCAGGGATTTTTGTTCCTGCAAAGCTTCAAGCGCGATTCAAACCATTGCAGTACACAAATGCTCATGCTAAAGAGATTTTGGGATGGACGCCGAAGTACTCTCTAGACGATGCTTTTGAGCGAAGCAGCAGTGATGCTGATCTCCTCGCAGTATCTCCTCAAGCTAGTCCTGTCTCTGCTTAATTTCAACTTTATATAACTTCACTCCTAGAATCACCATGCGGATTGCCTACCTAACGGGTGAATACCCTAGAGCAACAGATACCTTTATTCAACGAGAAGTGGCTGGGCTGAGGAAACTAGGCATTGAGGTATTTACCTTTGCGGTGAGGCGACCGGGAGATGAGCACATGGTGGGAGAGGAGCAAACCGCAGAGCGCGATCGCACCTCCTACCTTCTGCCGCCCAACCTTTTACAACTGGTTATCGCCCATCTCATGCTATTTCTGAGTTCACCTGGTAGATATTTACGATCGCTAGGTCTCGCCTGGTCTACCCGGCAACCCGGTCTTAAAGGGCTGCTTTACCAACTGTTCTACTTTCTCGAAGCAGGGATTCTTGCCAAGCAAATTCAACGTCAGCAGATTCAGCATTTGCACAATCATTTAGCAACGTCTAGCGGAACGGTTGCGATGATTGCGGCAGCACTGGGCGGGTTTACCTACAGCTTTACGCTGCACGGTCCGTACATTTTTTTTGAGCCGTACCAGTGGCGGCTACACGAGAAAATCCAGCGATCGCTGTTTGTGTGTTGTATTAGCCACTATTGCCGTAGTCAAGGCATGATTTTTGCCTCTGCTGAAAAGTGGAACCGGATGCACATCATCCATTGCGGCATTGATCCGTCTCTTTTTAAGGTTACCTCTCATACCGGTACAGGGAAAAAGCTGCTTTATGTAGGACGCCTCGCCGCAGTCAAGGGGTTGCCGATTCTGCTGGAAAGTTTGGCGCAATTGAAATCTTCTCGTCCTGATTTAAAGCTAACGGTTGTAGGCGACGGTCCTGATCGTGCTCAACTAGAGCAAACGGCTCACGAGCTAGGACTGAGCGCCCAAGTCAACTTTGTCGGATATCAATCTCAAACTAATGTTCGGCAGCAGATACAGCAAACAGACATATTTGTGATGTCAAGCTTTGCAGAAGGGGTTCCGGTGGTGTTGATGGAGGCGATGGCTGCCGGAGTGCCTGTAATCGCAACTCAAATTGCAGGCGTTGGAGAACTCGTAGAAGATAAAGTGAGCGGGTATCTTGTGCCCCCAGGGGATGTAGAATCACTGCGCGATCGCATTGTGGCATTGGCAGCGGATGCAGATTTGCGATCGCGCTTCGGTAAGGCAGGACGGGAAAAAGTAGAGCAAGACTTTAATATTCATCACGAAGTTGCGCGGCTTCATCAGATTCTCAAGCAGGCAATTGAGGGGAAGGTGGAAGCAGTTCGCCCTGAGCCAGTTTTTCAGCCTGGTTCGGACGAGCTAGAAATGCAGATTTGATTTAATCATTCAGATTATTTTTATTCAATCTGGCAGGGCTGAGTCACAGTAGGAACAACTGCTCGACAGATCTTCTATGATGCCGAAACTCCTATATGTTCAAAAAGCTAAAGTTAGAATTCTGACGATCTCGGTGTTTATTCCTGGTAGATTATCAACTTTAAGTTGAGGGGTAGATGAAGATGTTTATATGCACCCATTCACCCACCATTTCAGCCTTGACAAACAACTCAGGGGCGTTGCTGAAATAGATAATCGGATGCCCTCTCTCCAAAGGAGAGAGGGCTAGAGCAAGGGCATACTGAGGAGTGCTTACCCAAGTACAGCACTGCCTAATTTTGGTCTCTCCTTACCCGCAGATTTCCGTATCCTGTCATTTGCGGACTTTCCTCAAAACTTTCTTCTTCATTCGATTCCCATCGTCGTCTGAGGGTTAGCGTCATCGCAATGAACAATACAAGATACACGTTACACAATCGAAGTAAGTAACTCTCGGTCATGTTGTTGAGTGCTAGGAACGTCAGAAATGCCAAGGGAAACAATTCCTCAGAATGCTCTGCTGCATAAGCCCTCCGTAAAGCACAGACATACGCTGCGATAAAGCTAATGAGAAACAACCCAAGCCCGATCAGTCCAATATCTAGTGCTGTATCCATAAACCCGTTGTGGGCATGGGGTGGAACATACCTATCCCCGAAAAATAGCGCTGCTGTTCTTGGAAATCGGCTTTCTGCCGACCAAAACGCACTGCGCCCAAAGCCAAACCAGGGTCTTTCCCAAAAGTGGATATTCACAACTTGCCAAATGTAAGTTCGTCCACTCAATGTTGGGTCTCTTCCCAGCCCTTTAACGATATCTACCCACGTACTCGACAGTAGGGTGACCACGCACCCCACGGCGAGAACACCGAGATTGAGCAAAATAACAGAAAACTTACCCTGCCAGCGAAACCGTTGGTAGAACATCAAGATGCCGAGCATGACAAACAGAAGCACCAGAGACGTCTTAGAGGTTGTCAGCAGGATCAGTGCTGTACACAGGGCTAAACCAAACCGTTTAAAGACCTGTTCAATGCGGCGTTCGGTCGGCATCAGAAATAGAGTGGTCACTCCTAAAACCATCATGCTTCCGAACGTGTTTTTATAGTCGTAAATGCCTTTCCAGGCTCCAGGGTGGTCTGCGCCATGCTTTCCGATCCCAGGTAGACCGATCGCCAGAAGCGCGCTTACAAGCCCACCCAAGACAAGCGACAGAGCCAGGAGACGCACTTGTTCACGCAAGGTAAAGCGAGTTGCAAAATAGAGTGCAAAGGAAATCATCTGCAAAACTTCCCGCCCATTCCAAAACACCAATTCTGGAAAGTCTGACCAAGCAAAGGAGACAAGGGTCAGCGCCAGCACTGCCCAGATGATCCAATCGCGGCTGGCGGTAAAGAGTGCTTTTCTCCAATGCACCACAATCAATAGGCTAGATACGAGCCAAATGAAATATCGAATCGCCGTTACGATCGCGGTTGGGATAATGCCTGTTGCTCCATCTTCAGTCCCGCCGAGCGCAAGACCGCCCGTAAAGAAGGTAAATCCCAGAACAACAAAGCAGGTTTCAGCGAATCCAAGTAGCTTTTTCACGGCACACGTTTTGTGATTTCACAGAGGAACGCTAAACGCTCCTTTAACTAATAACTAAGGTAAGCGCTTTCAAGTCTTTAGTCCCGCAGTACGATTTGTTCATCTGAAAGACTACTGAAGTTTTCTTTAGCGGGAGTAAGAAATTGTAGATACTACTGATCCAGGTTTAGCAGGGAGATGTTCCTTAATCAAGCTAGTGCGATGGTGAAACACAGTTTCTTCATCAAAGGCTCGTCCTGTTCGCGCTGCTTCTTGAATTAAGTAGCACAGTTTTGGACGGTCAGCATCTAATTGAACAATCAGGTTCGCCAACGCAGTGTCGTCATCTACGGGCGAGAATTGCCCTCCACCGTGGTTTGCCACCAGTCCTTTAGGATAAGGACTGTCGTAGCCGACAATGGGGCAGCCTGACACTAGCGCTTCGACAAGGCATCGGGGCGATTCTGGGGTTTTGTGACAAAACACAAAGAGATGCTGTTGGCGTAAGGTTTCTAAAATTTTTTGGCGATCGCCTACAAATCCTTCAAACCGAATGCGATCGCAGATCCCCAAATCCTCGGCAAGCTGTTTCATTTGAGGTAACAACTCCCCATCCCCTAACCAGGTTGCTTCTACCCTTACCCCTGCTTCACAGATGTGATGAATCACTCGAACCCAATCGATCGCTCCCTTCATCTCCGCGGCTCGCCCAACATAAGCAATCTTGAGCGGTTGCCCCCGAACTAATTGATCAATCTTAGTTCTTAGCATGCAGAGGTCGATTTGATCTTCCTTTTGAGTATGAACGTCGTAGACACAATGCGCATTCCGGGAAAACTGAGAAAACTCTTCATAGCATTCTTGCCCCTGAAACAAGCCCAATCGGCTCCGTTGAATTAAATATTTCAAGTAGAGTTTCATAATGGGCAGCGTCAACAATTCTTTTAAACGACGCTTAAGGCGCTGGTTGCTGAGGGTTCGCCAGATAACCTCGTACTCAACTCGGTCTGTCCAAACGGCGTAAGGGCGATTCAATTGCATAGCTTCCAAGCACGCAATGCCTCCCCAATCTCCTATCAACACGCAAAGATGAAAGCAAAGATACTGAGATTCATGAATTTTAGATCTGAGGATTTGCTGAGTCTGTCGATAGGTTCGGAGAAAATCTGGAAGCCGATAGGCATAAGGTAAAAGGAGAAACTCGATGCGATCGCGGCAGGGTAAATCATCGATCGCTCTCCACGTCTCAGAGTTTACCTGTCTAACATGTTCTGGCAGCACCATACAAGCAAAGGTGATCTGCTCAAAATTTTCAGCCCAGCGAATCAAGCCTTCGCAGGTTTGTTCATCCAATCCTAGCCGTCCATTGACGTTACGTAATAACACCGGGGTGACCAAGAAAAGCGTTTTGCTCATTGTTGAAAACTCTTTCAATAACGGGGCGATTCACTCTAGAGTCAGTTAGGAGCAAAATTCTCTCTGTACTAAAGCCACAGCGATCGCAAGGCAACTTATACGAAAATGATCATCAACCCTGAGTATTAGGCGTATTAGTGTATTTCGAGGCAGTGTGTTCTATAGAACTAAGTCCAGCGTAATCCCGTGGGCTACTATGTGAGTCGTAACAACCTGTACAGGTAGACGATGCAATCTGGTGCCTAAGCATCGCCTAATTTAGGCGAAACAGGAATATCAAACATCTACCTCAGTGGGTAAGCATTGAATATAAAAAATAAAGATATTAAAACTCACTTTTGACATCAAGAGAGTTTAAAGACTAAACACTAGACTCATAAATCTCTGCTTTAGTTCTTATCCTAATAATGATTCTAATCAAGCACTGCTGATTTTCTGCTTAAACCAAGACGTTGAAAGCGGAGCGTTGAACCCTGCTGCTCGTAGTAATTTTTAGAAATGCTACAGATTAAGCAACGCAGTAATTGCAGAATGTTAAGGAGTAATGTTCGTTAAGCTAAACACCATGAAAGCCTTGCAACAACTCGTTCTACTCGGTTCTGTCATTCTGCTGACTAGTTGTTCAGCAGGAGTGGTGGCAGGCGATCGCCCACAAATCAAAGTTTCTCAAGCTTATTTAGTCAAACCCGATATTCTCGCCCTCCGGATCGATTCGGGGCAAATGGTCTTAGGCAAACAAGTCCCCTACCAAAAGCAGTTTGGGGATCAGGTGAAGCAACCGCGCCCCACCGGAGATGATTGGGTGCGTCGGAAAGGACAAGAAATCGGTTCTCTTGTGGGTAAGCAGCGTAATATTTTGCGTACCTTTGATCAAGTTGTTGGGGAGCGCTTAGATCCGCAGTGGGCAGATCGCCAAACGAGCTATCAGATTAGTTCTTCAAACGATTCGGGCTATTCATCAGATAAGACACCCACGGCTGTGTTTAGGAAAAGTAAGCCGACTAATATGGCACGGATCGGATCATGGAAATTCGATTTTCCAATTGCCCATACCGTGTATCTTAAGCTTCCATCTGCACTTCAGCCTGGTAAAACTTATCAGGTTAATTTTTCGGGTGAAAACGTCGAGAAACTGGCGTTTAAATATGAACCCAATGTTACTCGTAGTGAGGCAGTTCATGTTTCCCAGTTGGGGTTTCATCCTAATGACTCAGCAAAGGTTGCCTTTCTCTCGACCTGGATGGGTAATGGTGGAAAAGTGACTTACCCAGCAGGGCTCAGCTTTTCAGTGGTTGATGAAGCTACTAACCGAGCGGTTTACTCAGGGAAAACCAAGCTCTCTAGGGCAAGCGATCAGCCCGAAGGTCCGGAACGAAATCATACTCTTACCGACGTTCATCTTCTCGATTTCACCCCGTTGAAAACGCCTGGGCGCTATCGAGTGTGTGTTGACCAAGTGGGTTGTTCTTTGTCGTTTCAAATCAATCAAACCGTTTGGCAGCAAGCATTTTATATCTCAGCCCGGGGACTCTATCATCAGCGTAGTGGCATTGAACTTGGCCCGCCCCATACCACGGTGAAGCGTCCTCGCCCCTTTCATCCCAACGATGGCACAACCATTTATGCTGCCGCGCGATCGCTTGCCAGCGTCGATCAAGGGATTGGATCTGATGATTTCTCGAAAGTGCTCGGAAAGAGTAAGACCCGTGAGAAACTGACGGGTATATGGGGAGGATATTTTGATGCTGGAGATTGGGATCGCCGGATTCAGCATGTAGAAGTGTCACGATTGCTGCTAGAAATGCAGGAGCTTGCGCCCGATTATTTTGGTCAAGTCAAGTTAGATCTCCCCGAATCTAAAAATTCAATCCCAGATATTGTAGATGAAGCTCTGTGGAATATTGATTTCTACAAGCGTCTGCAAACGGCGGATGGAGGAATTCGGGGGGGCATCCAATCTGAAATTGATCCAAAAACTGGAGAAGCAAGTTGGCAAGAATCGACAACTATTCTTGCCTACGCGCCGGATGCGTGGTCGAGCTACCTGTATGCAGGGGTGGCGGCACGCGCTGCCAACTGGTTTAAGTCGAACGATGCGAAACGCGCTCAAGACTACCAAACCAGCGCAATTCGAGCGGTTGAGTATGCAGAGCGACAGTCTACAGATGCTAAGCGTTGGCAAGTTCGAGATGCCCGCAACTTGGCGATGTTGGAACTGTATCGGTTGACGGGCGCTCCAAAGTGGCATCAAGCCTTTCTCCAGACGACGATGTTTAAAGATCCGAAGCAGCCCACGAATGAGTGGGATAAGCACGATCAGCGAGATGCTGCATTTTTGTATGCGCGGCTGCCTCAAAATCAGGTCGATCGCACCGTTCAACAAAATGCGTTGAATGCGCTGGTGCGGGAAGCCGATCGTGCGATCGCGCTTACTAATGAAACAGGGTTTAAGTGGTCGAACATAGATCCTTATGCGCCGATTGGCTGGGGGACGGGGCTAGGTGCGCCGAAAGCAGTGGCAATGGTGCGCGCCCATTCTCTGACGAATCATCCCAAATACTTGAAAGGAAGTCTGCTTGCTAGTCAGTTTTCCTTGGGTGCAAATCCCGACAATATGAGCTACACAACAGGGTTGGGGCAGCGTAGCCCCCAGAATCCCCTAGTGATTGATCAACGCATGGTAGGACAAGCCCCCCCCCCTGGAATCACAGTCTACGGTCCCTATGATCCCGTTCGATATGGCGATTACTGGACGATTGAGATTTTGAAGCCTGCTATTTTTCCCGCCCCCAACACGTGGCCTACGGTCGAATCGTACTTTGATGTGTTCTTGTTCCCGATGGCAACCGAATATACTGTGATGCAAACGATCGCACCCACAGCGTATATTTGGGGCTACCTTGCTGCTCAGACTGCTCCAACCTCAAGAAACGCAAACTAACTAATCATGGCTGCTTCTCTCAAAAAACTCGCCGTTCGGGGTGCAATCTGGACAATTGTAGGCTACGGATCGGGGCAAGGGCTTCGGCTCGTGAATAACCTGATCCTGACCCGTTTGTTAGTGCCGGAGTTCTTTGGTCTAATGGCATTTGTCATTACCCTGCGTACGGGAATTTCGCTATTTTCAGATTACGGAATTTCGCAAAGTATCGTCAACAACAAGCGAGGAGAAGATCAAACTTTTCTGAACACAGCATGGTCACTCCAGATTCTTCGTGGATTTCAAATCTGGGCAATTAGCCTGCTGTTGACCTATCCTGTCGCACAGTTTTACGGAGACGATCGATTATTTGTTCTGATTCCGCTCGTGTGCTTTTCATCGGTGCTAGATGGGTTTTCCTCAACGGCAACTCATACGCTGCAACGTCGATTGGACTTGGGAAAACTAACCGCCTACGAACTGATCCTTCGGGCGATCGAGCTTACAGTTTTAATTGTGTTGTGTTGGTATAGTCCCACAGTGTATTCGTTAGCGATCGGAACGCTAGTTGGTGCAACGTTAAATTTAGTAGCAAGCCATTTCTTAATTCCGGGATACTCTAACCGTCTTGCTTGGGATCGGGAGTGCCTTGCAGAACTCCAGTCGTTTGGGCGCTGGATGGCATTAGCCTCTTCATTGATGTTTGTTGCAGAACAGTCTGATCGGTTGCTTTTGGCAAAGTTATTATCGTTTCAGCAGTTGGGAGTTTATACGATCGCTAATACGCTGGCTAGTATTCCGAGAGAAATGGTGAGTCAATTGAGCAGTCGCGTGATCTTTCCAGCCATTTCACAGCAGCTTCATTTACCCCGCCGCGAACTGCGGCAAAAAATATTGCGTAAGCGTTGGATCATCTTGCTTGGAATGGCAGTTTTTCTAGCCTTGCTAGTGTGTTGCGGCGACTGGGTAATCATTGTGCTGTACAAAGGTCGCAACCAAAATTGGGATCAGTACCAACAAGCAACCTGGATGCTGCCACTTTTAGCGTTTGGCATCTGGTTTTCAGTCCTGTTTTACAGTACGAGTCCGGCATTACTTGCCATCGGGAAACCTGTCTATTCTGCTCAAAGTAACTTGGCGCGGTTTATCACGATCGCGGGTGGCTTGCCGTTGGCGTTCTCGCTTTATCAAACGCTAGGAGCCATTCTAGTCGTTGCTTTTAGCGATTTTCCACTCTATATCGTAAATCTTTTTGCGCTTAGAAAAGAGAGGCTATCCTGCACGACTCAAGACATTCTGGCAACTGTGGCGTTTGGAGGCATTCTTGCGGTGCTGCTAATCGTTAGAAGATTTGCGGGATTTGGCACGCCTATTGATGTCATTCTGGGGGCGCAAACTCTGGTTCGTTGATTGCGATCGCAGCAGAGTTGAGTAGATTCATCAAACCTAGCAGAATTTCTCGATCGCGCGGCGTTGCAGACAGCAAAATTGTGTGTCAAGGGCTGAGATCGTCAGAAGTAACACATTATATTCGCTCGTTGAAAAAATCTTCGTTCTTAACACAAAATTAAAACAAGCCCCTTAAAGCAACCTTGTGTAGTCCAGAAATAGAAGTAGCACAGGCTGACCTAAGTAAGCTTCATTTCCCCTTTACATTAGCTCGTGCATCCACCATAGTATTTACGACTAAATACGGTTTGGTGAAAAAGTCTCGTTTTGAGACATTAAGCTTGTTTGGGTGATTTACCGTTCAATATCAGGTTCAGCACTAAAAGAACGTTCATTAAGAAACTCAATCCTCCTTTAGTGCCCGTCTACAACTCTAGGATTTAGCTAAAGCGACAAGCGATCGCTATAACAACGTTGCCTACTTCTACGAGAACCGGGTGTTCCCAAGAATTGAATTTTCAGCCATCGTGCCACGGCTTTCTACATCACAGCCATCCGCTTTATCACAAGCCGGAATTAGTTATTCACGATACACGTTTTACCTCTGTGGTAACCATTATCAAGGAAATTCGATATGATGTTTCGCTTTTTCAACACCTCCGAACAGCTACTACAAACGCTTGAGGCAACGAATTTATCAACGCAACCTACAACGCTAAATGCAAACCAATTTGAACAAACTGCTTCAAGAAGCTTGAGTAGTGATCCTAATGCTGGATTTAACAATTTTGAGCAGCAAGTTGTTGAACTAACCAACCAAGAACGAATCGGTCGAGGGCTAACGCCGCTAGCTATTAACCTAACGCTAAATAACGTAGCGGAACAACACAGCCAGGATATGCTTGCACAAAACTATTTTAGTCATCAAGGCAAAGACGGATCGCTTCCGTGGGAGCGAATGCAGGGACAGGGCTATGCTTACTCTCGTGCGGCTGAAAATATTGCTTTTGGACAGACAACTCCTCAGCAAGTTGTCTCGGATTGGATGAATAGCCCTGGACACCGAAAAAATATTCTCGATCCTAATCTTCAAGACATTGGAGTGGGATATTATAACGGTTACTGGACACAGAACTTTGGTACTGCGATCGCATAATTCATACCAAATTAATCTGTAAATGCTACAGATGTGCGACCTCCCCCAACCCCTCCTTCTTACTCTCCTTACTAAGGAGGGGAGCCGGAAAGTCCCTCCTGAACAAGGGGGTCGAGGATCTGTCGCAGTGAAAAATCAATTTGGTATCATAAAATAGAATTTGACGGCATAAAGAAAGGGTAGGCACCATAACGCCTACCCTTTCTTGCCGTGATGCCCTTGCTGCGGCTCAGCTAATGCTGAGTGAAACATGCACAATTAGACAGCAATTTGCTTAGCAAACCCCGAAGGGAGCGCTGGAGCATCAATTTCCACAACTTTGGCTGCATCAAGCGAATGCCAAACCTTGCCATCTAGTGCTAGTTGCTCAATCAAACTCGCAAGGCGCAATGCTTTGAGCGCTTGCTCGCCCCCTACAGAGGGCTGATGTCCACCGCGAACACATTGAACAAAATGTTCTAACTCTGCATGGAGAGGCTCAATATTGCTCGTCTGCACTTTTTCAATCCATCCATCTTGACGGTACAGCACTTGTCCATAATCCGTTCGATAGTTTGCGGTTGTTTGACGATGAATCAAAATTTCGTTTTTGAGAAAGTCAGCTTCAGTTAAAGAACTCTTGCAATGCGCTGCAAGGCGACGAATTTTCCGGTGTGTCACTTTGCTAGCGGTTAGCGTTGCCACAATGCCATTCGTAAAGCCCAACGTTGCCGTTACATAGTCGAGATAGCCAGAATCAGATGCACGGCTTCCGCTCGCTGTTAGCTTGCTAACAGGAGATCCTGCTAGCTCCAACAGTAAATCGATATCATGAATCATCAAATCCAAAACAACCGAGACATCATTAGCGCGATCGGAATAAGGACTCATCCGATGAGCTTCTAGGGCTAGCAATTCCTCAGTTTTGAGAACCTTGCTTAGCTCTTGGAACGCTGGATTGAACCGCTCAATGTGTCCAACTTG
Source organism: Myxacorys almedinensis A (assembly GCF_010091945.1). Lineage (GTDB taxonomy): Bacteria > Cyanobacteriota > Cyanobacteriia > Leptolyngbyales > Leptolyngbyaceae > Myxacorys > Myxacorys almedinensis. Next base: position 103,343 of record NZ_WVIE01000002.1, read on the forward strand.
AAGAATGCACTGACACTCAGCCGCTAAGTTGACTAACGATTCTGCCTCTGCAATACTTGCCGCGATCGGCTTTTCGATTAGAACATGGACTCCAGATTTTAGCGCTGCTGAACCTACTGTATGGTGCAGTCGAGTTGGAACCGCAATACAGACTGCATCGACACGCTCTAGAAGGTCGTGGTAGTCCTCAAAAAATCGGACACGATATTTGCTTGCCGTGTCCAATCCTCGTTCTACATTAATATCAGAAACACCGACTAGCTCTACGTCTTTAAGCAGACTCAAGACCCTAGTATGATGTTGTCCCATATTGCCGACCCCGATCACACCTACGCGAATCGGATCGAGATGCGATCGTTGCGTACCAAAATTGGAGTACCCAATTGGGATATCACCTTGCACTCTTATTACTCCTCCACCACCGAGATTATGCTGATAAACAGCCGTAAATTCTCCTCAAACATCCAGATACTAACACAGCAACATTAAATATGAAGAATTTCAAAGATTGCCCTAAGTTCCCCTAAACGATAAGATTTTTGATTTCTCGTGCTTTATGTCAAAAGAAGGAGTTTCAAAAAAAGATTAAATACGGGTTGAGGTTCGCAAGGGGGTCAAGCATTGCTCGATAGATAGCGTGAAGTAGTGAGCTATAGTTGCTTTGAAATGACATAAAAAGCGCACAAAGCGCACCTTGTAGGTTAAACATTGCTGAACAGTTCATAGCTTCAGTAGGCTATCTTCTTGCAACAAGACTTACAACATTAGACTGCCAGCCTGGGACATTTGGTTCAACTTAAGTTCCGTGAATTCTCCAGACGCAGACTCCGTGAAATTCCGGTGAGTCTCCATGAAGATTTCGCCAAATAAGGGCAGGGGCTTGATAACTCTATTGCTATGCAGAATTTAGCTGGATATGATTTTGGGATCACTGATTGGGTTCTAAAGTTGACATGAGACCAACACAGCCCGTGCCGCAAGAAGTTGTGCAACAAGTCGCTGACTATTTCAGTGTGTTGGGTGAACCGATGCGCCTGCGGATTCTAAATCTGCTTCGAGATGGAGAAAAATGCGTTCAAGATTTGGTTGAGGCAACAGAAACCAGTCAGGCAAACGTATCTAAGCATTTGAAAGTTATGTTGCAGGCAGGCATTTTAACGCGCCGCACCAAAGGCACACTGGCATATTATGGTGTTGAAGATGACTTGGTGTTTGAGCTTTGTACCCTGGTGTGCGATCGCCTTGCCAGCCGCATTGAACAACAGGCAAAACATTTTCGGGCATTTAGCTTGACCAGTGAAGAAGGAGGATAAAGCAGAGCACCTAGGGCAGCAGGTTGCGAAACAGAAACAGCAAGTCGTGGCTTTTGTATCCTCATCCTCCACCACTCAGCAATTCTTATTTTGAAATCTTAGAACTGCTGAAACTAGGATTACCAAAGCCTTGCATATCCCATCATCTAAACGACAGAATGAGCAGCCCAGTCGTCTGAACGGACTGCGATCGGACATTTAGGTGAGAACCACTCTCATGATGAGAACGGCTGTCCACTACTTCCTATGCTTGACAAGGGAATGCGGTACTGAAGAGGTTCCTTCAGATCATTTCCTTACTCTACACTCTGCCCAAATGCCTGCTCAAACGAAGTGCGAGTTAGCGGCTGATCAACAATTAACCCTTCTCCGCCAAGGGTTTTGAGCGTTTTGCCTTCTACAGACAGAAACACCGGAGTTTTTGGATCAAGACTAGTTGCGGTGTAGAGCACTTGAGCTAGCCGGGTAGACATAGAAAGACTACCGCCCCCTGTGGTGAAGGATTTTGATAAATCTACCCGTACCCCATCGGGCTGAACTTGGAGGCTCCGAAGCTGAGTTCCGGGCGGAATCGCAGACGCCATATTCTTATCGGGTGGGCTACCCAAAACTGCATTTATTGCTGTGGTGAGCGCAACTTCGGGTTTGACATTTTCCTGAACTTTCACAGGGGCGGCAGTGAGTTGAATTTCAGCCCCTCGATCTTCGAGCCAGTAGGCACGAGCCGCTTTTTCGGAGGCAGCTTGGGGATTGGGACTGGCTTGATTGGGACTGGTAACTGCTGGAGGGGGGAGGGGAGAAGCAGAAGGCGTGGGCTGAGCTTGTTCGATCGCGGCATTGGGGGTTGGTTTGTTTTGAGATTGCTGCCATGTAAAGTAAGCTGTGGCACTACCCGCCGCGACCATTGCCGCAGACAACCCAACTACAATCCCAACTGGAATCCGACGTTTCTGCTCTTGCATAGGGAAACCTCCCAAAATTAATTCATAAAATGTAATTCGTAAATGGGGGATGCGACCCAGGAATTACTGAGGTGGAACTTAGGATATGCCTAAGTGACTACACTATGTTTAGCGTGAATTTCGGAAAGAATGCGAACAAGTTTTATTTTTTTGAAGGGGGTCGGAACTGGACAAAGGTAGAAAGTTCGAGTTGGGCAGGCTGTAGGCTGAACTGGAGAATACGGGCAGTGATGCCTGATTTTTCTAGCTGACGGAGATCGAACCGATTGGCGATCGTTTCAGTTAAGGCTTGAATCACTGGAGCGGGAGCGGGTTGCCCGTTGGCGGTAACGTAGAGGTTTTGCAGTTGTAAGGTTCGTCCGGCGATAATTTTAGGTTCTGCTTCAGCTACGATCGCGAGTTGGTCAGGGTAACCTTTTTCGCTCAATAGGGCTTGCACGCGGATGCGATTGGCTCTGCCAAGCTTTAGAGGATCGCGCTCTAAAAAGCTGATTTGTGGATTGAGGAAGCTGTATCGTTCGTTACGTCGGACCATGGTTTGGAGTTGAGCCGCGATCGCGGGCGATCGCAGTGCCCGATTGATGTCTTCTTCTTTTAGAATAATTCGGATGCCAGCTTGCAGGGGTTTTGCCAGTTTGAGGCGCAATCCTTGCAGGGCGATGGGATCGGTTTCGAGTTCTAACCTATCGATGCGGATGTCCTTCCGGGGGACTAAGCCGCGCCCAGAGAGACGAAGGCGATCGATCCTACCTTGCAAAAGTTGGTAGGTTGGGGCGTTGTCGATGCGAACCTGAAGCGCTTCAACCGAGACAAACTGCTTGCGGAGTGTGGATTCGGCAACGCGATCGCTGACAATGCCGATCGGAGAAACTAATCCAATCAAGCTCGATAAAAAAATAGTGAGAAGTTCCATGATCGCCTCATTGCTCAAAGGCTGTGATTTCTTCCGTCTCTGCGGCGGCAGTTTGGAGCCATTCTTGCATCGCAGGTAAGGCTAAGACGCAATCTGCGTAGGCTTGGCAAATTGCATCCAGTGATACGCCATACGTCCGAAACCGCAGGACGACGGGAGCAAACATGGCATCTGCGATCGTAAACCGCCCAAACAAAAACGTATCGCCCGTGCCGTAGGTTTGCCGACAGTCGCGCCAAATCGTCGTGATGCGATCGATATCGTTTTGCACCTCAGAGCCGATCTCTTGACCGGGCAAATGAGCGCGACAATTCATCGGCAGGTGGTGACGCAGAGCGAGAAAGCCGGAGTGCATTTCTGCACAAATCGATCGCGCCGTCGCACGAGCCGCATAATCGCCAGACCACCACGATCGCTCTGGAAACATTTCGGTCAAATATTCAAAAATGGCGAGGGAGTCCCACACGATGCGCGATTCGTGGATCAAAATTGGGACTTTACCATTTCCAAACGGGCAGTATTGACGAATTTGAGCGGTCGCCGCCGGGGTGTAGAGAGGAATCCGAATTTCGCTAAACGGCAAGTTAAACTGTTTCATCGCCAGCCACGGACGCAGCGACCAGGATGAATAGTTTTTGTTGCCAATAATCAAAGTTAGAGAAGTCATTGGGTGGCATCCATAATCCAGTGTTTGAGGGTCGAGACAACCTCTGCGATCGCAACTTCTTCTGTCTCTTTGGTCGCGCGTTTGACAACTTCAACTTTCCCATTGTTCAAGGCTTTCCCCGTCACCACGCGATAGGGAATGCCAATGAGTTCAGAATCTTTGAATTTGACGCCTGCCCGTTCATTGCGATCGTCCAATAACGTTTCGACTCCCGCTTGATTGAGTTCGGCGTAAAGTGTTTCCGCCGCCGCGACTTGAGCGGCATCTCCGACATTAGGAATGACGACGACCGCGTGATAGGGCGCGATCGCCACTGACCAAATGATGCCGTCTTTGTCGTAAGATTGCTCGACGGCAGATTGGGCTAACCGGGATACCCCCACACCATAGCAGCCCATCGCCAACGGAATTTCGTCGCCTTGCTCATTGGTATAGGTTGCACCGAGCGCCTTTGAGTATTTCGTACCAAGTTGAAAGATGTGCCCAATTTCGATGCCTCTAGCCGTTTGCAGGGTTTGATTGGGGTCATGAAGAGCGCGATCGCCAACCGTTGCTTTTCGGACATCTACGACGAGACTCGGCTTCTGAAATTGCGCTCCCCAATTCGCACCTACGACGTGATATCCCGATTGGTCTGCACCGGTGACAAAGTTTTGCAGATCGGCAACGGTGTGATCGGCTAAGCGAATGAACTTTGGCGCAACGTCTTTTTGAGATTGGATGTAGTCGTCGCTTAAGGCAGGAGAGATGTAACCCAACGGTAAGGATTTTGCTGCCCATTTCTGTTGAGCATCGGCATCGGGAACCGTTAGACTCACGATCGTTTTTCCACCGTAGTGATCAGCTAACTTCACCAATTCATTCTGAAGTTTGACCTCGTTTACACCTTGATCACCGCGAATATGAACGAGGATTAACGCCGTTGTTCCGCTATCAAATACCGCTTGATAGAGAACGTTTTTCACAAGATTGGTGGGTGAACAGTTGAGGAATTTGCAAACCTTTTCGATTGTTTCGGTTCCCGGTGTTTCTCGCTTTTCGTAAGTCTCAAACGGAGAAGGTTCAACATCAGGTGGCATAGAAACCGCTTTCTCGACGTTTGCCGCGTATTTGCCATCGTCGGTGTAGAGGATTTCGTCTTCTCCAGCGTCGGCTAAGACCATAAATTCTTGAGAGCCTGATCCACCGATCGCCCCCGAATCAGCATCAACGGCTCGAAACTTCAACCCGCAACGCCGCAAAATGTTGTGATACGCCTGGTTCATTTTTTGATAAGACTCACTCATCGCCGCTTCGTCAGCGTCGAAAGAATAGGCGTCTTTCATAATGAATTCGCGCCCACGCATCAAGCCAAACCGGGGGCGAATTTCATCGCGGAATTTGGTTTGAATTTGATACAACGTTTGGGGCAATTGACGATAAGAGCGGATCATCTCTCGTGCGATCGCAGTAATTACCTCTTCATGCGTCGGACCTAATCCCAACTCGCGATCTTGACGATCGATCAGCGAAAACATAATCCCTTCTGCTTTCGTGTAGGTGTCCCACCGTCCCGATTCTTTCCACAAGTCAGAGGGCTGTAACTGCGGCAACAAACATTCTTGCGCCCCTGTTGCATTCATTTCTTCGCGCACAATCTGCGACACCTTCTGCAACACGCGCCACATCAGCGGCAGATAGGCATAGACACCACTGCCAATCCGCCGAATATATCCAGCGCGGACGAGTAACTTGTGACTCGGAATCTCCGCCTCTGCTGGATCTTCGCGCAGTGTCACCAACAACATTTGAGAAAGCCGCATCGATCGTGCCCCTTTGCGTTTGCTAAACCTAGATTGAGTAAATCATCCTTAGTCTAAAGGACAAGGGAGAGAAGGGGACACCGATTCTATCTTTTAGCGCAGTGGTGCGGAACGCAACTTTAAGGAACCGCCTTTTGTCTACGCAACGTGTTGCAAGGGTCGTTTAGGAACTGTTTTCGGTTCTGGTAGAGGCTTACCTTCTTCAGTCAAGATTTCAACTAATGATTCAATCACCTCTTGTCCATGTCGTGCTGCTTCTTCGTAGGTGGTTCCATCCGTGCAAGGCTGCATTACCACTTCAGCAAAATCCGGCAAGAAGACTACGTAGCAGGTATCTGTAGTAGACCATTGAATTATCATGCTGTACTGCGAGTTCATTCTTTTATTTCCTCAGGGTTTTCATTTTCGCCAATCTGCCTCAGTGCTCGATCCACTTGCTTCTCTAAATACGAAGGGGCGTCAGCCCCATCTTTTTTAGCTATCACAATTTTTTCTTTCAGGTGCGGATGTTTCCAAATCTGATGACTTCCTTTACCTTGCCAATGATCAAACCCTGCTTTCAACAGTAGTTTTTTAATTTCTCTAATCTTTCTGGGCATGAATTATCGACGCTCTGAATGTAGCTTTTCCAGAATAAACCTCTACGATCGCCACCAAAGAGCTCAAGGTTTTCTCGCTCGTCCCAGCGTGGTGATGTAGAGAACCGCTTCGTCAGCAGGAATGCCCAAGACCTCGTTCACCTGATCATCGAAAAAGCCACCAATGCCGCTCACCCCCAAATCGAGATACACCGCCGCCAAGTTTAAGCGCTGTCCCAAGTGTCCGGCATCCATGTGTAGATAACGGTAGGCGCGATCGCCATACTTGCCCACCGCTTTTTCTAAATCTGCGGTGTGAAAAATTACCGCTGCCGCATCTCGCCCTAAGTCTTGCCCCAAGCAGAGATAGTGCAGTTGAGAGCGGAAATTTTTGAAGCGAATTTGGCGCAGTTCTTGAGCCTTGGGAGCGTAGTAATAACAGCCCTCGTCGAGTCCGGTCACGTTGGAAATGGCAACAAACGTTTCAACCAGATCCACATCGAAATAATCAGGGGAGCCGTCTAAGTCTTGACCGATGTAGCTTTGGGGCTGGTAGGTAAAATCTAGCAGGGCTTTTAGGTCGTCTAAGGTCAAGGGTTCGCCAGTGTAAGCACGGGTTGAGCGGCGGTTAATCATACTCTGCTCTAAGCCGTCTAAGTCAGTACCCCAATCGACCGGAGACACGATCGTGGGCACTTTGTGACAAAACGGAAAATTATATTTATCAGCCTGATGCGCCGCCAGTGCCCCCGTGAAAGCAGCGCCCTCAATACCGTCGTTAGGGCGGCTCCAATCAACGTGGGTCGTCGTATCCCATTGGATCTGGGTTGCTTGGTGCAGATAGTTCAAGAGTTGACCATCTTCTAACGGGGGATAGTCTACCTGGAGGGCGGCGGGGAGCGCGGTGCGAGTGAGAGAAAGATTTTCGTTAATGTCTAAGCGATCGGCAAGGGGAATGACTGCGATCGCGCCTTCTTGCTCCCCGTCAAGATACAGCAATTGATTGACCGCCTTATCAGCAAAGCCGCCGATTAAATGGGGACGATAATCGTTTGCCCCGCACGCTAGTTCTAAGTTGCCGAGTAAGTGCCCAGTATCGAGAAAAATCCGTCGATAGGCGCGATCTTGGTAGCGCCACACCGAGCGAAAAAACACAGCAGTTGCCACTAATGCCATCTGCGTGCCTTCTAAAACGGGGTTCCAAAAACAGGCAGATTGGAGAGATGCCCACACATCGCTTTCCCAAAAGTGAATCAGCGAGTGGGTTTTAGCCTGGTAGTGATATAACCCCGCCGGGAGCCGAGGAGTGCCGCGAGAGATCAGGTAGAGTTCGGCGGGATACAGTGCCCCAGCCGATGGCGACGATCGCAGGTAGTGGGGTTCTCCTGCCGTGGGGATCATTCCCGTTAAGCCGTAGGTACAGTAGAGCAGTTTAGACAGGCGTTTCCACCACGAGCCGGGTTCTGACGTGTTTTCCAGAGCGGGCTTGAGGTCAAACGAGACGCCTAGCTGATAGTCTTTAAACGGGATCGGTTGTTCTTCCCAATTGAGAGCGTGACTCTTAGCGTGAATTGTCGCAGGGTCATATTTTGTACGTTCGTGATAATGCTGAGCGATCGACATAAAGTAATTTGTAAATAATTTGTGGAGAATCTATTTCGTGGAGAATCTATTTGTGGAGAATCTATGGATCACCAGGTGATGACTAGTGTAATGACCAGATTCACAGAAAACAGGGAGCTTTATAGATTCTAATAGGTATAAAAGCCTAAAAAAAGTTTAAGAAATGCTAACCTGTCGCTCCTGATCCCTTTACATTTCTACATGAGGCTACGTTCGTTTAGTAGAGCGAGTGTGATGAACAGGTTAGAAATTCAGGAGCTAATTTTTCGCTATGCCCAGGGAGAGCGAGACTTTGACGACATGCAGTTGGATGACGCAAACCTATTTGAAGTGGCGTTGCAAAGCATCAATCTGAGTAATAGCACCTTGCAGAGAGCCTACCTACCCTACGCCAATCTTAGCTATGCTCAATTGCTGCGATCGCAACTTCAGCAGATCGAATTGAGCAATGCCCAACTCCAGCATGCCAATTTACAAGAGGCAAACCTCCAGCAAGGACGGCTAGTAAGAGCCGATTTGAGTTTTGCCAACTTGCAAGGAGCCGATCTCTCTGATGCTGATCTGAGCGGAGCCAATCTCTCTTGCGCCGATTTGAGACAGGCAAATCTCAGCCGCGCTGATCTCAGCCGGGCAAACCTCCGCCAAGCGAATTTATCTGGAGCAAACCTATCGGGCGCGACACTATTTCGCTCAGCAGGGGCAGCGTTAGACGAAGCGATCGTGGATGCCTTGACGACTTACCCAAATGGGCATCGAGGCTAACGGCTAGGACTAGAGATCGCTAAAACTATCGCTAAACCGAGAGATTACAGCGCTTCATGCCTTGCCTGCCGCAGGTTGCCTTGATGGCGAGATAATAAGCGATCGCTTTGGTCGGGGTTTAGCCCTGTCCAATGCATGAGTAAGGCACGTTTGACAGAGCGATGAGCGCTGCCAAGGTCTGAAGCAGCGCTTTTTTCCAACAATTCGTCTGCCTGTTCACGAGTTAGATCCGTGAGGTCGCAGAGAATTCTCAAGGCGCGATCGTGGAGTTTGGCATTCGTCACCGCAACATCGATCATGCGATTGCCATATACCTTACCTAAGCGAACCATGGTTCCGGTCGAGAGAATATTTAGGGCAAGTTTCGTGACCGTTCCCGCTTTGAGCCGGGTTGACCCTGCCAACACTTCAGGCCCAACCAGCAGCCGGATATCCACATCAACATCGATATCGACCTGTGCTTTGGGGACGCAGGACAGAAAAATCGTTGTTGCGCCGCGCTTTCGGCTTTCGGCTAAAGCTCCGTGAACGTAGGGGGTTGTGCCACCTGCTGCAATGCCCACCACCACATCTAGGGCGCTGACGTGATGATCTGCGATCGCATCTACTCCGCCCTCCCACCGATCCTCTAACCCCTCTGAACTGCGAACTAATGCCTCTGAGCCGCCTGCAATGATGCCCTGAACCATCTCTGGCGGGGTGCAGAACGTGGGAGGGCATTCAGCAGCATCCAGCACTCCTAGCCGCCCACTTGTGCCCGCTCCGATGTAAAACAAACGTCCGCCTTGCCGGAGTTGGTCGGCGGCTCGATCGATCGCGGTGGCTAAGGCTTGGCGAACAGACGCGATCGCGCTGATCGTCTTGGCATCTTCGCGGTTAAACACATCGACAATTTCCAGGGTCGAAAGTTGATCGAGATTGGCGCTGTCAGGGTTGACCTGCTCGGTGAGAAGGTGCCCCCGATGATCGGCAGGATGGACGGAATCTGAGGGCAAATCGGGGGAGGTCATAGCAACCCCTCTAGCTGCCGCCGAATGCGATCTAAGTCTGCATTCGACATATCCGATTCTTCCTCCGCTTGCGGAGCGGGTTTTGCATCGGCTGACCAATCGACTTGATCCAAATTTTTTTCCGGGGGGGCTAATAGCAGGCGCTCAAAATCGTTTTGGGGCACAAAGTTTTGAGGGATTAAATAACAGTCATACCCTGCCCCTTGGCAAAAGTTTTCAACTTCTTCTTGGTTGAGAGACTCAACGGCTGGGGTCGGAAAGTCTTGCGCTTCGAGCAGCAATGCGTAGCGGGTGGCATCGTCTTCCTCTTCAAACATCAACACCAAGTTACGATCGCCAACGCTAATCGTGTGAATTCCTTCGTTTTCTGTTCGGGCATTAAATAGCAGGACGAAGACTCGCATGATTCTAGAAAATGGGGGTGATCAATATTCCAGGGTACTGCAATTAATTCGGAATTCGTAATTTGCGATGAAAGAGCTTTTAACCAGCCCAAGTGGTGTATATAAACATCGGGAGAGAATAGGAGCGCTATGCAGATCGATTTTCATCATGGTGTGACGTATGCAGTGGCTCGGCTAGCAGGATTTGAGCATCAGGCAGCCAGCACGATCGCGTATTGCGCTCAATATGTCGATGATGCTGTCAATGGTGGTCTGGTGCGGTTTGACAATGGCGCGCTGTTTGAGCGGATCAGTTCGGCTCACAAAATGTTGGACTATCGCAACTTTCGAGAACTCGCCAACCATCATGTTTGGATTCCGTTTCACTTTCTGCCGGGCAATGGAGGTTTGGCAGATGGGAAAGAGCCAGAGGGGAAGTATGTTGACAAGCTGATCTGTCGTCCTAATAGCCATGTGGCTCAGCAGATGGTGCGCGAGTGCATTCTTCGTCAAGATGCGCCGTATGGGTTGCATCGGTTGGGGATCACGATGCATGTTTATGCAGACACATGGGCACATCAGGGGTTTGCAGGCATCCGCGATCGCGTCAATGAAGCCACCCGCTTGGTGGATGAACATGGACTGCCCGATGGCAAACTCAGAGAGCGGATGACGGGATATTTTATGAGTGAAGCCATGCCCCTTGGGCATGGAGCCGTCCTCAGCCAGCCCGACAAGCCCTATCTGCGCTGGGGCTACACCAATGGGCGAGGAGAGCAGATCTGGCGGGATAATCCTCAAGATTTTTTGGAAGCGGCAGAGCGGATGTGTCAGGTGATGCAGCGCTATCGATTGAGAAATCCAGATGCGATCGTGCCGGGTTTACCTGTCTGCGATCGCGCGCTAATTGCTACGCTTTTAGAAACGCTAATCTATCCTGATCAAAGGGTGCGCCATCGCCGATGGTTAGCCGCGATCGCAGAGGGAAAATTTAGTTTTGGCAGCGCTATGGTGAGCTACATTCCGAAGGGCAAGTTGTCTTGGAAATTTGCAGCGTTGGGCACAGAGAAAGAGCGCGATCGCGGCGATGAAGTCTTTCCCTATCGAGAGCAATTTCTTGCCAGCGATTGGAAGTATTTTCATGATGCATTGCAGGCACATCGGCTGTTTATTTTGCACGATCTGCTTCCCCGCTATGGCATTTGCGCGGCTTAGCAGGAGGGTTGAGGTTCCTGTGTTTTCCGGCAACTTGTAAAAACCAGTAAGGTAGGATAAGTGATTCATGTTAGTTGCTTAAACAAAAAACAAAACAGCAACACAAGCAATAATTCAAGATTTACGATACTAGAAATTAATAGAGCGGGTGCACCGATTTTGCAGCCCATCTTTTTTGAATTTGCTCGCTTCGCTAAACCAGCCTTTACAATTAGGATGCTTCCTCGACTAGTAGAGTGCCCCTCATCTTCTTGCAAAAATTGACAAATAGGATGGAACAAAGGTGGCTCCAAGGTGTAGGGTTTAGAGATAGAGCGATCTGAGGAAAAGGATATGGTAGCGCGTCGGCAGCAGAAATCTTCGGCAAATCTCTCCAAACAACCCCCTAAAGATCAGGTGGTTGAGGCAGAAGTCGTTCAGCAGAACGAAGACACTTCGGCAGCCAGCAAGACTTCGGCAAAAGACGTCTCGGCAACCGATCATTCAGAACTACAATTAAAAGTTAACGAACTAAAAAACTCCTTAGAAAACGCTCAACAAACTGAAACAACCCTCCAGAAAACGATTGAGCAATTGCAAACTCAGCTTGATGAGCAAAAA
>NZ_WVIE01000002.1:115269-300149 GCF_010091945.1 Myxacorys almedinensis A
AGCAACCACTGAAAAATTGCAGAAAAGTTTGGAAAAATCCAGCACCCTCCAAACCGAGTTAGAAAAGGCGCAAAAAGCAACTGAGCAATTGCAAATTCAACTTGATGAGCAAAAAGCAACCACTGAAAAATTGCAGAAAAGTTTGGAAAAATCCAGCACCCTCCAAACCGAGTTAGAAAAGGCGCAAAAAGCGGCAGTGAGCCTTGCAGAAGCAAATCAGAAATTAATCGACGACAACAAAGCGCTCAAAGAGACTCAACAAAAGCCAGAACCCCAGTCAGCAAAACTGGCGGCTCAGTCGAATTCATCTGAGTCTAATCTCAGTCGCCAGGAATCGGCACTGCGACAACGGCAGGTTTCGTCTCTTGCACGCCCGGTGTTTCCGGGCAGCCCAGAGCAGACGGACTTAGATATCGGCTGGGCAGATTGAAATCTAGCGGGGTTGGCGTTGATAGGTTAGCCAATGGGTTTATTTCGGGGGTGGGTTTATTTCGGGGGATTGTTTTGGCGCATTGTTTGGCGTGGTAATGCGATCGCAAAGGCGACAATAAATTCTAACGTGTCATTTATCGAGCGAGGAGAGCAACAGCTTGCCATGCTACAGAGCAAAGGAAGGATTTGTTCAACACTGCCAAGATATTCAAATTACAAATTGAATGTCGCTAAAAGCAACGCTACAGTTTGGATATCAGTGATGCTATAGAGAATATTAGCTAGAACACTAGTTAAAAATATACAGCGTGGTCAGAAACCCAAAAAAGGAGAGCTAGAAATCAGTGGGCGAGATGCTCTATGGGCAGTGCAGACCTCGCCCAAACCCAGTTATACCTTAGGCAGCAGAACGAGATTGAGCCTCGAAGCGGTCTCGATCGTGCTGTTCTTCAAAATCAATAATTGGACCCTTTGGCACAATTTGATTGGGGTTAACTTGCGTCTGACTCATGTAATAGTGGCGCTTAATATGATCTAAGTTGCACGTCACTTTGATGTCTGGATGTTGATACAGATCTTTTAGGTAGTTCCAGAGATTTGGGTAGTCTACAATCCGATGTAGGTTACATTTAAAGTGACCGTAATACACCGAGTCGAATCGGTAGAGCGTGGTAAACATGCAGATATCAGCTTCAGTTATTTGATCGCCACATAAATAACGCTGCTGACCCAAAACCGTTTCCCAGTGATCTAAATTTTCAAACAATTCTGTAACGGCTGTTTCGTAAGCGTCTTGAGAAGTGGCAAACCCTGATCGATAAACCCCATTATTAATTGGGTTGTAGATCCTATCCATCGCTTCATCTATTTTCTGTTGTAGATGTTGTGGATATAGATTTATTTTTTTCGTTGACAATTCTGCAAACTCTACATCCAACATCCGAATAATTTCACGAGATTCGTTATTGACGATGGTTTCTTTTTGCTTATCCCACAACACTGGAACTGTAATGCGTCCCGTGTATTTTGAATCGGCTTTCAGGTAAATTTCTTGCAAATATTGCGTGTGATTGACCGAATCCGGAATCGCGCCCGGTGCATCAGAAAACATCCAGCCCTGATCGCTGAGAACAGCATCGACAATCGACACCCCGATCGCATCAGTCAGCCCCTTGAGCGATCGCATGATCAGCGTACGATGCGCCCACGGACAGGCCAACGAAACGTAGAGGTGATAACGCCCCGCCTCTGCCTTAAACCCGCTAGGCCCATCGGCAGTTACCCGGTGCCGAAAGGCGGTGGGTGTCCGGTTAAAGGTTCCGCTTTCGTCTCGCTCATTCCAATCGGTTGTCCACTTTCCTTCGATCATTCTGCCGAGTGCCATAGGTTCTCCTGGGGGGTGTTATTTATCGAGTGTCTTTGACGATCGTAGTTGGGCTATCACAACCGTAAAACTCTCTCAAGTAAGAGCGATCGCACCTCTCTGTTAGAGCCGCGATCGCACTGCTTCTTATGCTAAGTCAAACACCAAAAGCTCTGAGTTATCTTTGCCCACAAGCTCTAGGGTGCCTTCGTCATCCAGTGCTGCTGCGTCACCTTGAGCCAACAGATGCCCGTTGAGCACAACCGAACCTTGGGCAACTTGAACCCACACATGGCGATCCGGCTTGATGGCATGGGTCACCTGCTCACCATTATTCAACAGGGTGCCATAGAAATTGACATCTTGGTGAACCGTCACCGAGCCATCCCGCCCATCTTGAGATGCTATCAGCCGCAGGTTGCCGCGTTTCTCTGATGAACTGTAGCTTTTCTGCTCGTAGCTAGGCTCTAGATTGTTCTGAGCAGGCAACAGCCAAATTTGCAGAAGATGAACCCCGTCAGACTTGGAGTGGTTGTACTCGCTGTGGCTCACACCCGTTCCGGCGGTCATGCGCTGCACCTCGCCAGGGCGAATGATCGAACTGTTGCCCATGCTGTCGCGGTGCTCTAGCGCGCCGTCTAGCACGTAAGTAATGATTTCCATATCGCGATGAGAATGAGACGGAAACCCTTTACTGGGGGCTACCCAGTCTTCGTTGATCACGCGCAAACTTCGATAGCCCATGTGGTTTGGGTCGTAATAGTTAGCAAACGAAAAGGTGTGGTGAGAGTTCAACCATCCGTGGTCGGCGTGTCCCCGTGCGATCGCTTTTCGTAGAGTAATCATTTGAGTTAACCTAGTTTGAGTGGGAAATATACTAACTCGTACTTTCTGATCTAAAGATAACATCTAAACTGTTTTAATGCAAACATTCCAACCTGGTAGTGTCTGAAAGTCCCAACCCTAGTCTTTGTCACACCAGAATCCGCCATAATACTCAGGCATTCTTTTGCCGTTTTATGACCTTCATTTACCACTACCCTCCGCTTTACGCTGGAACGTTGCTCACGCGCTACAAGCGATTTTTTGCTGACGTGCAGCTTGATTCGGGGGAAATTGTTACGGCTCACTGCCCGAATACAGGCCCGATGACAGGGATTTATTTGCCGGGACATCGTGTTCAACTGTCTCACAGCACGAGTCCGACCCGAAAACTGGCTTACACCTGGGAAATGGTTGAAGTCAATGATAACGGCACTCCGGTGTGGGTTGGCGTCAATACCGGGTTGCCCAATCGGGTGATAAAGCGAGCACTGGAGCAGTTTGTGTTCCCGGAATTGGGCGATTATGGCGAGATTCGGCACGAAGTGCCCTATGGGCAGGAGAAAAGCCGAGTCGATTTTCTGCTGACTAGCGGCAATCGAGAGTTACCTATTTATATTGAGGTGAAAAGCACGACGTGGGCTGCCCACACCTTGGCGCTCTTTCCCGATTGCGTCACCACTCGTGGACAAAAACATATCCGAGAACTGACTGCCCTGCTGCCAAGTGCCCGCGCTGTGATGCTCTATTTTATCAATCGGGGAGACTGCGATCGCTTTGCTCCGGGCGATCTTGCTGACCCAACCTATGGACAATTACTGAGAACCGCGATCGCTCAGGGTCTCGAAGTGCTTCCGTGCCGCTTTGAGGTTAATACGGATGGAATTCGTTACTTGGGCTTAGCAACATTAGCCATTTGACTGAACTTCGCTCTAATGCATTATTCTTTCTGCAATTGAAACCGATTACTCTAAATCGGAATCGCGCGATCGCATATCCTATGAAGGGTTCCCTATTTTTTGCCTTGATAAAGTTAAGACTATTTTGAGTCAAGATTTTATAAAGCATCCGTAAAAAAGCGGAACTAGTGATACCAAAAACAGAGGAAATCACGGGGACTCTAGAAATTGTTTGTGGTTAAATGGGCGATGGTTGAGTTGTCGTGAACGCTAATTTTTGTGCTTTACTATACCGTTAAACGCACTTCCACGACAGTTCAGTAGTTCTACCCGAATGTCCTTAACGATGGGAAGTAAGATGAAGCAAATCAAAACGTCTCCGATGCATTCTGGCTCCGCATTTAGGCGCTTGATGCTGCTCGCAGGAATCAGTGGTCTCAGCGCGATCGCGCTGGGGTCAAGCCAAAACAGCGTCAAGGCTCTAGAATCCAGAACCCAGGCAATGTCGTGGCAGGGGGCTTCATTTCCGGTAGAAAATTTCCAAGGGTATACCTCGCCTTTTGGTTATCGCCGGTCTCCTGATGGAGGTTACAACCAAGAGTTTCACCGAGGGTTGGATATGGCAGCCCCCGAAGGCAGCTATATTCGCAGTTGGTGGGCAGGCAAGGTCGTTGAAATCTCGGACGACAGCGCGTGTGGCACGTCGGTTGTGATCCAATCTGGGGAGTGGGTGCATATCTACTGCCATATGCAAGGGCGCGTTGAAAGAGATGGCAGCGGGCGGTATATCAGCGATCGCAGAGGAGGGCTTCAGGTTCGGGAAAATCAAGCGATCGCAGCCGGGGCGAGAATTGGTCGAGTCGGCATGACCGGGCGCACAACAGGGCCGCATTTGCACTGGGGCTTAAAATATACAGGTCAATGGGTTGACCCAGCGTTGGTACTCCGAGCCATGTACACCGAGCAGGGCAGTCAATCGGTTTCGAGTAGACCGTAACCGTGATTAATAATTTATTCGGCAATCTAACATCCGTCGGGCTAAAAACGCTTTGAGATGGTGCATCACGGTAGAACGCGGGTTTTAGATTCTCCCGAACGCAGATCAATCTAGAGCGACAAACCTTTAACGAGATGCCCAACAAAGCTTTCGGGACGCCATCTTTCGGGACGCCATAGAGCAACATTAGAGCAACATTCTAGATCAATACTTGAAGCCCTCTCTTAGCACAAGGTTAGGAGAGGGCTTTTTACGCTCAACTGCCAGAGTCGTCAAGGCGCAGTCTGAGTAGGCTGTAAGTTTGGGGTTGGCGCAACTTCCCCCGATGGTGCATCTCCACCTGAGCTAGGAGCAAGTTGAGGCGTTTCAGGCTGAGGAGTCGGAGCCGTCACCGTCTCAGGCACAGGTAGCGTCACTGTTTCAGGCTGAGGAGTCGGGGCGGTCTCAGGCGGGGGAGTTGTTACCACTTCAGGCTGAGGCGATCCGACTTCTGCATTAGGAGCATTACTTCCTGAACCGGGAGTGGTCTCAACCTGTCTTTGGGCAGCCGGCGCACCATCGACCTCAAGGGGCAAGCGAGACGGAGTTTGAACCGGCTGAGGATTGGGCGCTGCATCGGGGGGAGGTGTTGATGCCCCTGCACCGGGAGCCGTGTCGGGGTTAGGGGCGCTCCCTCCTGACCCCGGCGACCCAACAGGTGTCGCCAAGGGGGGGGGTTGACTCTCAGGTTCTGAGACTGGGTTAGCAGGTGATGCCCCTTCCTGAAGCGCTGGGGTGCCGCCTTCAGATTCTAGTAGCTGACGAGAAGGAGCTTGAATGGGCTGGGGGCTGGGGGTCGTGGATGAGCCAGGTTGAAGACTGGGGGTAGTAACGGGCGCAGGCAGAGGACTAGCGCCTGGCTGAGGCGTGGGATTACCAGGATTAGATTGACCTGACCCAGGAGGGGAGATAGAGTCACCAGGGTTAGCTGGCTGGGTTGGGGTTTGATCAGTTGATGGAGCAGTCTGAGGGCTTGCCGGGGTAGTGGCAGGCGTGGATGGGTTCCCTGATGGAGTAGAAGGGGATGCTGGGGTGGTGGGGGTGGTTTGCGGAGTCGATTTTTGCTCGGTAGTTTGGGTTGGCTGCGGGTCGGCTGGGGTGGTGGCAGGAGAATCTGTTTTTTTGTCATCTGTGGTTTGGGTCGGCTCACTTGGAGTCTTTCGCCCAACCGTATCGTTAGCAGATGGCGGCACATTTGTCTTTGCAACGGTGTCTAAATTGCCGCCATTAAAAAGAGGGGTTGCACTGGGCGATAGCTTTGTACTGCTAGGATTTTCAATGACAGCGATGGGGTCAAGCGGCTTTTGTTGCCGGAGGGCATCGGCGGTTTCTCGCTGAACCGCCGCGATCGCAGGATCAGGGCTAAGTTGCTCTTTGAGGGGCAAATCTAAACCCCGCGCCATATCACTTGTGTCGTAAAACGTTGGAATATCAAATCGGTAGCGGCGAATGAACCCGGTTGCATCAACGATCGCCATCTGTCCTGCTTCTAACAACTGCTTCTCCCCCGTCGCCGCCGTCACCTCCATCGGCCCTTCAGGATTGTTCGTTAGCGCGCCGACCAGGGTGGTTTTGGTAGTCTCGTCATAGCGAACAAACAGGGCTGACCCTCTCACCCCTGCCGACGCATTGGGGGTATCGATCCGGGTACTGCCTTGACCCGGCTTGATCAGCAGTAGCACTGTGCCATTGTTTAGGCGAAAATTTCGAGTTCCGGGCGTAAACCGAAATAGCGCAAGCTCGCCCACTCTAGCGTAAGATCCATCATTGAAGCGTAATCCTGCCCGCGATCGCTTCGACGTCCAGAGGGCATCTTCAGGAAACATCTTGTCTCGCACGGTGGCGTCTCGCAAGCCCTGGTTTCTCGGCTGTAAGCGTACTTGGCGAACCACTTCACGGACTTCGGCAGAGCGAATCACTGTCTGGGCGCGCACCGGCAGCGAAAAGAAGGCGGCACTCACTCCGTATAGGGTAGCCGTGACGGTTAGGAACAATTTAGAGGGCATAGACGCTCCTATGACAGAGAGGACACAAGGCAAACCAGATATCAAGCTCATTCCAAAATCAAACTCAATCTAGCGCAGGTTTGCCGATTAAACTTTACAGGAACTCGACACAATGCGAGTGACCTTTTTAGGTGAGAATACAGGACTGCATCTTTATCAATACTTTACATCTGATCCCAAAGGCTTCCGTCTTTCGATCTGTAGCTTTAAGAACTCTTTATAAACAGAGAGATAAGCTCCCGTTGTATCACTTGTGTATGCAACAGTTATAGAAATGTTCCGGAAATCATTCGTTCCTGATTTATTTATTGCTGCTGAAACAAGGCAAGAGTGTTCCATGACAGGCTGTGATTCAATCTTTCGTAATAAGCCCCTCCTCACGGTTTCTCTACGTTCTTCGTGCAGGGTCATCTTTGCCCCGCAGAGCCAACGGCACGAGCCGCTCTCCTGTTTGCCATGGCTAGGAAAAATTGCCCTGGGTCAAGTGGCATTCTGGGTTGGTCTAGGGATGCCGAGTTCTGCTTGGTCTGCACCGATACCGATGGCTCCGCAGATTCCGCAAAGCGGCGCGGCGGCTCTGGGCACTCTTGAGGTAAGACTTGCGCCGCCTAGTGCCCCAGAGAGTCGTGAAGCAGGCTTTAGAGAAGCTGTAGCGGCACGCCCTGCACCGGCACACAGGTGGTTGACTACTGATCGCACCGTTCAAGAGCCTCCGAGTGACGCCTTGCCTTCTGCGATCGCAGGGAACGCAAGCAGCCCTGATTTGGCACGTCCTCTAGTTCCTCCTCTAGCATCCTCTGCGACCCTATCTCCCCCATCTGGTGAACGGTTCGCTTTAGAGCCAGATCAGCGCGACGGCTCAGCCTCCTTTAACCAGACTAGAATTGTGGGTCAAGGGATTCTGAAACAGCGACTACAACATCCGACGCGACCGGCACCATGTTGGCAATCATTACCAACCGCGCCCTCGTTCGGCGTTTTGCCCAGCGAATCGCGCTGCTCGTTTCAACCTGGTCAGGCTCAGTTGAACCCGATCAATGCTCAGGCAGCATCCCTATCAGTAGCGCAGTCTCTCGATTCTGGCGATCCGGAATTGGGCATCTTGCGAATTGAGCCTGAGATCGATCGCCCCACCAACGAATTAGGAACCCTGCGGGTTGCCCCAGAGCTAGGACAAACTGACGAATTAGGAACCCTGCGGGTTGTTCCAGAGCCAGAAACCGACGAACTGGGCGCGATCGAACAAGGTCTCAATGCTCAATCGATTGATGGAGCCGCCGATCCAGAATTGGGGACATTAAGGCTACAAGAAGACACGGTTCCGCAACTTCCTACCCTTCCTGCTGCGCCCAAGCCAGCTTCGGTTTTCTTGCTATCGCGGATCGATTACTTTCGCACAACAAATGTGTTTTCTGGCGTTGACCCCGTTGATGATGGGCTGATTCGCGCTGGGGCAACCCTTTTTTATGCGCCGCGATTAGGACCGAAGACCTTCCTCGTCACGTCGATCGATACGAACTTGATCCGCTATACCTCTCTTGGCTCTACCCGCCCAGGCAGTGGTGGCTTTCTCAACTACGATGAGTTGCGGTTTCGAGCAGGCGTGTTTCATCAACTCACCTCTCGGATGTCTGGGGAGATTGGCTGGAGCAATCAGCAACTTTTTAATGCAAAAGAAGGGTTACGATCGTTTTTTAGTGGCGATCGCTTTCTCAATGATCACGCTCTCCGCATTGAGTTGAGCCGCCGCGATCCGATCGCTCCTAAGCTGACGCTGAATACGTTCTATCAGTTTCGGTTGAGTTTTGCCGACCCCAACGATCGCAGCCGCCTGATCAACTCCCTCACCGCATCGCTGAGTTACGATGTTACGCCAAAACTTCAGACCGCGATCGATTATCAAGTCGCGTGGTCGCATTTCACCCAACAATCGCGAGATGACCTGTTTAACCAGATTGTTGGGCGACTGAGTTATGCGCTCAATCGCAGCAGTCAGGTGAACGTTTTTACAGGATTTAGCTTTGGCAATTCTTCTGATCGCCGGATTGATTTTAACGGCTTTATTTTCGGAGCGGGGCTAGTGTTTAACCTGCCGTTGTTTTAACAGCTAGGGGAGTCTTCAACTCAATTCACAGTCACAAGCTTGAGACCGTCCAACTTCTCTGAAGGGATTTAATCTGCGATGGTTAGCGCACTGCTTTTCTAGGAAACGAGGGGAGATCAACATCTGCCAGAGACGGAAGCTTTTTTTGCGATCGCGCTGGGTAAACCACTGGCGATGGCGCACCCTCTCTAGTAAAAGTCTCTGTGACAGATGCTTCTGACCGCATAGACGGCTGCCTAGACGCACCGAGCGTGATGAACGGAGACGACCCTTGAGCCATGGGCTGATCGTCTGGAGCAAACGGGCTTTCTTCCGTCGCGATCGCCGCTAGCCGATCGGTAGAAGCATCAGAGGTGGGCACCCCTTCTACGGTCGGTTGTTCGTCGCTGTAGGCAAGGTCAGCCCCATCGGCATCGGGTTCATCCAATTGGTCGGCTAAGCCTTCTGCCACAAATTGATCCGCCGATGCTTCAGATATCGACCTTTGAGCAGCGTAAGGTTCAGCGTAAGGTTCAGCATCATAAGGTTGAGCGCTATGGCATTGAGCATCCTGTTGAGCATCCTGTTGAGCATCCTGCGTGACTTCCACAGGCGAATCAGCCGCTAAGGATCGAGATAGAGGAGCCTGTCGAATAGCGGGAGGCATCTCCGGCGGATGAAACAATTGAATCCCACGCTGGAGATCGGCGAGTTCTGAAGAGGCGCGTTTGATCGTGTAGCTGAGGGCGTTTGCTTTGGGGATGGGGGCAATCACCTGATCTGCCGGAGTTTGCCGCAGCCAATCTCGCCCTAGTTCGTTTTCAAGGTCGTGCAGAGCGCTCATTGGATCGGGCGATGCTTGAGCAGGTGTGCTTTGCGGAAAATCAGGGTCTTGCTCAGATTCATCGGGCAGTGGCTCTGTCATCCAATCTGCTTCTGCCAAGAGAGATGCCGCCGTCCATTCTTGCGGGTCTCGCGGGGGGAGGGGGTCTTGTTCTAAGGTTGCCTCAAACTCTTCATCAAACGCGGGGAAGCCGGGAGACGCTGACCACGGCTGCACGGGTTGGGCCTTCACAAAAGAAACGGGAGCCTCTGCGAAGGGAGAAGCCGACTCTGCGATCGCAGGTTCAACCTCCTCTACCTGATGGGCGGGCACATCCAAACACTTTTCAAGGGCAGCTTTAAACTGCAAGGTGTAGCGCTGCTGTCGATGGAGGCGCGATCGCAGATCCCGGCACAACAGTTCAGCTTGGCGGGTGCCTTGGGTCTGCTCGCTGTAACACTGCTGTGCGATCGCACATTCTCGCTCAAGTTGAGCCACTCGCTCTTGGCTCGATTCAAGCTGATCTGTGAGGGTTTCCACAAGAATTTGCTGCTTTTGGGCGCTCTGATGGGCGTGTTCTAGTTCCTGAAAAAGCTGAGTCAGATGCTCTTGAGCAATGGCAAACTCTTGCGTGTGCTGCGTCATCTGCGCGTCTTGGTCTTGAATGCGCTGCTTGGCAACGTCTAAATCTCGGCGTAATTTTGCAATCAAAGACACATGCTCGCGCGATCGCTGCTGAGCTTGAGCATACTGCGCGCCTGCCAGAGTTTCTAACCGTTCTGTCTCACTTTTCCGTAGCGCTTCAGAATGATGGAGTGCGGTTTGTAAATCAGCAATGCGCTCTTGCAAGCCCTGGTGTTGCTGCTCTAGAGCGTGGATGCGATCGAGGTCTGCGGCGTGAGGAATAGCATCTACTGGAATCGCGTCAGGGCAATCCACCGATGACCATTCTCCGTCGGTCTGATCCTGCAACGGTTGAGCATGAAGATCTGGGGTGAGAATCCCTTCCTCAATGGGCTGAGAAGCGTCCTGAGCAGGATTGGACTCAAACAAATTATTAGAGGAGTTGGTTGGGATTTCAGCTTCACTCATTGCTTTTAAAACCTGAAAAAACGCCGTGTTTAGATTAGACTCTTTGACCGAGACTTAGCTATTGACTTAGCTATTAGTTATAACGACAGTTCGAGATAATAGAGCATATTCTGAAAAAATTCTGTCAAGCTGACAACGAACGCTATTGCCACCAAACCAAGATTTTATCGGAAATTTTATAAAAATAGATCATGCGGTGACTCTTAAGATTTCTTGATGCATAGACGCGCGATCGACAAGCGATTGCCGCTGATCGGCGGAGAGGGCATCTCCGTTGGCATACACCTCTAGCCAAGCGTGGCTAATTTGATCGGCAGCTTCTGGCAGTTCTGCAAGCTCATAGCCCGGTAATTCTAATTCCGCCATCAGGTGGCTGACCTTGGGATCATAGCTGAGGGCAAAACAGCGACAGCCTTCTGCGGCTGCCATGATCACGCCATGCAGCCGCATCGCGATCGCCATTTCTACGCCACGAAACACCCCCTTGAGCACCTGCGGATCGTCGAGCAGGAGAATGCGGCTTTCTCCAGGTAGTTGCGGCTGGATCGCTTGCGCGATCGCTAAGTCTTGGCTCGCCTGAAAGGGAACCAGCAGCACACACACCTGGGTTGCTTTTTGAAAGTCGATCAAGGCGCGGGTCAGAACATTGAGCCGCTCAGGCGTGAGCAAACGGTGCGATCGCAAGTTCACCGCGACTCTCGGCGCAGGCAAATCCCACAATCCTTCGACAGGCGTTGACTCTAGTACCCACACCGGATCGGGCGCAAGTAGAAACGGAATCTTCCACTCGTGCAACAGCGCTGCCGAACCGCGATCGCGCACACTCACGGATGAACAGTTGCGAAACACCTGTTTTGCCGACCAGCGATTAAACGAGCGACGAATCGGACCAATGCCCTGTGCCCATGCGATCGTTTTGAGTCCCATCATTTGAGCGAGTGCCATTAATCCCATGTAATACATCGGACTCAGCGCACTAGTCGCATCTTGAATTAGACTGCCGCCTCCCCAAATAAACAAATCAGACGTTCGGAGGGCACGGAATACGGCTTTAAAAGATTTGCGATCGCAGCATTCGACCCGATAGCGATCGCGGGTTTGGTGAGGGCTACCAGACAGCACGATCGGCTCTATGCCAGGAGGCAACAGTTGCAGTAATGAGGCAAGCAAGGCTTCGTCGCCGCCATTTCCCATGCCATAGTAGCCACACAAAACAGCCCGCATGATAAAAGAGTGATAGGGTTCCTCAAACCTTACACTATCCTTGATCCCAATTCTCCAACCCCATTTTTTAACGTTATGCACGCGCTTTCGATTCCAACCTGGGTGATTCATGTCTCTAGCGTGATTGAATGGATCGCGGCAATCGTGCTGATTTGGCGCTATGCCGAGGTGAGCGGCGATCCAACCTGGAGGGCGCTCTCGTTTGGCATGCTGCCTGCCTTAGTCAGCGCCATGTGTGCCTGCACTTGGCACTTTTTCGACAATACCCCCACCCTCGATTGGCTCGTCACCGTGCAGGCGGCGATGACGGTTATCGGAAACTCTACCGTTGCGATCGCGGCATGGTGGATCTGGCGCAGCAGCAAAAAAGTAGAAGAACGATGACCCCCATTCCCCTCGTATCTGCCATGTCTAAGGAAACTCTCTTCGCCCTTTCTCTCTTTCCCTATCTTGCCTTCCTCTGGTTTCTCACTCGCTCTGGCAAAACGCCCAAACTCGCCCTGATCGGCTTCTACATGCTGCTTATCTTTGTAGCCGTCACTATTCCAGCAGGCATTTACGCAAAGGTCGCCTATGGAGACCAACTCGCCAACATTGATTGGCTGCACGGCGGGGCAGAATTCTTTCTCACCCTGTCGAATATCCTGGTTGTCCTCGGATTTCGGCAAGCCATCATCGACAAAACCCAATCCTCTAACTCTAAATCCGTTTAATGTCATCCCGTTACACCCTCGCGATTCATACCAGCAGCCCCGATTTAGGATTGGCAATTTCAGATGGTGCCGGAGAGACTCGGCAGCAGGTTTGGCATTTGGGGCGAGAACAGTCAACCCTTTTGCATCATCACCTTGAAGCGTTTCTTAAACCGCAAACTTGGGCAGATTTAAGCGCGATCGCAGTGGCGATCGGACCTGGCGGATTTACCGGAACCCGCATCGGGGTAGTGCTGGCTAGAACATTGGCGCAACAGTTGCAGATCCCGTTGTATGGAGTATCGAGCTTAGCCGCGATTAGCGCAAAGCGCAACTTCGGGAAAAACGGCTTTGCCAAATACCAAAACATCGCTCAGCAAGAATCACACTCGGCGACTCATCCGATTATTGCGGTTCAAATGGCGGCGCAACGAGGGCAACTGTTCACAGGCATTTACCAATTCTCAGGCAATCAGTTGACGATCTTGCACCCTGATGCCGTGATGTCTGAGGACGCATGGCGAGCAACGTTAGCCAAATTGGATCAGTACCACCTAATCGAGGCTGAACCTGCTCAAGGTCAGTTTGTAGTCGGCGTTTTAGAACTTGCCTATCAAGCACAAAGAGCAGGTCAACAGCCTGACTGGTCAGATGTTCTACCGTTCTACGGACAGCATCCCGTGGAGTTGTGAAGCATAAGCTAGAGATGCCGCATTAGAGACAAATCCTGAAGAGACAAATCCTGATGACCACTCATTCCCTTCAAGCTGCTTGGATCACCTCAGCAGCGTTTCGCCCCTTTGGGCAACTCATTTGCGCTTCTGAGGACGGCGCACCTTACGGCAAAGACGATGCCCAGTTGCGTCTACAAAATGGCATTCCTCGGTTTTACATCATGCGCCTTCAGCACCGGGGATGCACCTTCGATCGCATCACTCGCCATCAACGCTGCACCCAGTGCCTTGGCGCTCTGCAAGGAAAAGATTGGCTGCTAGCTGTTGCGCCGCCCAGTGCCGAGGCTCAACCAGATCTAGGCGCGATCGCAGCGTTTAGAATTCCGGGAGACTGCTTTATCAAACTCAACATTGGCACATGGCACGCAGGACCCTATTTCACTACCGATGTGATCGACTTCTACAATCTAGAACTCAGCGACACTAACCTGACTGACCACGAGACATTCAATCTCAAAGCTGCATACGGCAATGACTTTGAAATTGTATTTTGAGATTGTGCTTTGAGAGTATGGTGTGAAACCGTCCTAGCCGACGTTCATCCATAACGTTAACCAATTCTAATTCCAGTGGTTTCAACATCGCCTGTGCCCTCTACGCTCAGGGCAATATTGACCAACTGACTTAAAATTTGAGCCTGAGGTAGCCGTCCCATCAAGATCACCACTCGCCCACGCTGGGTCACGCGCAGGTCTTCTAGCGCTGCGATCGCAACGTTTGCCTCAAAGGCAGCCATGACTCGCTTTGACAAACCATTGTGATCATATTCCCCATTCAGCCCGATGCGTTCGGGAGGAATGGTGCTGAATAGAGCATACGGCATCGCTTTCACAGTCAATGGGTTGCTAGGTTTAGAAAATTTTGCACCGAATCGAGGAGTTGGCATCTGCACCGAAGATTTCATAAAGCTCTGCTGAACAGCCAGGAATCACACACGTAAATTGCGGTTCTTTTCATTAAAAATTTAGAAAAGAGTTTCGACAATCTACCTCAAGGCAGAAGTTATTTTTAGTATCAAATCTGGCAAATCTCAAAGCGATCGCTAGACGGGAGTTCAATACCCAATTGATTTCTCACTGCGACAGATTCTCGACCCCCTGCCTACGGCATCCCCCCTGGGTCAGGAGGGGCTTTTCCGGCTCCTCTCCTGACTAAGGCGGGGTTGGGGGAAGTCGCAGGTCTGTAGCATTTACAGATTAATTTGGTACGAGAATCGGGCAATGATCAGGCAATGATCGGGCTTTGCGATCGCAACAGTCTCTAGGGCACTATATCTTTTTAAGCAGACAAAAACACAGAAACGCCAATGGCAGCAGCGACGTTACATTTACGTTAAATCTAACGGTAAACCACCCTACTTTGGCAGTGTGAGATTCAACCGTCTAAGATTCAATCCTTCGAGTGTTAAAGCGCCCTGTGCCATTTCGGAACCTTAGCGAGCAACTTGTTTCATATAGTTCCCCCATAACTGAGCAGCGATACCACTGTCTCCGCCCGTTGGTGTGTTTTCATCGTTGCCCAACCAAACCCCAGTCACAAGAGCACGATTTGGTATATAACCAACAAACCATAAATCTATATTGTCGTTCGTTGTTCCGGTTTTGCCAGCTTCTCCCAATCCCAGGGCAGCATTCTGTCCGGTTCCAGAACGAACCACGCCTTGCAGGATCGACGTCATCGTGTTTGCAACCTCAGGTGCGATCGCAGGAACATTATTTTCTCCATCTTGATCAGCGCGGTAAATCACTCGGCAAGTGCTGAGATCCTCACGAGTCTGGCAATCGCTACTGTCGAGAATGCGTTTAATCGTGTGGGGACGATTTTGCACACCCTGATTGGCTAAAACGCCAAACGCGCCTGTCAGTTCTAAAGGCGTGACTTCGCTTTGCCCCAGCACCAAGCCAGGTACAGCGTTGAGATCTGAGCGAATGCCCATTTTCCGAGCCGTATCGACGACTTGATTGAGTCCGACTTCTTGCGCCACCCGCAGCGCCACCACATTTTCCGATCGCACGACAGCAGTGGTGACATCCATACCGCCGCCGCCCGATCGGCAGCCATCAAACGTTTGCCCACCCCAAGACAAGGGCGCACAGGAAAAGGAGGCATCCGGAGAAATGCCCTGCGAGATCGCGCTGGCGTAAGCAAAAATCTTGAACGTCGATCCCGGTTGCCGGAGGGCCTGGGTTGCCCGATTGAACTGGCTTTCTGCATAGTCGATGCCGCCCACTAGCGCCATGACATCGCCCGTTTTAGCATCCAGGGTGACGACGGCTCCTTGAGAAAACCCAGCCTGTGCGCCCTGAGTTGCGATCGTGTTCCGTAAGTTACTCTCGGCAGCAGTTTGCATGCCTTTGTCGAGTCCGGTTTCAACGATAAAATTTCCTTCTTTGGCTAAATCTCCCCCCAGCAACTCGTTGAGTTCATCAAACACAGCACTGTAGTAGTAAGGCGCGATCGTACTGGTCAACTCTTGACGGGCAGAGGGGCTAATTTCGAGCCGCGATCGCCGAGCACGCTGAGCCTCTTCCTGCGACACCATGCCTTGTTCTGCCATCCGAGCAATCACGCGATCGCGATATTCTACGGCGCTTTTATAACTGCGAACAGGGTTGAAACTGTTGGGCGCAGGCAAAATTCCGACCAGGGTTGCCGCTTCGGACAAGTCGAGATCTTTCGAGGATTTCCCAAAGTAAAATTGAGCCGCATCTTCAAACCCATAGATGCCGCTCCCAAGATAAACCCGGTTGAGATAGTTCAGCATCAAATAATCTTTGCTGTACACCGTTTCTAATTTGAGGGCAACGATCACTTCTCGAAGTTTGCGACCCGCCGAGTCTTGCCGCCCCACATAATCGCTAAACACATTTCGGGCAAGTTGCTGGGTAATGGTGCTGCCCCCTTCCAAAATTTCGCCGCCTCGGATGTTGGTGACTAAAGCCCGACTGGTGCCAATCGGATCGACACCAATATGCCAATAAAAGCGAGAATCTTCAGACGCCATCACCGCTTTGGCCAGGTAGGGCGAGAATTCTCGCAGGTTGGGCTGTTCTACGTGGCGTTGGGTGCGCGGCGTTCTCAACGGCTCTCCGTCTCTGGAATACACCACAACCGGTCCTTGAACCGACACCGGCAGCGGGTAGACCGAAAATCGTTGCCACTCGATCCCCAAAATGAGTGCCCCCAAAGCTGAAATGCCAGTCAGACCATACAATCCATAGCGAATCGCTTTGAGATACCAGGGAATCGGATCTTTGAACTGAAGCTGCACAGCAGCGGCAAGCTCTGGCGGTCCCAGGGTCAGAACATCGCCATCGTACAGCGTTTTTGAGCGGAGTTTGCGTTTACCACGATAGAGTCCGTTGGTGGAGTCTTCATCACGGATTAGAAAGTGCGATCGCATGGGAATGCCAAGAAATGTGCGCTTGCGATCGCGCTTGACCACCAGATGCACCTGGCTCACCACCGGATTCCGCACCACAATATCGCATGACTTAGAACTGCGCCCCAACAAGTAGCGATCGCCCAACAATGGAAAGATCTCGGCTTTTGGCGCATCTGCATCTTGCACCCAAAGCTCTGGTATCCGAGCATTAGGTTTGATTTTGAGATGAGAAAAATTGATTCTAGTCAGCGTTGTCTTCACGGCTTGGCTGACGTTACCCAACAGGGTTTTCGAGACCTTGCGCGAAGTGCCAGACGAGCGGCGGGGCGGTAGCGGCGGTTGAGTCATGCGATGTTGAACAGCAGTACTGCGTTCATTTTAGACACGGATTAGACACAGAGGAAACAGACAAAGCACCCCAGCAGGGTCTTTCTCGGTTGGCTCTTTACTATACTTACCGCTTGAAGGGATCGGGTTCCGCCAAAAGGCTTCTGAAAGTTTGCTTTGTCCTATCCCCCTAAAATCTTATCCTGCAAATATTCAGCTATTTTATACGTGCAATGAGTTCAATAAATCAGTTCAGTAAATACCTCAATAAAGCAGTTTGAAAAGGTCAGATTTGAAATCCGGATAATAAGTTTTTAGACAAAAATAAGTAGGCGATTTTAGGTAAAACCGCCCTTCAAAACTCAGGATGGGAAAAGAATTTATAGACTTTAAAGATTCTGCAAACTCTAGCATTAAGCATGAGAAACCCTGAATTTATAACCTTCTCCTAACAAACATGTTAGACAGGTCGATTTTGTCTGACTAAACTAAGAAAGAGAATTAGCGTAATATTTTGCAATAATTTTCTCCTCGTCGGTCTTACTCTCTCCCAAACTCACAATGAGCAACCCAACACTCAACCCAACTCAGCCTCATCGCGTGGTCGTCATTGGCGGCGGCTTCGGCGGGCTTTATGCTGCAAAAGCGTTTGCCAAATCTAAAAACGTAGATGTGACGGTGATTGACAAGCGCAACTTTCACCTGTTTCAGCCGCTCCTCTACCAAGTGGCAACAGGGACGCTTTCCCCGGCAGACATCTCCTCGCCCTTGCGATCGATTCTCTGCCAGCAGCAAAATGCCCGCGTTTTAATGAAAGAAGTCGTAGACATTGACGCCAGCGAGCAAGTGGTGATTACCTCAGAATCGATGATCCCCTACGATACACTGATCGTTGCAACGGGGGTGAGTCACCACTATTTTGGCAACGATCAGTGGAAAACAGCGGCTCCCGGTCTCAAAACGGTAGAAGACGCGCTGGAAATTCGCCGCAAAATTTTTATGGCGTTTGAGGCGGCAGAAAAGGAAGCCGATCTTGAAAAGCGCAAAGCCTTGTTGACGTTTGTGATCGTCGGTGCCGGACCGACAGGGGTTGAGCTAGCAGGCGCGATCGCAGATCTGGCATACAACACGCTCAAGCAAGACTTCCGCACCATCAACACTCGCGAAACCCGCGTTCTCCTCTTAGAAGGACTCGATCGGGTCTTGCCCCCGTTTACATCAGATCTGTCCGAGAAGGCGAGGGCGGCACTTACCCGTCGGGGGGTGACTGTGGCAACCAGCACGCGAGTCACCCACATCGAAGCCCATGCCGTCACGATTCAGCAGGGCGAAACCACAGAAACGATCCCTGCTCAGACCATTTTGTGGGCAGCCGGTGTAAAAGCCTCATCCATGGGCAGCGTGTTAGAGCGGCGGGCGGAAGCCACCCTCGATCGCGTCGGGCGCGTTATAGTCGAACCCGATCTGAGCCTTACTAACTATCCCAATATTTTTGTGATCGGCGATCTCGCTCACTTCAATCATCACGATGGCACACCGCTTCCTGGGGTGGCACCCGTCGCTATGCAAGAGGGAGAATACGTTGCCCAGTTGGTTCAGGCTCGGCTTCAGCATCGGGCAACCCCAAACTTTATCTACCGTAACGTTGGTAGCCTCGCTGTCATTGGGCAAAACGATGCGGTGGTGGATCTAGGCTTCGTACGCTTTTCTGGCTTCATCGCCTGGTTTGTTTGGATCGTCGCCCACATTTATTACCTGATTGAGTTTGATAACAAACTTGTGGTTATGGTGCAGTGGGCGTGGAACTACTTCACTCGGAAGCGAGGGGCGAGACTGATCACCGGCAAGTCAATCGAAGTATTAGAGACGCCCTCCGTTTCGGAACTGGATAAATCTCCGGTTAAGGTGTAGAGGAATGAGGGCAGACAAGGAAATATGAATAGGAGCGAGGGACTTGCATTCTCGTTGCTCACCCTCGTTCCTATCGTTTTCTTGTGTCCACCATGCATCAACCCGTAGATTCACCCGCCCAACAATTTCTTCAGCAAGGCGTCCGACTGGCAAAAGCTGGAATCTACGACGATGCGATCGCGCTGTTTCAAAAAGCGTTAGAGCGGGACTCAACTTTTTCCGAAGCCTGGTATGAATGCGGCAAAGCCCTGCACGAGCTTCGGCGCTACGAAGAAGCGATCGAGAGTTTTCAAGCCGCGATCGCCCTCAAGCCAGACTATGCTCCGGCGTGGAACACTCAGGGCATGGCATTGGCGCAGTTGGAGCGCTATGAGGCAGCCATTGCCAGCTACGATCGCGCCATTAAAATTTTTCCACGAAATTATAAGGCATGGTACAACCGAGCCAACGCCCTGATGCGGCTAAATGCCAACTACGAAGCCCTGCAAAGCTACGAAGAAACCCTGAAACTTAAGCCCGATTATGCAAGAGCCTGGTATAACCGGGGTATTGTTTTAGCCCATTTTCAGCGCTACGACGATGCGATCGCGAGCTACACCCGCGCCTTATCCTCCCGTCCTCATTTTTCAGCCGCGCACTACAACCTGGGCAACTTGCTCTACCGGTTAGAACGCTATGAAGAAGCCTTGCTCAGCTATGAGCGCGTGTTAGAAGTGCGCCCAACACTATATGAGGTGTGGTATAACCAAGCCAACGCCCTGCACAAATTGGGATTTGACGACAAAGCGCTAACGAGCTATAACCAGGCGCTAGAGCTAAACCCGGATGCTCATGAGGTCTGGTATAACCGAGCCAATACCTTAGATGCGCTCTGCCGCTACGACGAAGCCTCTGAGGACTTTCGGCGGGCAGTCAAGCTCAAACCTGATTTTTATGAAGCGTGGTATAACTTTGGCGGCAGTTTCCATCGGCGAGGGCAATATGAAGACGCGATCGCGCAGTATGACAAAGCGATCGCGGTAAAGCCTAACTTTGCTGAGGCGTGGAGCAATCGCGGCGTGGCGTTGAAAAAAATAGGGCGGCATCAAGATGCGATCGCGAGCTTTGACGAGGCATTGACCATCAACCCTGATTCGGACGAAACCTGGTATCGACGCGGGCGAGCCTTAGTCCATCTCGGCAAGAGTAATGATGCGATCGCGAGTTATGATCGGGCGTTGGCAATCAACCCAAATCATGACAGAGCATGGTATAGCCGTGGGGTGGCGTTGAGCCGGTTGGGTCAGCATCAAAAGGCGATCGCCAGCTACGATCATGCGATCGCGCTCAATCAAACCCTTGCTGACGCAAAAATACGCCGTTCTGCCGCTGCGAAAGCCTTAAATACGTTATTAAATAATCTATAAAATTAGCCTATAAAAAACTGCAATTCGCAGCAGCGCTTTGTACGTAAAATCGACTACAAATTGCTAACTACGAATTGCGAGTTGTGCTTAGGGGTCGCTAAAGCGAAACCTTGAAGACTATGCTTTGTCGATCACATCTTTCACGCCATCTTTTGCATCTTCTTTTGCGTTACGGGCTTCTGCTTCAGTTTGCTTAGCTTGTCCTGCCATTTTGTCACCCTGATCGCCAGTTACATTGCCCATCGCTTCTTGTGCCTTGCCTTCAACGTTTTTAGCAGCAGCTTTAGCTTTTTCTTCTAAACTCATGATTTACTCCTTAAATGTTTGGTTTGGCAGATGAATCTGCGCTTTGTTTAACTGTATCTAATGTATCTAAATACTCTAGTCAACACATCCAACAGAAGGAATACTTCTAGCTACATTTCTAGTTTTGTTCTCTGCCTGAAGTCAGAACCACAGCAGCAGTTATCAGCAAATATTTGAGCACCCCAAGCCTATATTTCGCCTTCAAATGTGACGAGTTTTAAGTGCCGAGAGTCAGCAATAAATTCTTTGGCGAGTAGATATCCTGCGATCGTCCAGGTTTGGTTTTTTCTTGCCTCTTTGCCGATCAACCGACCATCGGGACCGTCATAATATTCCGGCCATTGATCTGCCAGCAACCGCCGCTCTGCCACTGCGATCGCATGATATGCCAATTCTGCCCGCTCCATCTTTCGAGCCGCGGCTGCCAGCATCCACAGCAGCACAGGCCAACTTCCACCATTGTGATATGACCAAGGGCGATTTTTGGGATCGGCTCCAGTAATAGTTCGCCATTCCTTATCTTCCAAAGCGGGATAGCACACTTTCATCGGCATCTGCCCCACCAGATCGCTCCATCGAAGCTCAATTAGATTCAGAATGCGCTGAGACTGCGACTCATCGGTCAGCGATCCCATAATTGCCATCAAATTTCCTAAAGCAAAAAAGCGGCAATCCAATTGAGAGGGTCCTAAGTTGCCTGCCAAATAGCCGCCAGCTTCAGGAAGCCATTTTGCCAGCCAGTAAAACGGAATCGAATCGGAGTAGAGGTTAAATTGATTGAGAACTTCTTCGCCATATTCCTCAACTCGATAGCGATAAATCACATTCAGGCGCTCTGAGTCTAGCCAGTAGTTATCCCGTAGCTGCATTCGCAAAGGTCTCAGGCGGCTCTGAATCGCTCGCAGCATGGGTTCATTTTGCGGGTTTGGCAGCAGCAGATCAAGACTGGCACGCAACGCAGAAAAGAACAGAGATTGAATCTCGATCGGGTGCCCATACAATCCCATGCGGCGGTCGATCATGGTGGCTCCATCGGGAACCAGCATCATCGGGTACATATCAAACCGATTCACGAGGCACAGTTCAAGAATGAGGCGAATCCCTTCTTGAAAATCATCTCGCTGCACAAGCGCTTTATCTTCGGTTGAAATGACGTATGCCCGTAATAAAATGATCCACCACAAGCACGCATCGGCTGGGGCAACGCGCCCAATCGCATGATCGCCAAAGTCAGCTTTAAGATATTCGTGCCCATTAAAGGACTGGATCTTGAAACTGGCAGGCATCAAACCACGGCTGGGTTTCAAACAGTCAAGCTGTGTGGTTTTCGGCTGCAATTTCAGAGTCGCTTCTAGAAAATTGCGAACAATATCTGCCTTGCCACGAATTAGAAATAACAGCCCTGAAGAAATAAAGTCTCGAACAAAACACTGATCGTAATTGAGAGCAGCAATATCTGGGTCAGAGGCAGCGATCGTGCCAACCGGCTGCCCTTGATGATAAATAATCGATTTTTCTAGAGAATCCCACGCTTTTTCTTCGAGTTCTCGATTGCTCAACGCCCAACCCTCTCCCAAGAAAATGAATCAGGCTCTATGGTAAACCAATCGCCCTAAGACAGCTAGGGAAGAGCGGGATTCAGGAATGAGACTTTATTAATGTGTACTTTTCTGGGGTTGTGTAAATTGAATGCCGCGATCGCACCTTCAATGCAGCGATCGCACTCTACTCAGTTCAGCATAAGGTTGCAAGATTGTAAGCTTAAACAAGTGCGATCGTCTCCCCGCCAACAAAGGCAACCGCTACGGCAAAGGCAATCCTGCCAACCCCAACGCTCACCTTAGATAATCTGTTAATTGGATAATCTGTTAATTCAACAGTGGTTCTCTAAAAACTCAGGGAACTCAAGTTTATGCGGATGAAAGGACTTGAACCTTCACTTCTTGCGAAACCAGAACCTAAATCTGGCGCGTCTACCAATTCCGCCACATCCGCGTACGTTTTTCATCATATCAGGGCACAGGGAATTGGGAACAAAATTTAGGCAAAAACAAACCTTCCTTACTTCGTACCTTTATCCCCTGCCCACTGTCTCTCTACCCCAAACTGCCCAACGCGAGCGGAATCAGGTTACCCTCGATCGTGAATCCCAGCAGCATTTCTTCGCCCGATCGAATCAGCCCTCCGGTGATGGTGCAGCGTTCGTCGCGTTGGGCAGTGGCGGCGATCGTGGCTC
Organism: Myxacorys almedinensis A; assembly: GCF_010091945.1. GTDB lineage: Bacteria > Cyanobacteriota > Cyanobacteriia > Leptolyngbyales > Leptolyngbyaceae > Myxacorys > Myxacorys almedinensis. The sequence continues at coordinate 138,047 of NZ_WVIE01000002.1, forward strand.
GAATATCGGTAGGCGACAGTTGGAGGGTAGAATCGCCCGATCGCTGATGCACATAGTTCCATAGAATATCTCGAATCAACGCTTGATACCCTTGATTTCCAGAAAGCGTTTTGAGGTGCTCTTTGAGGTCTCTATCCAGACGGATGCTGGTAACTTCCATTTCTGTGGTGCTGGTTCGCGTTAATGTAGGCATTGCTTCTTCTCCTAATTGTTGAGAACAGAGGAACGAGAACAGAAATATAATACAAGTGTAGTATGGGATTTGTAGCCAGTCCCTCATTTTACGAACTTCTTTATCAACCATTTTTTCTCAACCCAAGGCTATGCGCGCGATCGCAAGGGGTTGAGCCATCCTTAACAAACGCAGAGTTAGGGGCATAACCGCGTTTTAGACGCACTCAGGGCAGCAATGTGCTGTAATTGGACTCGACTCAGCTTGCCTTGGGCATTGTGAGGCAGATGCTCGACCGCAATCCAGTGTTTTGGATGTTTGTAGCCGACTAGTTTTCCAACTAACGCTTGTTGAATGCGATCGCTAGAAACGCCAGGTTGAGGAACATAAACCGCCGCGATCGTTTGCCCCCAAGCGCGATCGCTAATTCCCAAAACTGCCACCTCTCGCACTAATCCTGTCGATCGAATTGCTGATTCTATTTCTGGCGGAAAAGCGTTCTCGCCACCGGTAATAATTTTGCTACTTTCCCGTCCCAAAATATGTAAAAATCCTTGATGATCAATGTATCCTAAATCATCTGGTTCATAATTCACAGACTGATTTAGTGTTGGATAGTAACCTAACATCAAAGATTTAGCCTGAATAGAAATTTTATGATTCAAACTAGTAATGTGGGCATGGGGAAGCACCCGACCACAGCCCCGTTGACCGTTTAAAAAATCCTCTGGCTTAAGCGTCGCGATCTGAGATGCAGTTTCGGTCATGCCATAGGTAGGAGCCAAAGGAAGATGCCGCGATCGCGCCTCTTCGAGCAGATCATCCCAAGCAGGTGCCCCCCCCAATAAAATGGCTCGAAACTGCGATAACCAAGCCGATGAATGGGGAAGCAATCGCTGAAGTTGAGTCGGAACCAACGAGATAAAAAAATCCTTTACCCCAAGGTGAGCATTGGCTTCGAGAGATTTCCAAGGACAAAGGATCAGACGCCCACCGGAGAGCAGCGATCGCATAAATTGCATCAATCCGCTCACATGATGGAGCGGCAAAACGCAAAATGAGTGAACGTCGTCACATTCAAAATAGTCCCGAAACCCTTGCACAGAGGCGCTCAAGGTTTCCCAAGTATGCATTGCAAAGCGAAGGGTTCCAGACGTTCCACCCGTTGCAATCATAATCAGAGCCGTAGAACACTCATCCGAACGCTCATTGGCTATCTCCGTGCCATCGGTTCTATCCCCTATTGCCCGATCGCTCCAGATCAAGGTTGGTCTTGCCAGCCGAAACACCTGTTGCCATTCAGTTTCACCCCACTGGGGATTGCAGAGAAACACACGAGATGGAACCGAACAAGCAGCGATGAATCCGGCTAGAAACTGAAGGGGGTTTGATTCAGCCAGAAAAATTGTTGGAGTGGAATAGCGCAGAAGGTCTTGATAGCGCTGCTTAGCGAGATAGAGCAACGCTTTAGCATCATCATGTATGAGCCAAGGTTCTTGAGCACGTTGTTCTAGCAAGGTGAGAGGCGTTGCCATAGTTCCTCAAAATTTTCTGTTACCAAGTCAGTAAACCAGTGTGTTGTGCCATATCCAACGGCACGATCGCCGCAGGACAATTCTGCGGCTAGGTTTAAGCCTGCCTCCCGCGCGATCGCAGTTTCAAACACCGACGAAAACACCGCATCAATAGAATGCTGCTGGCAAAACTGCCGCAATCGAGCCGGAGAACCCGCGATCGCAGGTTTGATCACAAAAATTCCTCGCCACCCATGGTCGTAACAGGTTTGCAATTGACGCAGCGTTGCCACCGATTCATCAAGCGCGATCGTGGTCGCATATTGCTGGCTCAACGCCACCATAGTTTCAAATTGATCCACCGGAAGCGGCTGTTCTATAAATTCAATATTGTAAGTATCGCCAGCCTCAAGCCACTGATGCGCTTGCTCTACAGTCAGTCCAGCGTTAGCATCTAATCTTAATTTGGCGTTGTTAGGCAGCCATTCTGCTAATTGTTTTAGCGTTTTTAGCTCATCGCCAATGGCATTGACTCCAATTTTCCATTTAAACGTGCGGTATCCTTGCTGCCAAAGCGTCTCCCAACCCTGACACGCCCGTTCTCCCGGCGGCAAGAGGGCACTCATCCTCGGCGTTTCCAAACGCGAAACCGAAGGCAAGGCACTCTCAAACCCAAACTGACATGCCGGTAGATCAGCCGGAATAGCCCGAATCAGGGAGCGATCGATCTGTGAAGGTAGAGATTGGCAAAATGCGATCGCGTCTTCAACACGCTCTGAGCCAAACCAGTCGAGCGGCGCAATCTCGCCAAAGCCAACCCCAGATTCATCGCTCAACCGCACAATAATTCCCCTGCGGATGCGCCACACCCCATGGCAGGTGAGCAAAGGCGGGTTGAAGGCACGGCTGTAAGGACGAAACTCAAACCGCATTACACCCAAGGCAGAAAAAAGCCCAACCCCAACAGCAAGCCGCTCCAAAAGTGCAGTTCAACAGCAATCAACCGACACAACGTCAGCTTGTGAGGTTGATCATACTGCGTTCCAATCACATGACAAAGCCGCCTTGCCACAGGCAAACTCAACATCGACAACAACGCCCAAAACGGAAAAATTTTGAGCAGCACGCCCACACCAACCAGGGCATAAATGCTGCCACAGATCCACGGGAGCAACGCTGCCGCCCGCTTGCTTCCCAACCTCACCACAGGAGATTTTTTGCCGATCGCGGCATCTTCTTTGACTTGGTTAAAATGCGAACAAAATAACACCAGACTCGTGACAATGCCTACCACAATCGAAGCGGCAAAATTGGTGCTTGACCAAGCTTTCGTCTGGCTGTAATAGACAGCAGCAAAAGCCAAAGGACCAAACGCTAAAAAACACAACGGTTCGCCAAGCCCCTGATAGCTGAGGCGAAATGGAGGCCCTTGATAGATGTAGCCGATGGCACAACACAGCAGAATCAAGCCAATCACGGTCAAATCTTGTTGTTGGAGTGCGATCGCGCTAATTCCCAAAAGACCCAAGGCTAGGCAACCATTGCTAATCCAAAAAATCAAGGATTTATTTCGGGTGATATTGACAAGGGAATTGGCTTTATTGACATCAACCCCTGTTTCAGAGTCGAAAACGTCATTGCTAAAATTTTCCCAAGCCAAAATCAAAATTGCTGACAGGAGAAACGTAAAAAAGATTGAAGAATTGAATGCTTTTGTTTCAGCAAATGCAACCGCAGAACCGACCCAAATCGGCATAATAGCAACGCTGTACATGGGTGGCTTGATCGCGGCATACCACAGTTTCCGGTTCACACGCTCGATCGTCCTGGTGGTCATTCACACTACTCCCCTAATCCTCAAAACGCAAATCAAATATTCTCTCCAGTCTCCCATTCAGGTTTGAGAAATTTTGTGATTGGTTATGAAAACGTTACAGTCTAACCAATTCTGGCTTACAGTTCAGTGAGATATTGCCTATAGCCGAGGGTGTCTAGTTTTGCCTGTTTCTGCCGCACCATGTCAGCCAGCCTTTGACGATATTGTTGAACTTTTGTGAGCAATTCTAAATCGTGACTGCCCAAGATTTGAATGGCTAACAGTCCGGCATTTTTGGCATTGCCGATCGCAACCGTTGCCACCGGAATTCCAGCGGGCATTTGCACGATTGAATAAAGAGAATCAACCCCCTGAAGTTGGCGAGTCTGCACCGGAACCCCAATCACAGGTAAAGGCGTCAGCGCTGCCACCATTCCCGGCAAGTGAGCCGCGCCGCCTGCCCCGGCAATAATCACCTTGAGGTGGCGGTGGTGAGCTTGTTTGGCATACTCTACCATCCGCTCTGGGGTGCGGTGAGCCGAGACGATTTCGACTTCGCAGCAAATACCAAACTCTTCGCAAACCGCGATCGCGGCTTGCATCGTGGGCAGATCCGAATCGCTGCCCATAATAATGCCAATTAAAGGTTGAGTCATAGAATTGAAAAGATACGTTGCTAGAGACGCCCAAAGCGGATGACCGATAGTTTTTTGATTATCAATGCTCGTGTGCCCCATTTCCAAGGATTGCAGGACATTTGGGTTCGAGATGGCGTGATTAGGGCGCTGCACAACTCCAAAGAAAACGCCGACCACCCCGTAGCCTCAACGGTGCGCTCTACCGATCTGCCCATCCTTGATGTTGCAGGCGATTGGGTTTCTCTCGGCGGCGTCGATTTGCAAATTAACGGAGCCTTGGGTTTAGCTTTTCCTGATTTAAATTTCCAAAATATTCATAGCTTGGATGCGATCTGTCAGTTTCTCTGGAGTCAGGGGGTGGATGGCTTTTTGCCAACCATTGTAACGACCTCGATTGAGAATATTCAGCGATCGCTCGCCGCCCTCAGCACCAAGTGCACTCTTAAACGAAACGGCGCTGCACCGCCCACAAAAAGCGCCGCCTATTCTGACCCCACATCCCAAATTTTGGGAGTCCACCTCGAAGGCCCATTTCTCAATCCGCAAAAACGCGGGGCACATCCTGAAAAACACTTACTGCCGCTCAGCGTTGAGCAAATTAAGCGAGTCCTTGGGGATTATGGGTCGGTGGTCAAAGTCATAACCCTTGCCCCAGAACTTGACCCGACCGGAGATGCGATCGCCTATCTGCGATCGCTAGATATTACCGTTAGCCTGGGTCACTCTCAAGCTACCACAACGCAAGCCCAGCAAGCCTTTGCCCAAGGAGCATCCCTCGTAACTCATGCGTTTAATGCGATGCCAAGCCTGCATCACCGAGAACCCGGATTGCTAGGAGCCGCAATTAGCGCCGGGCACAATAACCGGGGAACCCCACCCGTGCAGTGCAGTTTGATCGCCGATGGACAGCATGTTTCAACCATCATGATGGATATTTTGCTAAGAGCCAGCCGCTACGATGAAGGCATTTTTCTAGTCAGCGATGCCCTCGCGCCGCTCGGCTTACCCGATGGGCGGTATCCCTGGGATGACCGAGAAATAGAGGTGATCAACGGAACAGCACGATTGCTAGATGGGACACTTTCGGGAACGACCCTACCCCTGCTCGTGGGGGTGCAAAACTTAGTTCGGTGGCAAATTTGTGAGGTTGAAGCCGCGATCGCACTAGCCACCACGGCTCCCAGGCGCGCGATCGCGTTGCCAAGTTCCTATCTTCATCAGCCTGCCCATCTCCTCCGATGGGGCATAGATGCTGACTCTCATCACCTGACGTGGCAACGCATCACGCCAAAATTCTAGGCTTTAAAGCCCGATAAAGCCCAATTCTCGCCGTGTTTCATGCCGCCCTAAACCTGTGTGCCAGATGTAATTCTGTCTAGCCTAAATCGGTAGTGCCTAGACGAGTACCGTACACTTCAACATAGGACAGCATGTGGCAAGGCAGCCCCCTCGCCCCGGTAAATCTACAATCTTGGTGCAACCCGTTTAGAGTATACGCCTAGCCACCTGGGCAAAAAAACTGCACAAAAAAACGGGGCACGGTTCAGGTGCCCCCAAGATACTCAGATTGACTTGTCAAAGCAAAAGCTCCTTTACAGCCACCAGCAGCTTACCGAAAGATTTCAGACATCTGCGGAGGTTGCTTGGGTTTCGCCTGTACGTAGGATAGCTGAGAAGTTCGTACAGTAGTTTAAGCTACACGAAAATTTCATCAGAACCTCATGTTTACGTGCCATCTGGGGCATGTCCAAGGAAAAGTTTTCATAATCTCATATCCGTGTTCATATCAGTAGACAGCGCTCCGTAAGTTACCTGCGGGGCGATTTTTTCGGTTCGTGACCCACCAAGTACTACCATGAAGCTTGGTAAAAGCAACCATAACCACCTTTATGAACGGGACGGACGATAAGACTGAGGTACGAGACTATTTCAACGCAACGGGCTTCGATCGCTGGCGGCGAATTTACGGTGATGGCGACGTTAACAAAGTTCAGCTTGATATTCGAGCGGGGCATCAGCAAACCGTAGACACCTTGCTGGGTTGGCTCAGAGCAGATGGCAATCTTTCAGGGCTGACGATTTGTGATGCAGGGTGCGGAGTGGGCAGCTTGAGTATTCCCCTCGCTCAGGATGGGGCGATCCTCTTTTCTAGCGATATTTCAGAGAAAATGGTCGGTGAAGGAAGAGAACGGGCAGTTGCCGCCGGATTGAGGGATAATCCGACCTTTTCAGTCAGCGATTTAGAGGAGTTGACCGGGAGCTATCATACGGTTGTCTGTTTGGATGTGTTGATTCACTATCCGAGCGACCAAGCCATGGATATGATCAAGCACTTGGCAAGCTTGGCAGAACATCGGCTTGTTCTCAGCTTTGCGCCCAAGACCTTTTTGCTAACGCTGTTAAAGAAAGTCGGTGAGTTTTTTCCTGGACCGAGTAAGACCACTCGCGCCTATCAACATCGTGAAGCTGACATTATCCGGGTGCTAGAAGGGTGCGGATTGATGATCGAGCGATCGGCGATGACTAGTACACGATTCTACTTTTCGCGGATGCTCGAAGCGGTTAGAAAATGAAGTTGGGGGAGTGATCAGTCCTCATGCACGCTGCGCTAGAGTATCCCTCACAAGTTCCTCAACTTGTTGATTTATAACAAGGCTAGGGAATGGATACGGACGAACCCCAGATTTCCTGGATGCAGACAGACCACAAGGCTGAACAACAAAAGGCTGAAGTACTCATGCCGAAGAGCCGTAGTCAAGCCGTTGTAAGTCAGGGAGCGGTAGTCCACAAACAAGAGTTGAGGTGTTGTTATGTTTCAGAAACTTCTAGTCGCGATTGATCGCTCTAGTGAGAGCCGCTCGGTCTTCGAGGCAGCCTTGGCGATGGCAAAAGCAAGCCATGCTTCGCTGATGGTGCTGCATGTCCTATCTCCCTTTGACGAGACCTATCCTACCGATCCTTACATTGGCGTTCCAACGATCGCAACCCAGGTTTACTTGGATCGGTGGAAAGAGCAAGAGCAAATTGGGATAGAAATCTTGCGATCGCTGCAAACAGAAGCCACCTACGCAGGTGTGCCAACCGAGTTTACGCAAAACCTGGGCGAACCGGGACGCACCATTTGTGCCTTGGCGAAAACCTGGAACGCCGATCTGATCTTGATTGGGCGGCGCGGTCTCAACGGGTTGAGCGAACTCTTTTTGGGCAGTGTCAGCAATTACGTAGTGCATCATGCGCCTTGCTCGGTGCTGATCGTTCAAAAGCAACCCCATGCTCACCCAACTGAACAGCCCGCCACCGCCACGATCAGTGTCTGAGTGCAAAGCAACTTGGGGAGACAAAGCTAATGAGGTATGACCGCATTCTAGTTGTAGTTGATGTGCCAACGGTGGAGCTATATTTACTGACAGCCGCGATCGCTTATGGCAAGGCAACGGGCGCAGAGGTTCGCTTTTTGCACATCCTGCCGTTTGATCAACTGACTGGGGTTGCTGATTCTGAGTACGACCAAACGTTGATTTGTCTGCGAGCCTGGCAAGCGATCGCGCGGCAATCTGGAGTTGCTGCCAGTATTGCTCAAGGGGTAAACAACCCCATGCAGGCAGTGAGGGAGATGGCGCAGTCGTGGTCAGCCGATTTGATTATGATCCCTAAAGAGCAAAAATCGCTCAGTCGATTTGCACAGCCCCTTAGCTACGAAGCTATTGCGGCGTCTGTTGACTGTTCGGTGGTGGCGGTGCAGCAGTTGGTAGGCGATGCAGTCTCCGTTCAAATCAGGATTAAGCCAACGCAGAAACAGCAAATTGCAGTCACCAAAGCGCAACTAGAATTGCTATTTGCTAGATCCGGTTAAAGCTCTATTTCAAATTATTGCGGCGATTTGTGGTGCAATAACGAGATAGTTTTTAATAGGATAGTTTTGCAGAATTGGATCACGAAAATTAAATGTATTTGACAGTTTCTGCCAAACCTCTCAGGCTCATAAAAGGCGCTTTTAAGACCAACAAAGAGAGTTAATGGAGCAAAGCCAAGGGGTCTCGATCCGTCCCGTGCCGGTTTAGTTAGGTTGGAACATCGACATCATGCGAATCTTAGTGGTCGAAGATGATCAACTGATTGTCGAAGCGTTGACAATTATTCTCGTGCGTCAAAACTATGCGATCGAAGTCGCAACCGATGGTCAGACAGCATGGAGCTTGATCGAACGGTTTGAGTATGACCTGCTTTTGCTGGATGTAACCCTGCCCAACCTAGATGGCATGACCCTGTGTCGGCAGGTTCGAGCTAAAGGGCTAACAACCCCAATTTTACTGCTGACCGGGCGAGATAGCGGACACGATAAAGCCATAGGGTTAGACGCCGGAGCCGACGACTATGTGGTAAAGCCGTTTGATCACGAAGAGCTTGTAGCTCGGATTCGAGCCTTGCTCAGACGAGGAGGCGCGCTGTCGCAACCGATTTTAGAGTGGGGCGCGCTGCAATTTGATCCGAGCAGTTGCGATGTGAGATACGCCAATCAGCCCCTCAATCTCACGCCAAAAGAATATGGAATGCTAGAACTGTTTCTTCGCAATAGTCGGCGCGTGTTTAGTTGCGACATGATTCTTGAACATCTCTGGTCATACGATGAAATGCCCGGAGCAGAAGCCGTGCGGACGCACATTAAAGGATTGCGCCAAAAGCTAAAAGCAGCCGGAGCAAACGCCGATCTAATTGAAACAGTCTATGGCATTGGCTATCGGCTGAAGCCCCTCGTGCAACCAGAACCTCATAAGTTATCTCCAGCCGTAGTTGAAGAAAGTGAAACTCAAACGACAACGCAACAGCAAACGCTAAGGCAAATTGCAGCCGTCTGGGAGCGCTTTAGAGGGCGAGTCAGTGAGCAAGTTGCCGTGCTAGAACAAGCGATCGCAGCCGCAACGCTGGACACTCTGACTGCTGACCTCAAGGCTGCGGCGGTGCGGGAAGCCCATACCTTAGCCGGATCGCTCGGAACGTTTGGGCTATCCAATGGCTCTGCGATCGCCCGTCGCCTAGAGCAAACGCTGCAATCGACAACTCCCCTCACATGCAGCGACATGGAAGCGCTTGGGGGACTGCTCAGCCAGTTGCGCCACGCGGTAGATCATCATGTCACCCACAACCTGGATGCAGGCGCGACCTCAGCACCCCTACCCCCATCGCCATTAGTGCTGATTGTCGGTCGAGAGGCGCAGCCAGAAGGGTTAATTCAGCAACTCCAACCCCTTGCCGCCCCCTATGGGATCACCACGATCGCAGCTTCAGGCTTCGCCAGTGCCCGCAAAACGCTGTATCACGATCATCCCAATGCTGTGCTAGTTGACGCTAGCGGTTCTGCCCAGCTAGACGAGAGCCTCGCTCTGATCGCCGAACTCAATCAGCGTAAGCCTCCTGTGCCCGTGCTGCTGCTCGCCGACCAAACCGACGTTAGCGATCGCATTCACCTGTCTAGAAGCGGCAAACACACGCTGCTGAGTCCATCCCTACCGATAGAACAAATTTTTGGCTCAGTTCTGCGTGCCCTCAGCCAAGCCGATCCATCCGAAACCCAGGTGCTTGCCGTGGATGACGACCCCAACACTTTAGCGGTGTTACAGACACTATTGCAACCTTGGGGGTTACGAGTCACCACCCTAGCTGACCCGCGTAAATTTTGGCAAACCCTAGAATCGGTTGCCCCAGACCTGCTCATTCTAGATGTTGAAATGCCATATTTTAGCGGCACTGAGTTGTGTCAAACGATTCGGAATGATTCGCGTTGGAGTGAATTGCCGATTGTTTTCCTAACGGTTCACAACGATGCTGAGATGATCAATCATGTATTTACCGTGGGAGCCGATGATTTTGTCAGCAAGCCGATCGTGGGGTCTGAACTGGTGACTCGGATTGTGAATCGGTTGCAGCGCCATACGTTAGCGTGTCGTGTCGCTCAGTTGCATCGATCGCGATCGCTGGTTGAACCTCGAATTGCCCAAAACCCAACCCAAGACGCCCTCAAGCTTGTCCAAGCGCGCTTGGCTACCATTATCGATATTGCCGACGATGCGATTATCTGCACTGATCAGACGCAGCGCATCACCCTATTTAACCAGGGCGCAGAGAACATTTTTGGCTACGCTGCCCACGAAGCACTGGGGCAACCGCTCGACCTCTTGTTGCCCGTTGCATCTGTGCAAGCTCACCGCCAGCACGTCAAGGCTTTCGGGCGATCGCGGCAGCCGGCTTGCCGAATGGGAGAGCGGCAAGAAATCTACGGCAGGCGTAAAGATGGCAGTGAATTTCCGGCGGAGGCGTCGATTTCGCAACTGAAGGCAGAAGACACGATCATCTACACGGTTTATCTCAGAGATGTGAGCGATCGCAAGCAGATCGAGCGGATGAAAGATGAGTTTGTTTCAGTAGTAAGCCACGAACTGCGAACCCCGCTCACGTCGATTCATGGCTCCTTGAAACTACTGGCGAGTGGGTTACTCAGTGCTGAGTCTGAACGAGGTAAACGCCTCCTCCATATTGCGGTGGAAAGCACAAATCGCTTGGTGCATCTGATCAATGACATTCTAGATATTGAGCGGATCGAATCTGGTCAGGTAAAGATGGAGACCGTCGCCTGCCAACTGCTCGATCTGATCGCCGCCGCCGTGACCCTGATGCAGCCTTTGGCAGAAAAAGCAGGGATTACGCTCCTCGTGACGAGCCTGCCGGTAGACCTGAGGGTGGATCGCGATCGCATCATTCAAACCCTGACGAATCTGTTGAGCAATGCCATCAAGTGTTCGTCTGTGGGCACAACGGTATGGCTGAAGACCGCCCTAATAGACGACCCAGCCTCCCCTCGGTCTCGCGTTTTGCTGGTCACGGTGGAAGACAAAGGGTGCGGCATTCCGGCAGATAAACTTGAGGTGATTTTTGAGCGCTTTCAGCAGGCAGATTCCTCGGATTCTCGCCACCATGATGGAACGGGGCTAGGACTGCCGATTTGTCGCAGTATTGTAGAGCAGCACGGGGGGCGAATTTGGGTCGAGAGTGTAGTTGGCGAAGGCAGCATCTTTTATTTCACTATCCCGTTGCCATCTGGGCAATCAAACGATTTGGAGGACAATTTGGAGGGGCAGTTTGTAGCTGTCACCTCTTGCTGATAACGCGATGTTTAGCGCGTTAAAGCACTCACGAAGTTGAATAGTTTAGACATGATTTAGATAACGGTTTAGATAACGATTTGGATAACGATTGAGTTGCTATTTTAAGCTAAAAAGACGCATGGCTACAAAACGAATTTTAGTAGTGGATAATGAAGAATATATTCAGGAAGTTGCCAAAATTTGTTTAGAAACGGTAGCAAACTGGGAGGTAATCACGGCAAGTTCGGGTCGAGAAGGGATTGAGAAAGCCGAAACTGAACAGCCAGATGCAATTTTGCTCGATGTGATGATGCCCGATATGGATGGATTGGCAACCTTTCAAAAACTGCAAGCTAACCCTATGACTCAGGCGATTCCAGTGTTTCTGCTGACCGCAAAAATACAAGCCGCCGATCGCCGACACTATACCGAGTTAGGAGTGAAAGATGCGATCGCTAAACCGTTTGAACCGCTTGATCTGGCTCATCAAATTGCTAGAGCGCTAAATTGGAATCTATAAATTTCGTAATCTTCACAAGTTCCTCAAACTTTTTTCTTATTTTGACACTAGAGAGTCTATTCACCACCGTTGGGCTTTTCTCGGTCACGCTTCAAATAGGGGGCATAGAAGCGATGAATGACTGCTGTCCAGACATCCTCTGAAACGATTACAAACGGTCTTTAATATTAAGTCACGAGGTTTGAGAATGTCTAAAGTCATCGTAAATACAACACTACCAACCGTTGTTTCTGAAATCGATCAGGTTCTAGAGATGTATCCGAGTCATCCTCATCAGCAAGTTTTTGCCAATCCTGACAACCGCCAAAAGCTAGTGGCGTATGTGTTGACGCGAGTTCACAACCATTATGCGGTGGTCGATGAGGAGAACTACTGCGATCGCGCGTCTAATAGTGACGCCGAGCTTGCATCCGTGTATGCCGATCCGTGGCTTTATGTCGAAGCGATCGTTCGCCAAGGCATTGATGAAATGCTTCAGCAGCAGGAGATGAGCAATTGTCAGCTTCCTGAAGCGGAATACACAGGCATGATTGCGTCTCACTGGTTTGGGTAGAGGGTTAGGCACGGGTCTCCCAGCGCGCCGATCTTCCCTAGGCGATGAGCTTTCTGCTTGATGGGGACAACCTGCTTCTCTTAGGTTCAGTCCCCTAGCTTTAGTTCCTTGGTTTTATAACCGTTCTCTCTTGCTTAACCACACACCTCTCCCCCTCTCCTATCCACCCACGACCGTGGTTTACTCATCTGCCGTGGCACTCGCTTGTAAACTATTAGAGGCATAGCACACGATAGAAGCAGCGTATAGAGGTGAATGAATGGGACAGTATGATCGGTTGATCCTGATGGCGGAAGATGAATTGACGCAATATAGCACCGATGCCCGCAAAATCGAGAAGTTGCGGCGTAAAATTGGGCTTTCGGTATCTACGGCAGAGCAAAAGCAAGTCAAAGAGCAACTCCTCGCCGAAATGCCAACCGACCCAGTGAATAAACTGATAGAAAACCAGCGCCAAACCGTTGCTCTGCCATTTTGGGGAATCGCAGGATTAGGGCTACTGCTCGGCATTTCGTTTTCGCAACCTATAGATTTTGTTGCCACTCTTGGGGGCGGCGCGATCGCCATCTTTCTCCAAAAGCGCGGTTGGAACCTTCAGGCAAAACGGCTGGTGATCCAGACCTTAGAAGAGATCGAAGAGCGAGTGCGAAAGCCAGATTGATCGCGTTCCACCTTAAGCGGCGGCTTGTCCTAACTGAGCTAAAAATTGCAGCGCTTTTGCCACATATCTCGTACAGTCGTAAGGCGACGTATCATAGAACGATCGCCACGCTGACCCTTTAAATTCATCGTAGCGATCGATGTGTTCGGGATGATGATCGAGCCAAGCCAAGCGAACGGCATGCCCTACCAGCACATCTAACACGATGTATTCTTCGATCTTCAGGTCTGGGTTTTGAGATGCGATCGCACTTAGTTCCATTAACGCCTCAACATTGATTTGGCGATATTCGGGGGCTTGCATTTTGTTGAGCAAGTGTTCCACTTTTAAGGCAAAATTCTTTTCTCCTGCCGTCATCTCAGTGATTAACGATTCGCTGTCTAATCGGTTGCGCCGTTCAAGCTTATCGCCAACCACTAACCCTTTGCAGTGGTGAAGCAATTTCCATACACTGGGGTAGAAATTTTGGGGTACACGATTAACGGCTCCGTCTAATTGTCGTTTACGACGCCAGTTTTGCTGGGCAGGTTCAACTTCAGTGTGTTCATCAAGCACCACAACCCAATCAATGCCGCGATCGGGAAGTTTTACTTTTAGCGATTCTTGTTTGAATAACGCTCGATTCAAATCAGCATAGCCCACTAAAATTTCATGTAACCGAGTTTTAATTTCAAATGGGCTTAACCGCATCAGCCGCTCGTAGGCTTCGTCTTGAGTTACGTCTAACTCGCGCGCCAGATCGCTTGTCATCAAGAGAATCAAGTAGCCGACCCGTAACGTGAGCAAGCCTTTGAATAACTCGGGTTCGGCTTTAATGAGAAGACTGAGATACACGAGAATCTCTTGAGTCAGGACGCGATCGCCAATGTCTTCTCGGCAAAAGTTGCGAATTTTCTCTAGCACCTCCGTATGCGGCACAGGCTGCACAATCAGCGAATCTTCGCTATAAGCACGACCCACAGCAATCTGTTTTTGGCGCACGAGAATATCGGTTACCGCATCCGACAGACCCACATCCACCTTATCGAGCAATCCTGCTACTCGCCGCACAATACTCCAATAGGGCGACCCTTCCGCGCTGCGCGACGCCACCCGTGCTGCATTGCCTTTGCTGGCTCTCGTGTAGACTTCATTTAGCAACTCGCGTACGGTGACAGCCTCAGCCAGTTCTACCGCAAAGTCCATTCCCTTCAGGCGCACAAGAGTGCTGAGAATCTCGACCTGTTCATACAGGTTTTTTGACTCCCGCAAGGTCTCGATCAAGAGCGGTAGATCCGCTTCATAGTCTAGCCGAAACTCTTGCATAAAGTTGAGCGGCTGCGTCGTTTGGGGGTCAAAAGCGAGATGGAATTTTGAGCCTCCAACTTCGGCAACCGAGGTTGACTCAAACTGGAAATTGTGGAGGAAATCAATCCGCTCGGTGCTGGCAGTGAGCATAAATTGCCGGATCTGCCCAAGCTGGACGGGGATCTCCCCGCAGCGCCCTTCTTGCAATTCTTGAACTAAATTGAGCAGGGCTTCTCGACCCAGTTCCAACATGTCTTTTGTGAGCAGCAGCGTTACGGTGGGTCTGCCCAAATACTGCCAGTGGCGATGGATGTGCGCCATCTCGCTTTTGATATTAGAGACTAAAAAGTGATAGTCTAACGTCAGGTAAAACCGCTCTGGTTCTAGGAATGATGGCAGAAAGACGAGGGTCTCGCCCCGAACTTTATAGACGCGAGATGTGGTTAAACTTCGCATTCGTCGGTGGGGTCGCCCGGTTAGCGCTAGTTTGTCATTTCGCCCAATTTGGGTGTAGGCGGCAGCGAGTTCTCTAGCATGGCGAACTTGAATCGGCGCAACTTGCTCTAGCGTTTGCGTTTCTACATTATTGGCGGCAAGTCGGGCTTGCAACGCTTCATCTTCTGCAATTAGCACAACTTGAATGGTGGCTTTTCGTCGCTGCCCCATTTGCAGATGTCGCCCGCAGGGATCGATATCGCCGACCGAGATAAAATCTTCGTGCAGGAGTTGCGCGAGAATGTAGAGACTCTGCGCCCACACGAGGGGAAGGTTGTCGTTGGGAAGGCGCGGCTGCGAGTGAGGAATTGCTTTTTCGGCTGCGATCGCACTTTCCGGCACGTAATACAATTCGGGGAGCAAATCAAGTCCATCACGATGCACCGTGATCTGGGCAAGCCGATCGAGATAGTGTTGCGCTTGAGCGCGATCGCCGCGAAAAATCCCATCCAACGCCAAGTACGTAAAAAAGAGCGGCCATTCACACTCAATATGCTCAAACTGTTTCAACTCCCACGGCTCGTAATGCAACCGAGTGCCGTCCTCTAAAACGGCTTGGTGCCCATCGCGCAGAAATCGCTTGCAACCATACTTGCCTTGGAGTAGGTTTATGATTTTATTGCGGGTGCGATCAACAAGCTGAGTATCTTCGATCGCAAAGGCTGGAAACCCGATCGCACTCAACAGCGCCGCATCAACTTCTTTAGAACTTGACTCGCGGGGCAGCAAAGAATCTAACGTCACTCGGCAGCGCGCAATTTCATCGGGCAGCACATGAATCACAGAAGAAAGATCGCCATGCACCCCGTAGAGATTTAAGCCATTTAGTGCTTCTAGCGCTGCTTTCGCCATCCCAACAGAACTGCCGTTAAGTTCAGGATTGCCATGATTAATTTTGTTACCCCGTTCCCAAATTCCATAATCTGGTGTGCGATAGGTTCTGCCAATGTAATAGACAAGGTTTTGAATAAAATTAATCTCGTCGTTTGCATATATGATTGACAACCCAGAACTAGTCATCTGTGCCAACATTAAAAGAAACACAGATGTGGCATCTAGCTGCAAATGTCCCCACTGGCTATCCCCCACAACCGTTGAGCCGGTTTCAGTATCGTACTTAGCATGCAGCGCATCTAAAGGGGCTTGATTATGTTTAAATTGCTCAACTTTGCTCGCTTGTCGCATCATGGCAAACAATAGCCCACGCATCAGTTTGATCACGCTGTGTTCTAGCTCGTAGGCGCGCCCGCGCTGGTCGTCTCGTTTCCGGTAGGCAAGCGCCAACCCCCAAACCGCCAAAATGCTATACACATTGTCTCTGACCCAAGCATCGGTGTAGTCGCCGTGGGCGTTGATAGCGGTACTCGCAGGCAGCAAGCCCGAAATTGGGTTTTGCCGACTGAGAATCACAGAATGGACTTGCTCGTAGTAGCGATCGAGGCGGGTTGCCACGTCCAATGCTGGGTTGGTCATATTTCACCTGAGAGCGAGACCCTAGACAATACCTTAAACAGCTTGCCCAAAAAAAATATCATGATCCAAATTTTGAAAGATGAATCTGCTTTAGGCAGCAACAAGATAGAACATGAATAGCAAGAGTGTAGATGAATCTATTAAATCAAGGGTGTTTCGTTAGAACATTTTGATAATAGCGGAGAGATTTGAGGTTTCCCTAAGACACTCCCGTTTCATGGAGGAAGATGCAGGGGTTAAGAATAGCCCTGAGTGAAAGCTGGCAGTTGCATCACGGATCGGTAGTGAGCCTCAACTTCTGCTACAGTGGGAGACTGCCGCTTTATGCTCCATTGACTTTGGTTAAACAAGGCTTGTCTCAATGCATTGAGATCAACATTCACGACAGAATTGTTCTCAACAACAGCCTTGCCATTCACCCAAGCGTAGCTCACTGCATTAACAGGGCGACCCAAAATTAGTAACCCAATCGGATCAGTTCTCGGCAACAGCGAGAGATTTGTTAAGTCATACATCACCAAATCAGCCTGCTTGCCAACGGTCAACGATCCCAGTTGATCTTGTACATTGAGACCTTTTGCGCCTCCAAGAGCAGCCATCTCAACCGACTCGCGGGGCGTAATCCAATGCTGGTACTCAAAATCAGTGGTGTTGTGCAAAATTGAGCCAATCTTGATCGCTTCTAGCAAATCTTGAGAATCGTTGCTGGCAGACCCGTCGCACCCAAACGCCACATTCACGCCAGCTTGTCGATACTTTAAAATGGGTGCAATGCCGCTGCCTAAGCGCAAATTACTGAGAGGATTGTGAACAACCGTGGACTGAGTTTCTGCCAACATTTGAATATCGGTGTCGTCTAGCCAGACGCAGTGAGCCAGGGATGTGCGAGGACTCAGGTAGTCAAGGTCTTTGAGGTGTTGAACAGCGCTACAGCCGTAGGTTTCCTCTGCGAGCAGCTTTTGCGCTTTGGTTTCGAGGAGATGAGCATGGCGACATAAGCCGTAGCGATCGCTAAGTTCTGCACAGCCCTCAAATAGGTGATCCGAACAGAGTTGCAATCCGGTGGGGGCAACCATAACATTGATTCCAGTTTCGGGCTTGTGAAACTGATTAATTACCTCTTGCATTAACTCTAGCGTTGCTTTGGTTGATCGCAAGTAGGGCTTGTGGGTTTGTGCGGTGCCGCCATCGGGTATTCCTGAGGTCAATGGTTCATCTTGGATCAACGGTCCGACAAACGCTCGGATGCCCACTTCGCGATAGGCGCGCACGGCTGCCGCTACGGTTTCTAATTCTTTTCCGGGAATCAAAACGAGATGATCCACGACGCTCGTTCCGCCACTCAACAGCGTCTCAACGGCGGTTCCCAAGGCGCTCAGGTAAACCTGCTCTTCGTTTAAGGGGATGAAGTCGTAGAGTTCTGCGAGCCACAGTTCTAACGGCACAGGGGGAATGATGCCCCGTTGCCACATCTCCGAAGAGTGGGTATGAGCGTTGACAAATCCGGGCAGCAATAGCTTGTTGCGTCCGTCAACAATAGTGCCAACCACATCTAGATCAGCCCCGATCGCGGTAATGCGATGTCCTTCGTCAGGCTCTGACGGGTCGTGCCCAATTTGCACATCTACGGTGTCATAACCTTGCTCAACTGGAATGAGAACCTGCTGAATCGTAAAACTCATAGCGGCTTGTAGACCTAAGAAACCAATTTTAGATTTTAGAGGATTGAGCGCGATCGCGCCGTTATGTCAGCCACCGTTTGCACCATGTGATCAACAATTCAAGTGATCAACAATTCAAGTGATCAACAATTCAAGTGATCAACAATTCAAGACCATGTGCACCCGTGGAGGCGCTTTAACTCATCGCCCCATCGTGCCAGAACGGATCAAAACATTACGTCCGACAGCTAAATCGCAAAAATGCGGTAACGTGTTTGGAAATCTGAAAAAGATTAGTTTTCCAGTGAGTAGATTTAGATCCCAACGTTTAGGAGCGTCACTATGACTACCGTCAAGGTAGGAATCAACGGATTTGGGCGGATTGGTCGATTAGTGTTTCGAGCCGGACTCGACCATCCCAACATTGAATTTGTCGGCATCAACGACTTAGTGCCGCCTGATAACTTGGCGTATTTGCTGAAATACGACTCAACCCACGGTACATACAAGGGGAAGATCGACGCGAAAGCAGACGGCATTACGGTGAATGATCAATTCGTTCCGTGTACGGCGATTCGCAATCCGGCAGAGTTGCCGTGGGAGCAGTTGGGCGCAGATTATGTCGTCGAGGCAACAGGCTTTTTTACTGATTTTGAGGGGGCATCCAATCATCTCAAAGCCGGAGCAAAGCGGGTGATCATTTCGGCACCCACCAAAGACCCTGATCATGTCAAAACGTTGTTGATGGGGGTAAATGACCATGAGTTTGATCCGGCTATCCATGCGATCGTATCGAACGCAAGCTGCACAACAAACTGTCTTGCGCCGGTTGCCAAGGTGCTAAACGACCATTTTGGCTTAGCCGAAGGATTGATGACGACCGTTCACGCCATGACCGCGACCCAACCCACCGTCGATGGCCCAAGCAAAAAAGACTGGCGCGGCGGACGCGGCGCATCACAAAACATTATTCCTGCCTCGACTGGCGCAGCAAAAGCGGTGACGCTGGTGCTCCCCGAACTGAAAGGCAAACTGACCGGAATGGCGTTTCGTGTGCCGACGCCCGATGTTTCGGTGGTAGATCTCACCTTCAAAACCGAGAAGGCGACGAGCTACAAAGAAATTTGTGCGGCGATGAAAGCCGCGGCCGATACATCGCTAAAAGGCATTTTGGGCTACACCGAAGATGAGGTTGTTTCCACCGATTTTCAAGGCGATGTGCATTCTAGTATCTTTGATGCGGGGGCAGGCATCGAACTCAATTCCAATTTCTTCAAAGTTGTGTCGTGGTATGACAACGAATGGGGATATTCCAATCGGGTGATTGATCTGATGATTGCGATCGCAAAGAAAGACGGAATTTTGCCCTAAGGCATGAAGTAGCGTGGATCTGCTGACGGTGATCCGCGATCGCTGCCAAGTTAAAGCATCGCCAAAGTTGCATTTCAGTTCAAACCATAAGTTCAGATTCAGGTGTTCCTAAAATCGCCTGAATCTGAACGAGCTAGGGCAAAAGCCATGCCGAGGATTCTTTGTTTTCACCCAATTCATCCTCTGAATTGATCTGAATCATCCGAACGATCGCTAGATTTGAATTACTTTAAATCTAATAATCCTTCTTCTTTAATTTTTGGATTAAATCGAATTTCCGCCTCGACTCCCCGTTCTTTGAGCCGCGCTAAAATCTCTGCTTCAACACGCCGAGCAACATTTTTAAGAATTTTGGCTTGACCCAAAGGATCATGAATTGGATTTGCGTAATTGGCTTTTTCTTCAGGAGTCATTAATGCTTTAACCTGGATTGGCTGAGTCCAAAGTGCATCCTCTCCCAAGACTGACCCGTTCTCCCCAATCCAAGCAGCGCGAATTTCTTCGAGAACAGTGCGGCTGGGGCGATCGACCGTCTTTACTTTGATCCAATAACAGCGATCGAGTTGCCGGACTAGGTGCTGTTTTAAACTGAGAAAAACATCTCGCGAAAATCCGATAAACTGAAGCGTTTTATGGGCATCAAAAATAGCATAGACGCCGACTTTTCCATGAAGCTGTTCGGGTAATTGACCCTCATTGTTTAGATAGGGAATAAATTCTAAACTAGCCAATGTTGGGATATCAGTTTGTGAAGTCATTTGAAAACGCAGAATTTACTCATTAGACACTTTAGACACTTTAGACACTTTCATTGGCTTATGATTAACTCATGATTAACTGATCATTGAGCGGCAAAACTTGAACGCGACCGTCCCAATTCTCTTGCAGAAGAGAAAAACTTTTGTAATTACGGTTTTTGGCAATTATTTGTCAATTAATTTAATTAGAGTTAGGAACTTTTCTATAAATTGCACACAAGCGGCTCGGCTTAAAAACTTTCGCCTGAAACATAAAGTTTGGTGGAACATTAACGATGACATGATCGGCTGAGCCGTGAAATTTCTCGAACTCGGCGGGCATGCCTTTCGGGGTGGTTGCACTGTAGGGCACAGGCTGAAACAGAAGCTCTGTAAACTCAACCGCGTCGCCCTTCAATTCTTGCTGAATCTGCCCGACAAATGCTTCGCTGGTGAGCAATTCAAACAAGGTTGCCTTGACCTGAGGATCGAGAGAGAAACTGCCATCAAAGGCTTGGATAATTTTAAGTCCCATGGGTGCCGAATGAACTAAATTCAAATTAATCAAATCAAATGAATCAAATATTGAGTGCATCAATCGCCTCTCTAAGATCCTATCCCGTTTTGGAACCCAGAAGGCGCTATAGTGTCCTATTGCTACTGCTAGAACTACCAACATGTCCCCTTCTGTCAAGATTCCGACCTGTGCCTGGACTCGCCCCATCGGGCTGGGTTGGGAAAAGCCGTATACCGTTCGCTATGCTAGCAATTTAGATGATGGAGCCTGGCACGGAATGCCGCTTGGCGGATTTGGCGCAGGTTGTATCGGGCGATCGCACGGAGGCGATTTTAATCTGTGGCATATTGACGGCGGAGAACACGTATTTCAGCCGATGCCCGCGTGCCAGTTTAGCGTGTTCGAGCAGAGCGAGGATCAGACGCAGGCATACGCGCTGTCTACAGCCACGCCAGAAGACGGGACATTAGGCGCATGGACGTGGTATCCGGCAAGTTTGGCAGACGAGACAACAGGAACCTATCACGCGCTGTATCCGCGCAGTTGGTTTGTTTATGAAAATGTATTGAAGGCAACGCTAACCTGTGAGCAGTTTTCGCCGATTATTGCCGACAACTACCAGGAAACAAGCTATCCGGTGGCTGTGTTTGAGTGGACGGCGCACAATCCAACCGATGCGCCGCTGACACTCAGCCTGATGATGACCTGGCAGAATATGGTTGGCTGGTTTACGAATGCACTCAAATCGCCGGATGTAAAGGTGAGAGACGATGGCAGCCCAGAGTATGCCTACCAGCCCCGGATCGGGCACAGCACTGGAAACTTCAATCAACTGACCGGAAATGAGCAACAGCTTGCGATCGTTCTCCGGCAGCCTGAACTCGATCGACCGGCTGAAGGAGACGGACAGTGGGCGATCGCAACGCGCTTAAACCCTCATCTTTATGACGTGTTCTACCACACTCGCTGGAATAGTGCGGGGAATGGTGCTGAATTATGGACGACATTTTCTAACGATGGCTCATTGTTAGATGTCGATGATGAAACTCCGGCGGGAGATGGAGAGCAAATCGGAGCCGCGATCGCAGTTCGATTTACCCTCAAACCCGGACAGACGCTCACCCTGCCGTTTGTGCTTAGTTGGGATTTTCCGGTGACAGAATTTGCCCAGGGCGTCGAGTATTTTCGTCGCTACACCGATTTTTTTGGGCGCAACGGGCAGAACGCCTGGTCGATCGCGCGCACGGCGCTAAAGCATCATCGCACCTGGCAGGAAAAAATCGTGGCGTGGCAACAGCCGATCTGCGATCGCGCCGACCTTCCAGACTGGTTCAAAATGGCGCTGTTTAATGAACTTTACGATCTCACCCAAGGCGGCACCCTCTGGAGTGCAGCAGACGAGCGTGATCCGATCGGTCAATTTGCGGTGCTAGAGTGCATCGACTATCGCTGGTACGAAAGCCTGGACGTGCGATTGTATGGCTCATTCGGACTCTTGATGCTGTGGTCAGCACTAGAGAAAGCCGTGATTCGGGCATTTGCGCGGGCGATTCCCCACCACGATCCGCGCGATCGCACCATCGGCTACTACCTGACGATCGGGGCAGAAAGCCCCCAAGCCATTCGCAAAGCCAAAGGGGCAACGCCTCACGACCTAGGCGCACCCAACGAGCATGTCTGGGAAAAAACCAATTACACCAGCTACCAAGACTGCAACCTGTGGAAGGATCTTGGGGCTGATTTTGTCTTGCAAGTCTACCGAGACTATCTTCTGACCGGCGCAACCGATGTGGAGTTTCTAGCCGAATGTTGGGACGCCGTTGTAGAAACGCTGCACTATCTCAAGCAATTTGATCTCGATGGCGATGGCATTCCAGAAAACTCTGGCGCACCCGATCAAACCTTCGACGATTGGCGATTAGAGGGCGTCAGTGCCTACTGTGGTGGGCTATGGATCGCCGCCCTAGAAAGCGCGATCGCCATCAGCACGATTCTCTCTAAGTGCGATCGCGGCTCCGCCCCATCCACCACCCAATCTGCTGCCACCTTCACCACCTGGTTGGCGCAGTCTCGTGCCGTCTACACCACCAAACTCTGGAACGGACACTACCACCACCTCGACAGCGACAGCGGCTCCAACATCGTCATGGCAGACCAACTCTGTGGGCAGTTCTACGCCCAGATCCTAGGCTTGCCCAATGTCGTCGAACCCAGCCACACCCAAATCACCCTGCACACTATCTACGACACCTGCTTCCTCAAATTCAACACCTACATCCAAACCCAACCCCTCCAAACTCAACCCCTGGTGCAATCCTCCCGCTTCCAAACTCCCTCAACGCCTCACACCTCTCAGCCTGCCCCCCCTACCCCGATCGGAGCCGCTAACGGCGTTCGCCCCGACGGTTCCCCCGAAAACCCCAACGCTACCCATCCCCTCGAAGTCTGGATCGGCATCAATTACGGACTCGCCGCCTTCTTCTTACACTCCGGCATGACGGCTGAAGCCTGGACACTGATCGAATCTGTTGTGCATCAAATCTATGAAAATGGGCTACAATTCCGCACACCCGAAGCGATTACCGCCACCGGAACCTTCCGCGCCGGACATTACCTCCGAGCCATGGCAATTTGGGCAGTGTATGGAGTGCTAACCAACTTTGAGACATCAAACTCTGAAACATCAAACTCTGAAACATCAACGGTTTGAAAAGAAGTTGAAATCTGCCCTAACTCCAGCAATTTAGCGATAGCGTGGGGGATATCTGACCAGCATTCTCACTCTGTTGGCATCCTGTATCCACCCTCTAGCGCTAACCGATCGGGATGCTTTATTCCTGCTCGCGCCAGCATTGCCGAACGGTGTCGCCCCCGCCCTCCCTTTTCCCTTCTCCTGCCAGCATGAAACGAGTCTCGCTAGTTTTAGCTTTTGTGTTTGGATTGATCCTGGTCATCGTACCTCTGTCAGTTCCTCAGTCGGTTGCTCGGTGGTTGCCTACCCATGCTGTTGCCAACCAGTCGTCTCCCGCTCAACAAGCCGATTCGTCCCCATCCCCCGAAGACTCTCCCCGCAAACCGTCCGACGATGGCGATGAAGAGAAAGGGCAAAAGCCGTTTGAGCAAGTCATTCAAGATACGGCTACATCCAATGGATTATTTACCCTATATCAGAACAAAAAAACCGGGAAACTCTACGCCGAGATTAAGCCTGAGCAACTAAATCAGAACTATCTTGCCGTGATGACGCTAGAGTCAGGGATTGGTGAACGTGGCATTTACAGTGGTTTGCCGATTGGCGATTTTCTGTTTACGTTGCGTCGCGTTAACAATGCGATTCAGTTTGTCGTTCCCAATATCAATTTTCGGGCAGATCGCGGAACACCAATTCGCCGATCGGTGGATCGATCATTTAGCGATTCTATTTTACAATCGCTGCCCATTAGAAGTACCCATCCTCAACGAAAGAGCGTTTTAGTTGAACTTAATCCACTGCTGCTAGGAGATTTGCCAGGTCTCATACCTGTTGTCTCGTTTGCGTTAAGTAAGCCCTACACCTTAGATCAAGCAACCTCTTATTTTGATCAGGTGAAAGCGTTTCCATCCAATGTTGAAATTGAGTCGGTGTATGGGCTATCGGGTAGCAGTGGCAACGATACAGAACTGCCCAGCTATATTGCCGCCCTGCCTGATAGTCGAGCCTTTAGCCTCAAGGTGCGCTATAGCTTGTCTCAGTTGCCTCAAAATAATGGCTACCGCCCCCGCCTAGCCGACGATCGTGTGGGCTACTTTATCACAGCATACCGAGACTATACTAACGATGCGCCGCGCCAATCATTTGTGCGTTACATTAACCGTTGGCATTTAGAAAAACAAGATCCAACGGCACCATTATCAAAACCCAAGCAGCCAATTACGTTTTGGATTGAAAATACGGTTCCCCTTGAATATCGCGATGCAGTTCGTGATGGTGTTCTCATGTGGAATCGAGCCTATGAAAAGATTGGGTTTAAAGATGCGATCGCAGTCCAACAAATGCCCGACAATGCCGATTGGGACCCTGCCGATGTGCGCTACAACACAATTCGCTGGTTCAACTCTACAGATGCCATTTTTGCCCTCGGACCTTCGCGGGTAAACCCCCTCACCGGAGAAATTTTGGATGCCGATATTCTGGTTGCTGCCGACTTTACCAGAGCGCTAAAAGAAGACTACCGCAGCATTGCAGAGCAAAATCAAATGCGATCGGCCCCGTTTGCAGCACAGTTGCTAGGGAAAGAAAACCTCTGCAACTATGGCATGGCAGCCCGCTATTTGAGACGGCAAACGCCATCAACTGAGAAAAAATCGTCGCCTCGGCTAAGATTTGGGTCTCACTTGGGCAACGATCAAGATCTGTGTTTGGGCTTGGATGGGGCAAAGCAGTATGCCGTCGGAAACATGGCGCTGTCGCTGTTTCAAAATGTGTTGCCCAATAGTTCTGAAATGAAAGACTATGTGCAGCAATTTGTCCGCGAATTAATTGCTCACGAAATTGGTCACACGTTGGGGCTACGGCACAATTTTCATGCCAGTGCAATGTTGAAGCCAGAGGAGCTAAACAACCCTGAAATTACCCGCAAAAGAGGGCTGACTGCCTCCGTGATGGACTACAACCCAGTCAATCTTGCGCCCCAAGGCACCAAGCAGGGAGATTACTTTACCCACATCATCGGACCTTACGACGAATGGGCGATCGAATATGGCTATACCCCAATTGCTGCCAAAGTGCCCCAAGCAGAACAACGTACCCTCGATCAAATCGCCAAAAAAGCGCCCCAGTCAGACCTTTCTTACGCCACCGATGAAGACATATTTTCATTCCTCGATCCCAAAGTCAACGTTTTTGACATGAGTGGAGATTTGCTAACGTATTCACAATGGCAAATGGATAACGCTCGCAAAATGTGGGAGCGGATCAACACTCGCTATCCTGGTGAGGGTGAAAGTTTTAGCGAAGTTCGAGTCGCATTTAATGCTGTGTTCGACTATTACTTTCAATACGCAACGTTTTTGGGAGACTATGTTGGGGGGCAGTTTTTCAATCGCTACAAATCTGGCGACGCCAAAGGGCGATTGCCGTTCGAGCCTGTGCCCCTTGAGCAGCAACGTCTTGCCCTGGCTACGTTACAGAAAAATGTGTTTAGCGAAGAACCCTTTCAATTTCCCCCCGAACTGCTGAATAAATTAGCGCCCTCACGCTGGTCACACTGGGGAACGCAACCGTCTATAGAGCTAGACTATCCGATTCATGACAACATTCTATTTTTGCAGAGCATTGTGCTCTATGATTTGCTAGCTCCCCAGCGTTTGGCGCGTCTGCGAGATGCCGAACTGAAAACGCAACCCGGACAGGCATTGACCATTCCGGATCTGTTTGACTCGCTGCAAACCAGCATTTGGGGTGATGTGATTCAGCCTACAGACAATCTCAAACTATCAAGCTTGCGCCGTGCCTTACAACGGCAGTATATGAACCTGTTAGTTGACATGGTGTTGCGCCAAGTGGATGCGCCAGAAGATGCAAGAACAGTCGCCCGGTATGAACTAAAGCAATTGCATCGTTCAATCGATCGAGCAATGCGAAAAGTCAGCGATCGCGAAATCTATACAAAAGCGCATCTAGAAGAAGCTCGCGATCGCATCGCCAAAACCCTAGACGCCCCGTTGCAATCTCGCTAAAAAGCAGGAGGTGAGAGGTGATCAGAGCCGTTTGATGATGATCAGAGCCGTTTGATATAGATGCGATCGCACCGCTCGGTCTCAACTCCTTCACTCGGCTGATATCCGTTCCGTTCATACAGTAGAACGGCTTCTTGCAAAACACTGGCGGTCTCGATCCAGATTTGCGTAAATCCTTGCTCAGCGATCCTCTGTTCTAGCTGCCCCAGCAAAAATTTTCCCAACCCCCGCCGTCTTGCCTCTGGCAACAAATACATTTTGCGAATTTCTGCCGCTTTTTTCCCCCTCGAAATTGGGTAGTAAGCTCCCGTCCCGACCAGTTTTTTGTGCCGCTCTACCACCCAAAATTCGCCGCCTGTCTTTAAATAGCACTCCTCAACCGCGATCGCATCTCGATCAGCACCATCGGGTTCTTGAGGCAGCCCATACTCTGCCAACACCAAGCCGATTAGCTCGTAGACAGCCGCGCGCTCACCCGGTTGCCAATCGCGAATCAGGAAATCTTGATAATGAAGGTGCATTAGCTATGAATTCGCGGATGGGGATGGAGAGTCGATAAAATCTCGCTTTCGGCTTGGGCTAAGGTTTCTAGCCGTTCTACCAGAGCAG
Source organism: Myxacorys almedinensis A (assembly GCF_010091945.1). Classification (GTDB taxonomy): domain Bacteria; phylum Cyanobacteriota; class Cyanobacteriia; order Leptolyngbyales; family Leptolyngbyaceae; genus Myxacorys; species Myxacorys almedinensis. Next base: position 164,928 of record NZ_WVIE01000002.1, read on the forward strand.
ATCGCTCATAATATGTGTCTGCCAACGTCCAATACGCGCCATAGTGCCGAGCTTCGGAAGCCATCAACGATCGATAGAATTTAGCTAACTCACGGTCAGGGCAATGCTCGCTGAGCAAGCCCAAACGCTCGTGACTGCGAGCTTCGATCAGCCCAGAGACCAAGAGCGCATCCAACATCCGAGCGGGTTCATCGCGGCGGATCTGCTGATTTAACGTTGCACCGTAGGGAGGCGGCACCAGCGGCGCTAGAGGAATGCCTCGACGCTCTAAAATTTGGTTGACTTGCTCAAAGTGCTGCAATTCTTCCTGAGCGATCGCAGTCAATGACCTCACCAACTTAGCACTAGACGGGTAGCGAAACATCAGATTCAGCGCTACCCCGGCTGCTTTACGCTCGCAGTGAGAATGATCGAGCAACACTATATCGAGATTGGCTAGGGCTTGTTCTAGCCAGGCAGAGGAAGTAGGCTGTTGCAGAAAACGAATGGTCGGCAAAGAAGAACCCACGGAACGTTAAGCATGATTTGGTTGGCATTTGCAATTTTAACGGCTTTTTTTGAGTCTTTGAAGGATGTTTCGAGTAAGAAAAGCCTGCAAACATTAGACGCTTATATTGTGGCATGGATGGCAAATATCTTTGCGATCGCAGTTTTATTACCGTTGCTATTCATCATGGGAATTCCACCGTTGAATAGCCAGTTTTGGATTGCACTGCTCATTGGCGGTAGTCTTAATGTTATTTCGTTTATTCTTTACCTTAAAGCGATTCAAATTTCAGATCTATCTCTTACCGTGCCTTTGGTGACCTTAACCCCCTTATTTCTGTTAGTTACCTCGCCGTTAATTGTTCAGGAATCTGCCACGATCGCAGACGTTATTGGAATCATTTTAATTGTGGTTGGCTCCTATGTTTTAAACTTAAAAGAACGCAAGAAAGGCTATTTTGCCCCTCTAAAAGCGATTCTAAAAAATAAAGGTAGTCGCCTAATGCTGGTCGTTGCCTTGCTCTGGAGCATCACTTCAACATTTGATAAAGTAGGCGTTGTGAATTCGTCTCCAATGTGCTGGTCTACGGCGCTGTACTGTTTTTTAACCGTAGGAATGTTTCCCATTGTTTTATATAAATCGCGGCGCAAGTTAAATCAGATTGCGCCAAACCTCGCAGCGTTAGCGATGATCGGTGCGTTTCATGCCGTGGGGATCACCTTTCAGATGAGCGCGATCGCATTTACATCAGTCACTCAAGTAATTGCTGTAAAACGCACAAGCGCCTTGATTAGTGTTTTGCTCGGTCATTTTCTATTCAAAGAAAAAGGGCTGCAAGAACGGCTTGCGGGGGCAGCCATCATGGTTTTGGGCGTAGTCGTTATGACCCTCTTTTAAACTCTGATTTAACCCCTAATTTAAACAGTTTCTTAAGCACTAAAAAGAATTCTTGAACCATCATTCCATTGGTTTAAAGTTTCCTTAAAATCTTGCCCATTTCTAGGAACGTTGAGTCTAAATCAAGAAGATAGGAAGACACTCTCAAGCCAGCGTCCACAAATCGTCATGCCTTTGATAAAAATTTATCAAAAAATATTAAGTATTCTTAATCACTTTTAGAGAGTCAAAGAACCAAGGCATGATCAACAGAGCGTTTCAACCATCGCTAATGCAGAGCCGAACTCGATCTAGACAAAACCGCCGCCGGACTCGTAGAGTTTCTACCCTCCCAAGCACACCCTTTGTTACCCTAAGCTGTGCTTTCCTGACCTGCGCTATTGTGCTGCCCAAACTGTGGAATCCGCAGGGGTCTCTCTTGCCGCTGCCGTCTTACCACGACCTGACTCAGGCATTGCCAAACAAAACGTTAAACACCGCATCAGAGAAAGCATCTTCTCAAGAGAGAGCACCTCAATCGCCGAACCAGAAGTCGCAATCTTTGTCTCAAAAGCCCCCTCAAACGGCGCTGCCAGTTACTCAAGAAGCAGCGCTATCGTTTCAAAAGCCACTTAAATCAGATAAAACGCCAGGTCATCAGCCAACAGATCCCCACCGAAAGCCTGGAGAGCCTAAGAAAACGGTTTTGGCGCGTCCTGCTGAAGGCACCGCTCGCCCTGTCACCCTAGAGCAGCGCAAAATTGCAGGCATCCCCATTCACCTGATTAATATCGATCTTGCCGATCCAAAAACATTTATTAGCGTTGGGTTAGCCAATCAAGCGACCCAAGCTAATAGCGCGCGATTTTCCAAAGGAGACGAAAAATTTAACGCCATGGTAAAGCGCTACAAAGCTGCCGTGACCGCAAATGGAACCTTCTTCAGCATGGATGCCCAAAAGCGCGTCATGGGCAATTTGGTGTCAGGAGGGCGATTTCTCAAGTACAGCCCGTGGGAAAACTATGGCACAACGCTAGGTTTGCGACCGGGCAATCGTCCTGAAATGATTACCGCACGGGCAGAAGGTCAGCCAAAGTGGGAACAGCACTGGTTTTCTCTCACCGCCGGGCCGCGATTGCTCAAGCAAGGCGAAGTGTCGATCAATCCTAAGCAAGAGGGCTTTACCGATCCGGCGGTGATGGGCGTCGCCACGCGATCGGCGATCGGCTTTCCAGAACACGGCAAACGGCTTTTGCTTGTGACGTTCCACAAACCTGTGTCCCTGCAAAAAGAGGCTGCCATCATGCGATCGCTGGGCTGCTACGAAGCGATGAATCTCGACGGAGGCACGTCGGTGGCGTTGGCAAAGGGAGATCGCGTCCTCCATCCTGCGGGGCGAGACCTCACCAATGTGATCACCATTTATGACGCTCACCACCCTGCGCCTGAAGCTCTTCAGCGATCGTGGGCAGAGTTTCAGAAGGGCGATCGCGTGGCGTTGAAACAGAACGAATCCTAACGAGTCGTTGAAGTTAGAGTTGAAGTTAGAGAGGATTTTGAGTCGAAATTCCGATCGCTCTTGGAAACGCTTTCGGAGTCGGTGCCATTTTTTTGAGATGCAGGACGTGACGGACGCTTTGAGTCAAAGGCGTTTCAAACTGATCAGAGCGTTCCAGGGTTCCGCCAAGCGTTTCGAGAGCCGGTTTCAAGGCGTTCTCTTCTTCGGCTGTCCATTGCCCCCGGTAGAGCAGGGCGATTCCACCTATTTTAAGTAACGGCAAGGTGTATTCTGCACAGACTGAAGCGGCGGCAACTGCGCGAATGGTGGCGACATCGTAGGTTTCGCGGTGGAGAGAATGTTGGGCGATCGCCTCGACGCGATCGCAGAGCAGACGAGTATTCCCAATGCCAGTTTCACTGAGAGCCGTTTGCAAAAAGTTGACTTTCTTGCGAGTCGCATCGAGGAGAGTCACTGCCCAAGTCGGTTGCGCGATCGCAATGGGCACACCTGGAAACCCAGCACCCGTACCAATGTCGATCGCTACCCGCGCTGCACCACTTCCTAAAAAAGACTGAATGCCGCTCAGCGAATCCCACAGATGCTTCTCCCAAAACTCTGAAGGCTCGGTGATGCGAGTCAGATTAAATTGACGATTCCCGATCACAACCGCGTCATAGAATGCCTGAAATTGTTGGTGTTGCTTGGGGCTTGGCTGCCAATTTAGGGTCTGTTGCCAACGCTCGCTCATTTCAGGAAGCTGGGGAGTTTCTGGGTCGATCATGGCGCAAATCGTCACTATAGGTTCTAGTGGTCTGTCAAGATTGAAATGGGGACTAGGACAAAAGGGAGAGACTAGTAATCGGAACCCTCCACCCATCAACTCAACGTTGACAATCTACTAGGATAGGTTCCAGCCTACACCGGTTCCAGCCTACACCGTTGTGATCGGGCGGGCGCGATCGCGGATTGCCGCCAACGCCTCAGGCGACTCTTCGTTCATTTCTCCGTGGCAAATCGTCCAGCAGCGATCGGCGATCGAAACCAATTCGCTGGCGTCGTGAGACACCACTAATAGCGTCCAGTGCGCTTTGAGTTTGGCTAACAAGTTCACCAACTGACGCCGCATTGACCAATCTAGCCCGGCGGTTGGCTCATCGAGTAACAGAATGCTGGGCTGACGAATCAGTTGCACTGCCAAGGCAAGACGGCGTTGCTGACCTCCACTGAGGTCATGGGGCGCAGTTTGTAGCGGCAAATGATCCAATCCGACTTCGGTTAAGGCATCGTGAACGCGATCGGAGCTAAGTTCGGGATGCCCCAGCCGCAGTTCTTCTAAAATCGACCCGCCGCAAAAATGCCGCTCTGGAAACTGAAACACCAGCCCGCTCAGTTGCTGCATATGTAAAAAGGTCAATTCTTGATCGCGCCAGAGGATCGTGCCGCTCGTTGGCTCTGCCAAACCTGCCAAAATCTCTAGCAGCGTGCTTTTTCCCGATCCGCTTGGTCCGACGATCAGCCCCAACTGCTGAGGGGCAATTTCTAGATTGATAGACTTGAGAATCGCGGTTGGCGTGGCGGCTGGATGATAAGACAGATCGCGAAGATAGAGCATTTAGTGTGCAAAATTTAGTGTAAAAAATTAATGTAGGGCAGGCTACTTTTAGCATAGTCTACCTACCAGTTTACCTGTGCATAGCTTACCCGCCGCCAAGTGTGCCGAGGTACATCTGAACGTAGAAATTTTAGCGGCTGAAACGCCGAATTGGAATTACCCTGATGTTAGAAAATACGAGTGAACATTGCAGGTAGATTTGGAAACCTGCGATCGCAATTGTTCGTCAACCCACTGGATATCTTGTGAGAATTGCTATGGTTAGGCTATCGGCTGCTCAACCCACGACCCGCTGGACATCTCAAACGATTACTCGAACCCTTAAACGAAGTTTAGGCACCGCTGCAATGCTAGTGGGCTTGTTGGCAAGCCCATCGTTGGCAAAAGACCCGTTTAGAACCGGAAGCGCCGCCAAGCCGATCGACGATCAAACCGAAGCGGCGTTCCTCTCGGTGTTTAAGAAAGGAGACTATGTTAGTGCCAAAGCTGACCTCGCTAAAGCACCTGCAAGTGAGCCATTGGCAGCAGCCTTGAAAGCTGCGATCGCATACACCTACTGGGCAGGCGAGCAAAATCCACAGACCAAACAAGCCCTGCTAGATGAGTTCAGCACCTACGCCACCCAAACCAAGCAAGTTGCCCAACAGTCAACCGATCCGCTTCGCAGCAACCTGTACAAAGCTGTGGGAAACTTTCTAGAAGGAGCCTACATGGTGGGTAAGGATGGGGTCGTCCGAGGGACAGCCGGCGCGTTGGGCAAACTCCAGCAAGCGTTTCAAAACTTAGACGCTGCCGAAAAAATTGACCCCAACGATCCAGAACTGAATTTAGTCAAAGGATATATCGATCTGCTGCTGTCGGTGACGGTCAATTTACCGCTATCGAGTCCGGCGGATGCGATCAACCGGTTAGAAACCAAGGCTCAGCCAGCCTACTTGTCTCAGCGCGGGCTGGCGATCGGGTATCGAGATCTCAAGCAATATGACAAAGCCCTGCAAGCGGTTGATCAAGCCATTCAAGCGGCTCCTACAAATCCTGATCTAAAATACCTCAAAGGGCAAATTCTTTATCGCCAAGGCAAGAGGGCAGACAGCGTTGCCTTGTTTCAAGAGGCGTTGAAGGATGCTAAGCAGCTTCCGCCAAGCCAAGTTAGCCAGATTCAGCGAGAACTGAGAGTGGCTCAAGGTCAGTAGCCCACAAGCTATGGCAAGCCTAAATTAGTCATGAAATAGTCGATCTAGCGATCGCACCAACTACAAAAAATGGCGTTGCTGAATCTGAGTATGAATCGCAGATTTGCCCTCTCCCTAGCCCTTTTCTGATTGGGAGAGGGAACAGGAATTCTAGCTCCCTTCTTTCCAACTCTTCTCCTTGGGGAGAAGGGCAAATCATACTTACATTTAGCAACGCCCAAAACATGATCTCAAAATCGTGGTGCCAAACCGAGTAAAGTGCATAGATTTCTCACAGTGAAAGTGGCTCAGAACTAAGTGGAATTGCCGCATTCACTAGCGTGGTTAATACCCCAGTTTGCTCTTGCCCGCTTGTGGAAAGATCGCTGTAACACAGAAAGAGTTTTTCTTCGGTTCTACCTAACAGATCGAGCAGAATGCGCCGTAAGCGCTGTTCGTTCATAGTTTGAGTATCTTCGACGCGCCACGCTTGACCTGACCAGTGCTGAAGAAAAATCGGGGCGGCAAATAGCGAGTCTACCCCACTCAGCCAGCGCGAAGAACCGGCATCTAGCCAAAACTGCCAACGGTGAGCACGGCGGCTCGACCGATACTGAAACACGGTCGCCAAGGTGACGGCATTATTTGCCAAGCCCACCGGGCGGACGGGAAACGGATTGGCGGTAACAGTGCCATTTCTCAAGAGTTGAATAAAGTTGCGAACCGTCATTGAGGCTGGAGCATCACTCCAATCGCTGCGGCGCAACCGATCGTCTACTTGCCAATAGTGCTGAGCCGTTTCGATCAATTCTCTCAGGGCGGCGAGTTGGTCAAATGGCAAATGGCTGCCGCCCAAGAAGAATCGCTGGATGGCGCGATCGCACAATACGACCGGACTGGCGATCAGGTGCTGGCTGAGTTGCGATCGCTGATCCTCAATCCAGCGCACAATTCCCCCATAGGCATCTGCGGCTTGATAGCCCAACCGATCCCACCGGGAAAACGTGGTTGCTGCTCTTAATTGCGGATGATCCGGGTGGGGTTCAAAGCAATAATCTGCTATTAACCCGGATCGGGCTGGATCAATCAAAAACGAGGCGGCACTGGTCGGGGAAACAGTAGACAAAACGTCATCAGGTTGCCAATCTGCTGGGGTGGCTTTTTGGCTGAGAACAACTAGCATTTCTGCGATCGCGTCTCGGTCAACCCACCGACCCAACCCTGGATAAATCAGTGCCAACAGCGTCAACAGCGATCGAATAATGGGGCTGCTTGCCAACGGGCGTTGATCGTTGAGCAACTCCACCGGAATGCCATTTTTTCGCAAAATCTCGGTCAAGGCATAGCGAGAGATCGGATCAATCCCCGGACCGATCAGCGCCACGTCTCGCGGTTGCACCTGCCCAGACTGGACTGCCTTGAGAATGACATCGGCGGTTTGGCGGATGAGTTGCGCTTGGGTGGTCGATTGGATGGTTTGAATCGCATCTGGCAAACTGGCAAAGAAAATCGGATCGTTGACCAGATCGACGATCGCGGCTCCCAAATCCTTCACTAGCGACGCCCCCGCAGCCGCTGTCAACATTATTTCCTGGCAGTGGGAAGACAACTCCGCCATATAGCTTGGATCGGCTCCTAACCCCAACCTGACCGCACCGTCAGGATTGAACGCAAAAGCGCAGGTTGTGTTTTGGCTGAGAAAAAACTCGAAAAGCCGCCGTGCGATCGCGGGATATTCATCCACATCATCGGCAAGAACAGCCTGATAGCGCGCCGTCAAATGCTTTTGATAGACCGGATTGGGCAACAAATAGCGCCAATACAACTCTGTGATCAAGCTATAGGTGAGCAAGCCTCGTCGCAAGCACCAGAGCCGCCACCGTTGCAGCATTTCTCCCACCGTTGCGTAGGGAATCGGCAATGCTGCCACCTGTCCCTCCATTCCCGGAACGCCTTGTTCTAGCAAGGTCGGAATTTCTTCGAGGGTGATGCCACTCAACGCCGCAAGTTGCATCACGTCTAGAACGCGGCGCACCAGTCGCGCTTCACCCTGCCCGGCACCATAGCCCATTGGCACAGTTCCTTCCGGGGTGCGTGCCCCAATGGCGGTGTCAAGTTCTGTTCGCCAAAGCCGCGATGCCAATTCCTGCTCATTTTCCGGGCGCAGCCGCAGCGGAAACGTCGCGTTTAGCTCCAACGACGGGATTAGCAGCGACCAAAATAGCATCACTTCGTCTTCAAAAAATCCCAGGGGCGTTGTTGAGCGAAACGGACACTTGCCCTGAGTTTCAGCTGTTAAGCGATCAGCAAGTTCCAAACGGTTATCCCCGATCGCAGCGAGCACCAACACCGAAACTTCACTTTGCTGGGTGCTGCGAGCCAAGCCAGGGCGCACCCACTCGCAAAATTGGTTGACCAACCGAGTTGTCTTGCCGCTGCGCGCCGCTCCAGTTACCCAAATTGAAGTAAAACCCACAAGTTAGCCCCCGGTATATTTGCTAGAATCCGTAGCACTCTAACTAACGTTGCCACAACGAACGGTGCGATCGCTCAGCACAGATTCAGAAGCGATTTGTCCTTCTCTATCGTAGATCTGAAAATGCAGCACCCTTGGATCTAAACCTACACCGAGGTTGAAGAAGAAGCGTTAGCTTATGATCTGTCTCTGCTGTTGCTTCTGCGTGACCTGCCGTCGCAATCTCTCCCTCCCTTCATCTGCCCGTATCGCATTTCGACTGGTGAATCATGAGAACGTCTATCTTCGCCGCTTTGAAAGGCTCTCTCCGTCGCGCTGAGCAATGGTATTTACAAACGCCCGATCGCGCCCTCGATTTGGCGTACGATGCAGCGCTAAACATTAAAGCGATCGAGGACGAGCATTTTGGGGGCAAGAAAATTGCCCGCGATGCCGGAACTCTCAGCGCCAGCGCCTTTGCATATTTTGAAGCCGATCTCAGGCGGCATCTCCGCACCATTCGGATGCGGCTTACAGAATTTCGCCGCAGTCGCTCTACCCTCAATGTTACAAACCCAAACAAAGTTGCGGCAGGGCGATCGGTGCGAACGATCGAGACAACGGCGATCGGCTCGGATCGGTTTGTGCCGACGGTGCGAGATCAGCCTGCGATCGCGCTAGAGAAGCTAAAATTTATCGACAGCATTTTGGCACGTTATGCAGAGCAAAATTTGACTCTAGAAGCAGTGTCAACGTCCATGATTTCCCAAAGTTATGAAGAGGAGAAACGGTTGAGTAAAACCGGGCAAACCCCACCCGATAAAAAAAATGCTCCAGCAAATCCGAACACTAGCGCTACAGGAAGCGAAGATTTTGAATCTATCACCGATAAAACCGGGCTGCTGCCGCGATCGATCCTCACAACGTTAAGCCGATTAAAACGAGATTTAGATCCCAACTCGGAGACAGAAGTTGTCCAGACTTACCGCGTTTCTAAAGTCAGAACTCTGATTTCCGTCAGATTTATTTTGACCTTGATTTTAGTGCCACTCTTGGTGCAACAGGGTGTTCGCAACCTGGTTTTGACGAATAGCTTGCCCCCAGGACAGTGGATTAGTCAGCAGTTTAGCCTAGAGACTCCTGAACGGGTGTTTCTCAACAGTGAAATGACTGAGGAAGCCCTGCACGAGCTACAACGGTTTGAAGAGCGGCTCCGGTTTGAAAATCTGATCAAAGAAACCTTAGATCAGCGAGAGTTTTCGCCAGCCGAAGTAGAAGAACGGGCTATCCAACGCTCTGAGGTGGTGGAAGCTCAACTGAAAGAAAAAGCAATCGAGGTGGCGGCTAACTTTTCGGTGCAGAGTACCGATGCAATTAAAAACTGGGTGGCAGATATTGCCGCCGCGATCGCATTTGCCCTAGTTCTAACCAACAGCAAGCGGGAAGTTGAGGTTGTCAAGTCGGTGATTGATGAAGTTGCCTATGGCTTGAGTGATAGCGCTAAAGCTTTCGTGATTATTCTATTTACGGATGTGTTTGTCGGATTTCACTCGCCCCATGGATGGGAGGTGCTACTCGACAATGTTGCCAGGCATTTCGGTTTGCCAACGAGCCGCGACTTTAGCTTCTTGTTTATCGCGACCTTTCCAGTGATCTTAGACACGATTTTTAAGTATTGGATTTTTCGCTATCTAAACCGAGTTTCCCCATCTGCCGTAGCGACGTATCGTGAAATGAACGAGTGATACCAAATTAATCTGTAAATGCTATAGATGTGCGACCTCCCCCAACCCCTCCTGACTAAAGAGAGGAGCCGGAAAGTCTCTCCTGACCAAGGGGGGATACCGTAGGCAGGGAGATCCAAGATCTGTCGCCGTGAAAAATAAGTTTGGTATGACTTGCGGCTGGGTGTGAAATTGAGTAGACAAACGTTAATCGGCAACCTGGACTGATTGCCATTTACGGCACGTTTACCACACCGGGATACAGCATTGCCATATCCCGACCTGGGTTGCACATTTACGCTAACTTACACGGGCGCAACTTTTTCTTTTTCTAAGATCAGCTTTGCCCGCTTTAACTGTTCGGGGACGGAAATCGGATACTCTCCGGTAAAACATGCCGAACAGAAGCTATTGGTATTTTCTCGCGTCGCGGTTAGCATCCCTTCCCAACTGAGATATTGGAGGGAATCTACCCCAATTTGTTGGGCAATGTCTGCTACCGATTTGGTTGCGGCAATTAAATGATCTTGGCTGTCGGTATCAATGCCATAGAAACAGGGATGGGTGACAGGCGGCGACGAAATTCTCATATGCACCTCGATCGCTCCGGCATCTCGCAATGCTTTGACGATCTTGCGGCTGGTGGTTCCCCGAACGATCGAGTCATCTACAATCACGACCCGCTTTCCGGCTAGAACGTCCTTAAGCGGATTGAGCTTCATCCGAATGCCTGCCTCTCGCATCCCTTGAGTGGGCTGAATAAAGGTGCGACCCACATAGCGATTCTTGATCAAGCCTTCGGCGTAGGGAATGCCCGACTCTTGGGAAAACCCGATCGCGGCTGGAATCCCAGAATCGGGAACGGCGATCACAATATCTGCATCTACGTAAGATTCTTGGGCAAGCTGACGCCCAATTCGCAGCCGATAGCTATATAAACTTTCGTCGTGCATGACGCTATCGGGGCGAGCAAAATAGATCATCTCGAAAATGCAGAGCTTGCGTTCGGCTTTTTTTGCCCACTGGATCGAGGTTAAGCCTTCTGCCGTAATCCACACAAGCTCTCCGGGCTGAATATCGCGTACATAGTCTGCCCCGATGATGTCAAGCCCGCAGGTTTCCGAAGCGAGGACGTAGCGATTGGGCAATTCAGGATCATCTTTGGGTAAGGTGCCTAAGACGAGGGGACGAATGCCATTGCGATCGCGGGTTCCCAACAGCCCATCGGGGGTGCCGATGACTAAACTAAATGCGCCGCTACAGCGTTGGAAGGCGCTAGCAGCAGCATCGACCCAAGATTTGCCATCGTTGACTTCATCGCCTAGGGCGAGGGCAATCATTTCCGAATCCGTGGTGGTGATGAAGGTATGGTCGCGCTGAGAGAGTTCTGCTCGCAGTTGGGCAGTGTTGACTAGGTTACCGTTGTGAGCGAGGGCGAGAGAGCCAAGGCGAGTTGGCACGATCGCAGGTTGAGCATTGACCACTCGGCTTGATCCGGTAGTGGAATAGCGGGTATGACCGACCGCTAAGGCTCCGGGCAGCTTGCTTAAAATGGTTTCGTTAAAAACTTGAGACACCAAGCCCATGTCTTTGTGCAAATTTACCTGATTGCCATCGAACGCGGCGATGCCTGCCGATTCTTGACCTCGATGCTGCAAGGCATACAGCCCGAAATAGGCAAGGGTGGCGACGGTTTCTCCGGGAGAGTAGACGCCGAAGACGCCACAGGCTTCTTCTGGTTTGTCGGAGGGAGAGAGAGCAGGCGTCTCTGGGGTAGGGGTTGAGGCGCAAGCAGACTGGTCGGAGGGAGGATCATTCGGCAGCATAGATCAGGCTCAGCTTACTACAAGTCGAGAGGGTCAAGAACATGGAATGCAGAAGGGGGAATGTAAAGGCAAGCTTAACATTCTCTTAAATATCGCATGATTTTGTGAAAGAACGGGCAGGAAGCAGTCGAATGGAGGATAGGGATAAGAGAAGGTTATGGATACCGGCTTGATGATTCATCTTTTTGAGGCGTTGAGCCTAAGATGTTAAACGGCGTTCGATCGCGGTTGACCAAATGTTCTGCATTGCTGCGATCGTAGCGTCTACTAAAACCGATGTGTTGTCGGCACGAATTTGCAGCGAACTGCCGGATGCGGCAACCTGCCCCAGGGTTTGCCAGTGGTAAGGGAGGTGGGCTTGAAGATAGGTTTCCCACTGGGCAACGCTTGCCTGATCGACGGAGACCACAATTCGGGCACCGCCTTCTGCAAATAACACCTGATCGAGCCTAGCTGATAGAGGCGGTAAAGAGATGGTGGCACCGCGATCGCTGCTGATGCACGATTCGGCAAGCGCGATCGCCAGTCCGCCTTCGGAGCAATCGTGGGCAGAGTGTACCCAGCCTTGCCGGATGCCGTGGCGACAGGCTGCCTGCACGCTGCGTTCAAGGGCAAAGTTAACCCTAGGGGGTTGCCCAGCGATCGTCTGGTGAAGCACCGCCAAATATTCTGATCCACCGAAGCTGAGCGCGGTCGAATCGGCGTCCAACCCATCGCCCAGCAAGTAGATAGCATCCCCTTCGTGCGTCCAGCCTTGCCCAACGATGCGGCTGAGATCAGGAATGTAACCAACCATTCCGACTACGGGTGTGGGGTAGATGGGCTGCGGCTTGCCGTCGGAATCGAGGGTTTCGTTATAGAGCGAAACGTTGCCTCCGGTTACAGGAGTAGAGAAGGCTGTACAGGCTTCAGAAAGTCCGCGGCAGGCTTCCGAGAGTTGCCAATAGCCGATCGGCTTTTCTGGGCTGCCAAAGTTGAGGTTGTCGGTGATGGCGATCGGGTCTGCGCCAACACAACTGAGGTTTCGAGCCGCTTCTGCGACTGCCGCTTTGGCTCCTTCGTAGGGGTTGAGGTAGACGTAGCGGGAGTTGCAGTCGGTGGTGGCGGCGACGCCTTTGGTGAGGGATGACGGGGTTGGAGTGATGGATGAAGAGGTGGCATCAGCGAGGGGACGAATGCGAACGATCGCGGCGTCTGCTCCGCCAGGGAGCATGACGGTATTGTTTTGGACTTGGTGATCATATTGGCGGTAGATCCACCGTTTGGAGGCGATCGTTGGAGCGTCAAGCAACTGGTTTAAAACGTCAGTCCAGCTTAAAGGTTGTCCGCCGATGCTGATTCCAGAGAGATCGCAGGGGGGGAGTTGGTCGGGCGTCCAGTTCCAAGCTTCGCGGGCGTAGGTGGGAGGTTCGGCGATGAGGTCGCGATGATAGATGGGGGTATTATCGGCAAGAGCCGTAGCCGGAATTTCAGCCGCGATCGCGCCTTGAAATAAAATTCTCACGATCGGTTCTTCGATCACCGTTCCGGCAACAACGGCATGCAGTTCCCATTTGTGGAAAATATCGATGAGTTCTTGTTCGCGCCCTTTTTCTGCCACAAACAACATGCGCTCTTGCGACTCAGAAAGCAAATATTCGTAAGGAACCATGCCCGTTTCACGAGCCGGAATGAGATCTAGGTCAAGCTCGATGCCGACTCCACCTTTTGCCGCCATTTCGGACGTAGAGCAGGTAATTCCTGCCGCGCCCATGTCTTGCGCTGCTACAACTGCCCCTGTTTTGAACGCTTCTAAGCAAGCCTCGACGAGAGACTTTTCCAGGAAGGGATCGCCAACCTGCACGGCGGGGCGATCGTCTATGGATTCTTTAGAGAGTTCGGCACTGGCAAAACTTGCGCCGCCCATGCCGTCGCGTCCGGTGGTTGATCCGACATAGAGCACGGGGTTGCCGATGCCTCTCGCGCCCGATTTGACGATCTCGGTTGTTTCCATCAATCCTAGCGCCATGGCATTTACTAAAGGGTTGCCAGAATAGGCAGGATCAAAGTAGACTTCGCCGCCTACGGTAGGAACGCCAATGCAATTGCCGTAGTGACTGATGCCAGCGACCACGCCTGTAAAGATGCGGCGGGTACGAGCGTCGTCTAACGTGCCAAATCGGAGCGAATTTAAGATGGCGATCGGGCGAGCACCCATGGTAAAAATGTCGCGCAAGATGCCGCCAACTCCGGTTGCTGCGCCTTGAAACGGTTCGACGGCAGACGGGTGATTGTGCGACTCGATCTTAAACGCAAGTCTCATGCCGTCCCCAAGATCGATCACGCCTGCATTCTCGCCAGGGCCCACTAAGATGCGATCGCCCTCGGTGGGAAACTGTTTTAACAACGGGCGAGAGTTTTTGTAGCAGCAATGTTCTGACCACATCACCCCAAACATGCCAAGCTCGGCTGTATTTGGATGACGCCCCAAGCGCCGCACAATCTCGCTATATTCGTCTGGTTTAATGCCCTCAGATGCAATCTCTTGTGCGCTAAACGGTGCAGCGGCAATCTCTGTCATAAACCCTTGCATGGATGGAACAGGTTCTTATTCTATCGGCATGGTGGGACGGATGGAGAAGGAGATTGGAGTGATGAAGCAGGAGAGAGAAAAGCGGATGGGTGACGTAGAGACGATGGCAGACCGGTTTAGAACCCTTGAGTGTCAGGAGGGAAGACTCTAGTTCAAGGAAGGATCATTGCTATCTCAAACTCCATCATTCTTGTTTCAGAGAGCAAGTTTTCTATTTCAAACCCCATTGTGCCTACTTCAGGTAGCATCGTTCCTGCTTCAGATAGAAAGGTTTCTGTTTCAAACCCCATCGTTCTTGCTTGAAATAGCAATGATCCCACCTAAACAGGAAAATGTCTGCTCTAAACCCCAATCGGTCAACCTTTGACGACAAACCCTCCTGTTTCAGCAGAGAACAGTTCATCTGAGCGATGCGATCGCGGCTCTTTACGAGATATCAGTCACAGTTGATCTATACCGCACGGCATCAAGAACAGCGATCGCCGAGGTCAAAGCTTGAGATCACCCTTGAACTAGCCCTCAAATCCTTTAGAGAATACATCGGTTGATAGAAGGAATGGCGCTTGAGTAAGGTTTAGCCTAACGCATGTAGGGCAATTCTAAAGTGTAGGTAACCATGACTCAGGACTCCCGTCCGCCAATTGAGCTTTCCGTTCACGAATCGGCTGACCCCAACGCCATTAGCGCTAATCCGGAGGCAGAAGCTTCTAGTAAGACAAACGATTTGAACAACTCCGTTCATGACGATGAAAATGTTGACGTTCCTATTCCAGGTCTTGATGATGACCATAGAACCAAGACCCTAGGGGATGATCAAATCACCACTGTAAACCGCAGTGCCGGATAAACCTACTGTTTACGGGTTGATTAACCCAGGCGCTTTAACCCTAAAGGGTTGAGCGCCATTTTTTTGTAGGAGATGGGTTGCTTTGCTAGCGTAAAAGGCATCTTCCACTCGATCAAGCAACTTAATATGAGATTTCTGAGATTTCTATCGGAAGACCCGCAGAACCGGATATCCTACTTCATACGGAACCTAGTCACCCAAAATGCACTTCTCAAAAATTCTCATTGCAAATCGGGGGGAGATTGCCCTACGCATCATCCGCACCTGCGAAGAAATGGGCATTGCAACGGTGGCAGTGCATTCCACCATCGATCGCAACTCGCTCCACGTCCAACTTGCCGACGAAGCCGTGTGCATTGGCGAACCTGCCAGCAGCAAAAGCTATCTCAACATCCCCAACATCATTGCGGCTGCCCTCACCCGCAACGCCACTGCCATTCACCCCGGCTACGGCTTTTTGGCAGAAAACGCTCGATTTGCCGAAATTTGCGCCGACCACAAAATCTCTTTTATCGGTCCATCTCCCGACTCGATCCGCTCTATGGGAGACAAGTCCACCGCCAAAAAAACGATGGAGCGCTTTGGCGTGCCCACGGTTCCGGGCAGTAAAGGCTTGGTGCAAAACGAAGAAGAAGCCCGCGCGATCGCTCAAGAAATTGGCTACCCCGTCATCATCAAAGCAACCGCAGGCGGCGGCGGACGCGGAATGCGCCTCGTCACCCTAGACGAAGACTTGGGCAAACTCTTCTCTGCCGCCCAAGGAGAAGCCGAAGCCGCCTTTGGAAACTCCGGTGTTTATGTCGAAAAGTTTGTGCAAAACCCTCGACACATCGAGCTTCAAATTCTGGCAGACAGTTACGGCAACGTGATCCACCTTGGTGAACGAGAATGCTCGATCCAACGGCGGCACCAAAAGCTGCTCGAAGAAGCACCAAGCTCTGCCCTTACCTCAGACCTGCGAGAAAAAATGGGAAATGCCGCCATCCTCGCCGCAAAATCAATCAACTATATCGGAGCCGGAACCGTTGAGTTTCTCCTCGACAAGTCTGGCGACTTCTACTTTATGGAAATGAATACGCGAATCCAGGTCGAACATCCCGTCACCGAAATGATCACCGGCATCGACCTGATCGCTGAGCAAATTCGCATTGCCCAAGGGGAAAAACTGAGCCTCACCCAAGATCAAGTTCAACTGCGTGGACATGCGATCGAGTGTCGGATCAATGCCGAAGACCCCGATCACAACTTTCGCCCCAGCCCCGGCAAAATTAGCGGCTACTTGCCTCCCAGTGGTCCTGGCGTCCGCATGGATTCCCATGTTTATACCGACTACGAAATTCCGCCCTACTACGACTCTCTGATCGGAAAACTGATCATTTGGAGCCACGATCGCCCCTCTGCCATCCGCCGCATGAAGCGTGCCCTCCGCGAATGCGCCGTCACCGGGCTTCCCACCACGATCAACTTTCATCAACGCATTCTCGAAACCGAAGAATTCCAGCGCGGTGAAATTTACACCAATTTCGTGGATACCGTCATGATGCCAAAGCAGTAAAGCGGCAGAGCTTTTCATTAGCTAACGACACCTCCTGCATCGTCTACCGTCCTTTCACCCCAGTAAAGTTATCACTTCGAGTTGAGGGGAGATGGGGGCATGAGTCAATAGGCGGTAGATTGTCAACCTTGACAGACCACTAGACTCCCCCTCTCCCAACCCTAAACCCGACCTTAATGCAGCGCCATCGTAATCAACCCCTGCTGACCTAACAACAACTCCCTTACCAGGCTAAAGATCCCAACCCAAAGAATTGGCGTAATATCTACCCCACCCAACGGCGGAATAATTTTTCGCGAGGGTGCTAAAAACGGCTCCGTCGGAATCGCTACCAAATTAAACGGAAACTTGCTCAACTCCACCTGAGGGTACCAAGTCAGCACAATCCGAAAAATGAAGAGAAAGGTCATTAACCCAAGTAAAAGACTAAACGACCAAGCGGCAACTGTAGAACCTGTCATAACCTGAAGCGCGTAAATGTTTAAGCTTTGTAACTCTTTCTCATTCTATCGAGAATCGGTCAACCTCATCAAACTCTCTACCCTTGAGCCTCTTTGCCCATCTTGCCCCGTGCTCGGTCGCCCCTGTCCCGATCTATACAACTTTGTGACAAACCATTAAAATTATTAGCACTTGGTTGTTATCTTCAAAGGATAGTAAAGTCCATGACTCCTTCTTTAATGAACTTTTTGCTGAGCCTCCTTGCAGGCGTTCTGATCGTTGTCGTTCCAGCAACGGTGGGACTGATCATCATCAGCCAAGCCGACAAGGTGCAACGCGGCTAGAGACTGCCCTCCAGCCCATGATTGTAACTCATTAACCTTTCTAACTAAGCTGGAATGACCAGCGATCGCACCGCTGAGCCTCAGTCCCTGTCGAACCCTTGCCCACCGGGTAAGTATGCTCACAGACTGAGGTTTTTGCTTGCCGTTGCGTGAAGATTTCTAGTGGAGATTTCAATCATTAGCCGCTAACATAGGTCTTATCTAGGAGAAGAGATCGAATGAGTATGTTTGATATAGGTTTGGCGAGCAGTTCGCACCTTTACCTGGCGCAAGTTGCCTTTCAGTTTAATCTGGCAAGCGTGACGGGAATCGTCCTTGCTGTGGGCGGCGCGGCTCTCTATGCCGTGCGATCGCTGCGTCCTCATCTCTCACGAGATCATGATATTTTCTTCTCCGCCGTTGGTCTGTTGTGCGGTCTCATCCTGATTTTTTACGGCTGGCGCTTCGACCCAATCATGCAATTTGGTCAAGTTTTGCTAAGTGGCTCCGCAATTTTCTTCGTCGTTGAAAATTTGCGATTGCGCCAAGTCTCGACCGAACAAGCCAAACGCGGTGCGCCGATCGTTGATACCGAACGTCCGGTTAGCCGGGTCTACCAAGCCGACTTTGACGATCGCGACATGTTTGATGATCGTTCTGGACGGAGTATTCGTAGTGGTCGAGATGGGCGATCGCGCGATGACTACGAAGATCGCCCAGTGCGCCGAACCAACCGCAACGAGCCTCGCCTCGCCCCTGCCGATCGATCCCGCCCTCGCCGCCCCTCCGATGACCCGCTTGTGGATGATGTCAACGATACATCCGGCGGATGGGGCAGCAGTTCCCGCAGTCGCACCAGTCCTCGCTCATCCCCAAATCGGTCTTCTAGCCGACCCAAGCGCCGCCCTTCTGAAAACGTTAACCGACCCAGCAGACCTGATGAACCTGCAAATTATGTAGATTACCGACCGATCGAACCTGACGACAACGAGCGGGACAACTGGAGCCAATAGCTCACTGAAGTCACGGTCAAGCCGATGTCAAGTCGATTCAAATCTTGGGCGAGGAGCGTACAGTATTAGTGCGCTCCTAATTTTTTGGGCTAAATCCTGATGTTTTGAGGGAAAGCGTTGAACTGGAATGCGATGCGGCGAGGTTCTTTGGTCATAGTAGGCTGGCTTTTGCTGAGCAGTTTGGCTGCCTGTAGCTCTGGTGAAACGGTGCAAGGCGGGTCGTTTCTCAATAGCCGCTACAACGATGAACAACCCGCCTTGAGTGGGGATGGTCGCCTGCTTGCCTTTGTCTCTGATCGCGGCGGCGGACGCAACATTTTGGTGTATAACCTAGAGGAACGGCGCTTTATCGACATGCCGCGTCTCAATCGTCGCAATGCGATCGCAGAAAGTCCCAGCCTTAGTTACACCGGGCGATACTTAGTCTACTTATCGAGCGATCGCGGCATTCCCGAACTTCGCCTCTACGATCGTGCCGTTGGGCAATCTCAATCGCTTCTATCGCTCTATCAAGGCTGGGTACGCCATCCAAGCATCAGCCCTGACGGGCGCTATGTCACCTTCGAGAGCAGCAGTCGCGGACAGTGGGATATTGAAGTATTCGATCGCGGTGCCGGGATCGAGTTAGATATTCCCGATGGGCGTCCTGTTGTGCCACCGGGTCTCTAGGTGAATCTACGTTGAGGTAAACCGCAAACCGACCTTGAGTTGCATGTACCCTAAGGTAAACAGATTTGAGTTAAATGTATTTGGTGTGAACCCGTTTCATGTGCTTCTGCTGGCACCAATCGCGGTAACCTTGACCACGCTCCTCGGCGGCTGTGGTGGAAATCGCTTGATTGGGTTTCCCTTCGATCCGGTTGGCGGACGCAGTTTAAATAGTTCCTTTGCCGATCTAAATCCGCGCATTGCCGGACGCTTTATTGTGTTTGCCTCTGATCGGCGTGGCAATCAAGATATTTATCTCTACGACACGATCGCCCAACGGCTGATCGATCTCCCCGGACTCAATGCCTTTGACACGGTTGAATCGAACCCATCCATCACCCAAGACGGGCGCTACATTGTGTTTGAAGGCAGCCGCCAAGGACGCTCTGGAATCTACCTCTACGATCGCGAGTTTCGCCAATTGAGAAACCTGACTGAGCCGATTCGAGCGCAAGTCCGAAATCCGGTGATTAGTGCTGATGGGCGCGCGATCGCATTTGAGACAAACGCCAGAGGTCAGTGGGATGTGCTGGTGTACAACCGCACTGGGCAACCTTTGCCGGGAATTCAAACTGACCCTCGATGAGATCGGCACCCGCTAAAAGCCCAGCCATGTAAAGAAATCTTGACGGGTGAAAAACTCGCGGATCAGCAGCGCCACAAAGCCAATCATGGCAAATCGCCCATTGATTTGTTCGGCATAAGCTGTCCAACCAAACCCAGGCTGGGGCTGGTTATCTGCCGTCCGGTTTGGATCTCGATCTTCAGTAGTCATGATGATGTCGCCTCAAATGCTTGAATAGAGTCGATCAGCGATCGTACCTGTTTTTGACCCTGCGATGGCTCAAACTTGCCCGGAAACTTGCCGCGACCGATCATCCGCAACCCCAACGGTGCAAGGCTGACCAAGCCTGCCAGATCCCTGAAACTGTTGCCTACCACTCGAAGCCCAAACTGGCGCTCATCGATCCAGCCGCCTTGCTTCACAAGATCGATCAGCGTCTTGCGATGACGAATCGAGCGGCTCTCATGCCCATCTTTACGCACCAAGATTTCCTGCTTAATTTTGCCGATTTGATCCATCGGTGCAACCTCCATCGGGCAGACCGAATTGCAATTATAGCAGCGAGTACAGCCCCACACGCCGTCGGTAGAATAGTTATAGTTCTCTAGCCGCGCTTCCGTTTCCCCGTCGCGGTTATCAGCCACCAGGCGGTATGCCTTCGCCAAAGCATGAGGTCCAACAAACCTGGGATTGACCTCACGAGCATTACAGTCTGAATAGCATGCCCCGCACATGATGCAGTTGCCCGTTTGGTTGAGCTTGGCGCGATCGTCGGGCGATTGCAAAAATTCCCGCTCTGGAACCTGCCGAGATGCCGTGCTGACGTAAGGATCAATGGCTTTCAGGTTGCCCCAAAAGTCTTTCATATCCACAACAAGATCTTTGATCACAGGCATGTTGCCAAGGGGCGCTAAGGTAATTTCTGGAATTGCGGCAGATGCAGCAAATCGCGCCACCTCGCTACCAACATTTTCTTTGCAGGCTAAAGCAGAACGCCCATTAATCCGAACGGCACAACTTCCACAAATTGTATTGCGACAATTTTTACGATAAGCAAGCGTTCCGTCTTGCTCCCATTTAATCTGATTTAGACAATCAAGTATTGTATTTCCCGGCTCAACATCAAGCGCAAAGGACTGAATCTGTGGTGCGCGGGTCTCATCCTGCCGAACAATCTTAAAGACAACTTGCATTCTAATGACCGCAATTCTGAACTCTAGAGGGTTAAGTTAGACAAACTTATGAGCAACAACTGTGTGTGAATCGAATCATTCTTTAATGAAAATTAAATTTGACAGGAATTTGTCTTTACCAAAAAAGACATAACTCAACACGATTGTTTTAGCTCCATTGTTTTGCAAATTTTTACCCAGGTTTAGTGTAACATCACCCCCTAGGATGAAACGCGCTTTTGACGGATTTGAAGGTCGAAAAATCTAATATCTAAGGCTCTGAAATCCGTAGTTTGGGTGGTCTACCCTCCGGATGCAACTCTACCAAGCAAGCTAAATTGCGCCGCTGCTCCCAAACCCAAGGAACCTCTGCTTCTACTAAAGCCACTAAATCTAAAGTTTCAAGTCTTCCAAAGGTCTGTTTTTTGCTCGTCATGCACCTTTCTAGAGAAAAGGTTTTTAGAGAAAACGATTTCTGCGAAGTGCATAATTTTCTCTATTTTTTCGCAGCAAGTTGGCTGGTTTTTTGTCGTTAACCTTGCAGGCAATCGCCACTAATTTATAAATTGGGTTTGAAAACTTGAATCAGATTTTTAGAGCAATTAAGCGTTTCTCTAAGGTTGCAAACCCAATTTGAAATTAATAGTAAAGGAATTTATTCAAAAGCCCTATTCAAATAGAATCGTTTAGAGATATATTCTATAAAGTCAAACGTTTGAGTTGACGCTAATCACCATTTCGGAAATCGTAGGGATATTCTGTAGCAGATGACTGAACCTGCAAACACTCCTTTAACGGGGAAGGCATTACTTCAAAAAGTCAAAGAACTGTCGCACTTGCCGCGTCGGGAAACAGCAAAGCGTTGCGGTTATTACACCGTTACCAAAAATGATCAGACTCGCGTTAATTTGACCGATTTCTATGATGCGTTGCTGGTCGCGAGGGGTGTTCCTCTCGGTTCGGAAGGGTCAAAAGATGGGCGGGGACGGGAACCGACCTATCGGGTGAGTGTGCATCAAAATGGTCAGATTGTCATTGGAGCCGCCTATACCAAAGCCATGGGCTTGAAGCCAGGAGATGAGTTTGAAATTAAGCTGGGCTACAAGCACATTCATCTCATTCAGCTTGATGCAGATAAGAGTGATAAAAATGGCGATAATGACGAGGGATGAGGAGTAGAAATGCTTCTCTAGCCGATTGGCGTTAGCAGGTCATCAGTTGTCCTTGAATTTTTTATTGCTACCCTTTTTTAATTCCGTTGGTTTTTTTATCACCGAAGCGCCAACGTGGTTAGAAATAGGGTTCTTTTTTTTGATTTGGAGTTTACTTTGGTTGCCGATCGCAGTTCCATTGGCGATCGCGCTCCGGTGGCGACCCCCCAAACCGCCAGAAATCAGCCAAAAACTTCCCCTGCTTGCCTCCCTG
Source organism: Myxacorys almedinensis A (assembly GCF_010091945.1). Classification (GTDB taxonomy): domain Bacteria; phylum Cyanobacteriota; class Cyanobacteriia; order Leptolyngbyales; family Leptolyngbyaceae; genus Myxacorys; species Myxacorys almedinensis. Next base: position 187,202 of record NZ_WVIE01000002.1, read on the forward strand.
TATCTTCTCGCTCCCGTTGTGCTGTGGGGCGTCGCACGGCTTCAGAACCTTCCGTTTGCCACCTTTGGCTGGCACTGGGATAGGAGCGTTTTAACGTCGCTTGGTGTGGGAGTTGGCATCGGCGCGATCGGGCTGATCCTGTTGTTTGGGCTGCAAACTCTATTTGGCTTGATCCGGTGGGCAGCACAAGATTGGCGATCGCTAGCAGGTGCGATCGCCTCTGGCTTGCTGATCGGACTGGCGATTGCTGGCATTGAAGAACTGGTGTTTCGCGGCTTTGTGTTTGGTCAACTGCTGCAAGACGTTGATTTTTGGACGAGCGCGATCGCGTCTAGCATCCTTTTCGCCCTCCTCCATCTGATTTGGGAAGGTGTAGAAAATATCCCTCAACTTCCAGGACTCTCGCTAATGGGCGTTGTGTTGTGCCTTGCCGTATCGTTTAAGGCGGGACAACCCGACTTGGGGCTAGCTTGGGGGTTACATGCAGGCTGGATCTGGGCAATGACAAGCCTAGACGCTGCCAAATTCAGCTACACGGGGCGCGCCCCAGATTGGCTGACCGGACTTGATGGCAAACCCCTTGCCGGGTTTGCAGCCCTAGGGTTTTTGCTGGCAACGGCAGGCATCGTTTTGGCGATGCTGCCCAGTTGATGTCTCTCTTGCCTCACAGATGACCAGCGTCAGAGCCAAACGCAACCTTCAACGGGTGCTCAAAACTCGAACGTTGCCCAATCAGGTTCGCGAAAGTAGGTTGCCATGTCATCAAATTTGCGAACCTCAGCCGTGTAGACCCAAAAATCAAAACTACTGCCAATCCACTGCTGGTTTAGGGCATCCAAAGATTGGACGAGTGCTGCTTTGTCTAGATTAGGCTCGAGTTCGCCAAAATAGCCCAGCGTAATGTGCGGCGTGAAATAGTACTGCTGCTCGATTCCCAACTCGATCACATCTGGGTTTTGGTAAATGGCTCGGCGAAGGCGAATCACCCGATCGTAGGCATCTTCATCGGTCGGTGCAAGGCACAGTGCGATCGCGCGCGTCATGACCATCAGCCCCAACACCTGAAACCGAAGCGGCGCATTGTTCGCCATCGGCTCACACTGACGGAAACTACTCGCCACGCGATCGCGCAGTCGCTGATCAAATCCGGGGGTTTCGCAAGCATGGCGGTAAGCGCTATCCCAAATCAAATCTGCCAGCGTCAGGTGAAAGCTGTCTGGCGGCACAAGCGCCAAAATATCGGCTCCTATCTGCTGCTGAAGTTGCCGCTGATAGGCGTGAAGATAGTCATATAGCGCGACATTTTTCTGATCGTCTTTGCCTGCGGGCGTCACCACAGCAAACCCTGGAAACGGCGTCGCCTGCCAGCCCTCTGCTGAGCGCTGGAATTTGGGGGATTCCTGGAGATGCTGCGCCTGAGACCTATGGGTTTCGGGCAGCGTTAGCCGCATGACTCGGTTGAGGTAAGTCTGATAATTTTCGTCCAACTCGATCGCCTCGTCGCTTAACTCGATAAAGTAGAAATCCACTCTTAATCTAACGGCAAATGAGCAATCTACTCTGCGTAAATGGCGACAACAATTTGTGAAAACTCGTGAAACGGGGATCGCGCTTCAACAAACGTAAAGAAGATTGGGGAGTCGAAACAGAGGAATATGCCGATTTATCTGTATTGGGGCGAAGATGGGTTTGCGCTTTCAAACGCCGTGAAAACCTTGCAGCAAAAAACCCTCGACCCGACTTGGGAAAGTTTTAATTTCGACAAAATTTCTTCTGAGCACTCTGATGCGGTGATGCAAGCCCTCAATCAGGCAATGACTCCCCCATTTGGCGCGGGCGATCGCTTTGTCTGGCTGGTCGATACGACCCTGACCCAGCGCTGCTCAGAGGAGCTATTGAGAGACCTCGATCGCACCTTGCCCGTGCTGCCTGAGACAACGACGCTGCTGCTCACCAGTGCTACAAAACCCGATGGACGCCTAAAATCGACCAAGCTGTTGCAGAAACATGCTCAGATTCAAGAATTCTCTCCGATTCCGCCCTGGAAAACGGAGCTTCTCACACGGCAGGTTGAGCGCGTTGCTCAAGAAACCGGCGTCAAACTTACCGCTAGCGCTGTGGGCTATATAGTTGAAGCCGTGGGGAACAACACCCGGCAACTCTACAGCGAACTTGAGAAAATCCGTGTGTTTGCAGGCGATACAAATACGGCATTAGCGGTCGATGCGATCGCACCCCTGATCACCGCTAGTGCCCAAAATAGCCTTAAACTCGTGGCTGCCATTCGTCAGGGCAACACCGCTTCTGCGTTGGAACTCGTGGCTGATCTAGTTCGTCAAAACGAACCTGCCCTTAAAATCGTCAGTACCTTGGTTGGGCAGTTTCGCCTGCGGCTCTGGATCAAGCTGATGCAGGAGACAGGCGAACGAGATGAACTGGTGATTGCCAAAGCTGCCGAACTCAATAACCCCAAACAACTCTATTTTCTCCAAAGGGAGCTTTCTGGGATTTCGGTGAGGCAATTGCAGCGATCGCTGCCCATTTTGCTCGACCTAGAGTTTGCTCTCAAGCGGAGCGCCGATGAAACTCTGGTGCTGCAAACCAAAGTGATTGAACTGTGCCACGTCTTTCGCCGACCCAAATAAACGCTATGTTGTTGTCAATTAGACTAAATCTAGGGAGAATTGCCTCAAATTTTTGGGAAACCTTTTAGGATTTTGCCCGTTTTCTGGAACTTATTGCCAATAAAATAATTCATGACATATGAACCTCAACCGTGTGCTAGTTTGCGGAACGTCACACCCTCTATGATGAAACGTGCTTTCTCTCTCTCTGCTCGAATGCAGCAACTTTTGGCTCACTCTCTCCTAGTGGGAAGTCTCTCTTCGATCGCGCTGCTGTGTGGGTGGACTCCCACATTCTCTGGTCACTCTGCTTCGTTTGATTCTGCTGCCTTTGCTCAAGAGCCTCCGTTTACGCGGTACGTTCGGGCGGCGGTAGAAATTGAAAAAACGCGACAACGCCTGCTAGATCAGGTCAAGCAGCTAACAGGTGGCAGCGTTCCCAGCAATGTTTGTCATTCTGACAATATCGAAAAAATTAATTCGGGTATCCGAGATCAGGTGAAAGGCATCTGCGATACGTTTGCGGCGCAAGCTGGGCAAATTGTGGCGCGCAACGGGCTGAAGCGAGAAGAGTTTAACCAGTTTCAGATGAAAGCTCAGCAAGATTCAGGGGTGCGATCGCAAATCAAAACTGAAATCCAACGATTGGGGCTTCGCTAGCTCCCCCGTTTCACCTTGCCCTAACCTGTCTGTAGTCAGCATAAAGTTCCAGCACTGACTACAGACATCTGCATTTCTGACGTTAAGCGCGGCACACTATCGTAAATGCTTATGCTAGTCGCTCTTTAAAGGGAAGCAGAAAAATCTTAAAAATCACGAGTTTTGCTGCAAATAATTCACCAGCGCGTGTAACCCCAGCCGATAGCTATCCGCGCCAAATCCGCAAATCTGCCCGATCGCAACTGGTGCAATGTAGGAATGGTGACGGAATTCTTCTCTACGGTGAATATTGCTTAAATGAACTTCTACGGTAGGCAGGTTTACGCCTGCGATCGCATCTCGAAGCGCCACGCTCGTATGGGTATAGGCTCCTGGATTAATCAAAATGCCGTTGTGGCAATCCACAGCATCGTGAATGGCATCAATCAAAATCCCTTCGTGATTAGATTGCAGACAGGTCAAGCTTACATTCAAGCTTTGAGCCTCTCGCTCCAACTGCTTGGTAATTTCGCCTAGCGTAACCGCTCCGTAAACTCCAGGCTCTCGTTTACCCAGAAGATTAAGGTTTGGTCCGTGGAGAACCAAAATATTGTACACAGTCAGAACTTGCAACTCCTCTAGCGACGATAACGGCGATCGTCTACCGGAACGGGAATGGGTTCAGCTTCGGGCTGAGATTCGGGACCCAAAAGCGCCTCAATGAGTCTTCGCCCCCACTCTTTTAGCTTTTCTATAACCTTATCGATGTAATCCATTGAGCAGACAACTCCTGCGATATGTCTGAACTTTTGCCAAAGCTGCGATGCAACTTACATATTAACAAAAGTCTAATTTGATATTAACAGGGAGTCACATTAATTCCAATGCTTCCCTTGAGGTATTCGTGATGACTTTTTGATTCTAACGAAAGATAGGGAAAGATCAAGATCCCCGCAAATTGGATAGGGAAGAGACTATCTGCCGCCGGAGTTGATCCAGCGCACTGCACGCGCTAACGTGCCGCACCCAGTCTCGCCCGCGATCGCCAAAGCGAAACTCAAAACTAGTTACGTTGTCGGCAGCCGCTAAGCCGATATAGACTAAACCCACGGGTTTGGCGGTGGTGCCGCCGTCAGGTCCGGCAATGCCAGTGATGCTGAGTCCCCAGGTGGTGTTGAGGCGCGATCGCACTCCCGATGCCATTTGCTCAGCCACGATCGCGCTCACCGCTCCGACCTGCTCTAGCGTCTGCGATTCAACACCCAAAAGCTGTTCCTTCACGGCATTATCATAAGAAATGATACCCCCCATAAAGAAAGCTGAACTGCCGGAGACAGCCGTTAGCATCTGCCCCAATCCGCCCCCGGTGCACGATTCTGCGATGCTCAGTGTCGATTGAGTCGCCGTCAGCAGTTCACCAACCACCGATGCCAGCGAGTCTTCATCCGCCCCGTAGCAATCGATGCCTGCCAGCCGACGTAGCTCCTTTTCAACCGGAGCGATGAGCGCATAGGCTGCCTCTCTAGACGCCGCTTTGGCAGAAACACGCAGTTTAACTTCTCCAAAATTGGCGTAAGGCGCAACCGTTGGATTTTGTAGATCAAAAAAAGATGAAACAGTTTCTGCCAGCATCGACTCCGAGATTCCCCAAAATCTCAAGGTTCGGCTGGCGATCGTGGCTTGCCCCCATCCGCGAGTTTTAAGATAGGGCACCGCGATGTGCTGCCACATGATCCTCATCTCGCTGGGGACGCCCGGAAACGTTAGAATCGTCAGATTTGGGCGCGGCTGCCAGATCATCCCCGGAGCGCTGCCGACTGGGTTGTAGAGCATCTCTGCCCCTTCGGGCAAAAGTGCCTGCTTGCGGTTGTTATCCGTCATCTGGCGACCCCGCTCGGCAAATTTTTGAGCGATGTCTTCAATAATTTCTGGCTTTTCGACCAATGGGGTGGCGAAAAAGGCTGCGATCGTTTCAGTTGTCAAATCGTCAGGCGTCGGTCCTAATCCACCGGTGAAGATGAGTAGATTAGAGCGATCGCTTGCCCCTGCGATCGCACGTTTTAGGCGGTCTGGGTTGTCTCCAACCACCGTTTGAAAATAATGAGGAATGCCCAGTTCAGCTAACTGCTGCGCCAAAAACTGAGCATTAGAATTCAAAATATTACCGAGGAGTAACTCAGTGCCGACGCTAATAATTTCTGCACTCATAAAATAAATTCACCAGCCGGATCTGGACTGAATTCAGAATACTGCCTAGGGGTCTGTCAAGATTGAAATGGGGGACTGGGAATCGATAGGTGGATGAGTGGATGGGTAACATCTCCATCTGCCCCTCTGCCCTCTCACCCCTCCACCCATCCACTCAAAGCTAACAATCTACTAGCGCCGAAAATGGTTTGGAACTTAACGAGCCGTGCGCCAAACTTGCCAACTGGTCAAACTCAGGATCACCGTTGCCCCGATCGCATAGCCCAATCCGCTCGGCATCCCTGCCACTGCCATTGCCAAGCTTCCTGCCCATAGCGTCAGCGAATAGATAAACAAAACCGCCAATCGATGGGACAATCCTGCATTCAATAGGCGGTGATGGAGATGACCTTTATCGGCAACGAAGGGCGACTTCCCCCGCCGCAGCCGATCCAAAATAACCGCAGACATATCGAGAATCGGCACCGCTAAAATCACGTAGGGCAACAGCACTGCAACCGTTGTCACGCTCTTTACCAACCCAATCACCCCGACCCCTGCCAAGGTAAAGCCGATGAAATATGCGCCGCCGTCTCCCATAAAGATTTGGGCTGGATTGAAGTTATAGCGCAAAAATCCCAGCGTTCCTCCGGCTAAAGCGGCAGCGATGATTGCCGCCGCAGGCTGCCCCATAAACAGGCACGTCCAAAACATCACCACTGCTGCAATGCCCGATACGCCCGCCGCCAAGCCGTCTAGACCATCGATCCAGTTGATCGCATTTGCCATGCCAACGAGCCAAATCACTGTAATTGGCAAACTAAACCAGTCGGGTAGTTGGATCAAGCCGCTTGCCGGATTGGTCAGAAAGTCAATCTGAACGCCCGATTGCCACGCTAAGCTTGCGATCGCAATTTGCAAAATCAGACGAGTTTTTGGCGAAAGGTTGAACACATCGTCGGCAAGCCCGATCAGGAAAAAAGCAATGCCACCCAAAGCAACCGCCCACACTCCGGACTCATCTTTCGGGTTAAGAACGCCAAAGCCGCCTGCCCACCAGACGACCAAGAGCGCGACCAAAACGCCTGTAAAGATCGCCACGCCGCCCAACCGTACCATCGGGCGTTGGTGAACTTTGCGACTGTTGGGCGCATCGACCAATCCCGATCGAAGACCAATCTTTCTAATCACAGGCGTACTCAGAAAGACCACGAAGGCTGATAGTAGGAATGCAGCTAGAAAGGGCATCAGAAATTGTAGGTTGGGGACTAGGAATCGTCAGGCAGAGTGTACTACAGATTTGATGATACTCAGCAAAGAATTATTAAGCGCAACAAAATTCTAAGGTCTAAGCTTGAATATTTCTATCTCTCGAAAGTAGATGGGTGCCTGCCTACAAAAAGAGCACCCCGAAAAGGTGCCCTTGTAACGGTTATTCACGAAATCAAGCTAGAAACTGGACAGATCTGCCCGTTCAGCCCACCATCTTAGCCCAACATTTTAGACCAGCGTTGGAACCTGAGTGCCCAAGTGAGGGTAGAGCGGGAAGCGATCGCACAGGGCTGCCACCCGCTTTAAGCAAGCTTCTGTGGTGGTTTCATCGTCCGGGTTGAGCAAGCGATCGGCAATAATATTGGCGATTTCAGTAAATTCGGCGGTGCCCATGCCGCGCGTGGTCATGGCTGCCGATCCCAGCCTCAAACCACTGGTGACAAACGGCGACTCAGGATCAAACGGAACCGTATTTTTGTTGGCAGTAATATTAACGGTGCTGACTAACCCGTCTGCAATTTTTCCGGTCATGCCGATCGATCGCAAATCAACCAGCATCAGGTGATTATCCGTCCCATCAGAGACAATTTTAAAGCCCCGCGCTTGGAGTTGGGCTGCCATCGCCTGAGCGTTGGCGATCACGTTTTTGCAGTAAGTCTTGAAGTCTGGCTTGAGCGCTTCGCCAAAGGCAACGGCTTTTCCGGCGATCGCATGCTCTAAGGGGCCACCTTGGGAACCAGGGAAGACGGCTTTATCTAACTGCTTACCGAGGTCAGCATCGCGGGTGAGAATCAGCCCGCCCCTTGGACCGCGTAGGGTTTTGTGGGTCGTGGTGGTAACCACATCACAGAACGGAATCGGGTTCGGGTGATGCCCAGTAGCAACGAGACCCGCAATGTGGGCGATATCTGCCAATAGATACGCGCCGACTTCATCTGCGATCGCACGGAAGGCGGCAAAATCAATGATGCGCGGATATGCCGAATAGCCGCAAATCAGCAGTTTAGGACGATGCTTGAGCGCCAAGTCGCGAATATGATCAAAATCTAGCTGCTCGGTGGCTTGACTGACGCCATAGTGATGCACGTTGAACCATTTGCCCGACACGTTGACGGGTGAGCCATGGGTGAGGTGTCCTCCGTGAGACAAATCCATCCCCATGATGGTGTCGCCCGGTTTTAGCAGCGCCAAAAACACGGCAAAGTTTGCCTGTGCGCCAGAGTGAGGCTGCACATTTGCGTGGGCTGCACTGAATAAAGCTTTTGCTCGATCGATAGCAATTTCTTCGATGCGATCGACAAACTCGCAGCCGCCGTAATAGCGCTTGCTAGGCAGCCCTTCAGCATATTTATTGGTCAACACTGAGCCTTGAGCCGCCAGCACTGCCGGAGAGGTAAAATTCTCGCTAGCAATCAATTCCAAGTGGTCTCGCTGACGTTGCAACTCTTGGTAAATAAGGTCGGCAACAGCAGAGTCAGTCTGGGCAAGAAAGTCTGAATTGGTTTGAGTCACAACACAAGTCCTTGATTTCGGAATTTGGAATTCGCGATCGCCCCTGAACAGCAGTTCGACAGAGCCGAAACAGTCTTCCCCCGAGTCTCTCCCCTAAAGGCTTCAAACCCTACTGTCGTTGCTCTTGCTGGGGAAAAGCAGTCGAGAGAATGAAGGCTGCCAAACTCACGTCCATAGACGACACGAACTACCAGATTGGAGTTTCGATCATAACGTTGATCACGGCTTCAGCAACGGAGTTAATGTTGAAGTTTGCAAAAAATTGTTTGGATATTGTTTGGATAAGGTGGGGACATGGAAAAGGGCGTGTAGGGATGCCGATGGCACGGTATACTCCGTTGGAGTTTAGACACAGAAGGACGTTATGGTAGCGGTCGCAATTCTGGCAGCAGGGCGGGGCACGCGGATGAAATCGGATTTGCCTAAAGTACTGCATCCTTTGGGTCAACGATCGCTAGTGCAACGGGTTTTAGACAGTGTGGCAGGGCTAAAGCCATCCCGTCGTCTGGTGATTGTGGGCTATCGGAGTGATCGGGTGCGCGAAGCTCTGGCAGAATATCCGGCAGCCCTTGAATTTGTGGAGCAAACCGAGCAACTCGGCACAGGTCACGCGATTCAACAACTGCTCCCCCATTTAGAAGGGCTGGATGACGATCTGCTAATTCTCAACGGCGATGTTCCGCTCTTGCGTCCTGAAACCTTAGAATTATTTCTCAATACCCATCGAGAAAAAGGCAATCCAGCCTCTATTTTGGCAGCGCATCTTCCCACTCCTAAAGGCTATGGGCGGGTGTTTTGCGACAGTCAGCAAAATTTGCAGGCAATCATTGAAGACCGCGACTGCACCCCACAGCAACGGCAAAATCACCGGGTAAATGCAGGGGTGTATTGCTTTCGCTGGAAAGATTTGGCGGAGGTGTTGCCAAAGTTAAGCACTAATAATGATCAAAAAGAATATTATCTAACCGAGGCTGTGAATCTTCTTAGCCCGGTCACAGTGTTTGACGCAGACGATTATCAGGAAATTTTGGGGATCAACGATCGCAAGCAACTTGCTGAGTCGTACACGGTTCTTCAAACGCGAATTAAAGATGATTGGATGGCGCAAGGTGTGACGATCGTTGATCCGCAAAGTGTCACGATCGATGATTCTGTCCTGCTTCATGCCAACGTGGTGATCGAACCGCAAACCCATCTGCGCGGGAAAACGACGATTCAGGCTGGGAGCCGCATTGGGCCTGGAAGTTTGGTGGAAAATAGCACCATTGGGGAAAATGTGACGGTGCTGTTTTCGGTGGTTTCTGACAGTGTGGTGCGCCCTGAAACGCGGGTGGGACCTTACGCCCACATTCGGGGTCAAGCCGAGGTGGGAGCCGGATGCCGCATCGGCAACTTTGTGGAATTGAAAAATGCTCAGCTTGGCGAAAAGACGAACGTGGCGCACCTGTCTTATGTGGGGGATGCCACGCTGGGCGATCGCGTCAATATCGGCGCGGGAACGATCACGGTTAATTATGATGGCGTCAACAAGCACCGAACCACGATCGGCGATCGCAGCAAAATCGGGTCTAATAATACCCTGGTTGCGCCGCTCACCATCGGTGAAGATGTCACCACAGCAGCGGGTTCCACCATTACCGAAGATGTGCCAAATGATTGTCTGGCGATCGCGCGATCGCGGCAAACTGTCAAACCTGGATGGCGACCAAAAGAGAAGTTGTGATCTGCTACCCGCAAGTCTGTTTGCTGCTGGCGCTTCTGGTAGGTTAGGCAAGGCTAGGCGGTGCCCACCTGAACACCCATCGCCATATCGAGCGTATCGCCCATACCCTCGCCATTGTGATAGGCAGCAAGCAAGACTTCACTGGTTTTTCCCCAAGCGATCGCGCCGGTGGCATCCAGCGCGATCGCGCCCAAATCTCGATGGTGCTGTCCCGCTTCAGAAAACGACTTTTGCATGGCAGCCTGGAGCGATTGCCCATCCGTCACCCGAATTACGATGCGCGGGGCAAGGCATTCATCAATGATGTCTTCCCCAATCCCGGTGCAACTCACTCCCGCCTGAGCCGTTGCATAATTTCCCGCAGGCATCGCCGAATCACTGACGCGTCCGATCCGCTCAAAACCCTTGCCGCCCGTAGACGTACCGGCAGCAATCTGCCCGTGGGCATCGAGTGCCACTACCCCGATCGTGCCCCGTCTTGCGTCTGACACAAGTTCTCGCTCAGCCACCACCCCTGCCATGGCTTTATCAAAATTGCCTGCCCGCTCTTGAATCCATTCTTGCAGGCGAACTTCAGTTAGAGGGTCATAAAGCGGCAAGTTGAGTTCTCGCAGAAGCTCTGCCGCTCCACACTCGGAAAGCACGCGATCGCTAGAATCTTGCAGAAATGCCGCTAGGTCAATTGGATTTTTCATCCGAGACGTGTTGATCACGCCGCTAAAGCTTTGTTTCGCCCCATCCATCAGGGAAGCGCTCATGCGAATCTGACCGTCGGATTGCAGCACAGAACCCGTTCCAGCATTAAAGCGCGGATCGTTTTCTAAAAGCTGACACCCTAAAACCACGGCTTCGGTTGCTGCCACGCCCAACCCTAGCTGCGCGTGAACTTCCTCAACCACCGCAAACAGCGATCGCCGCACGGCTTCTGCGCCGCCTTTGCCTTTAAGCGAGCTTCCGGCTCCTCCATGAATGATCAGTTTTGGCTGAACACGATTCGCTGACATGGCAATCCTCTTTAAGCAAAATTTAAGCAAAATCTTCGGTCAAGAGCTTACCATGCTGACCGATCCGTTCGCCCGATCAAGTCACCGACTCACCCATTTGCACCAGTTGAGCGACAGTGATATTTAGCTCTGGAAACGCTGGAGATGCGATCGCATCCTGCCCTTTAAACAGCGTGACAGAGTACTCATCGTCGGACAGGACATACACTGAAACCGTCGGTTCTTTAGGAGATCCGATCAGCCGTTTTGCGCCCAACCCTCGATAATCGACGACCCAATATTCAGGAATTCCTAACAACTCGTACTCAGCTAGCTTTTTAGAATAATCAGCCCGCCAGTTGGTGCTGACTACCTCGATCGCAAGTTTGGCAGACGCCCCAGTTGAAATCGTGGACGCTTTTTTCCAATAGGGATCAGCCCCGATCGTTTCGCGGTTGAGAACAATAATGTCAGGCAGGTACGCTTCAAACTCTTCTACGGGTCTAACCAAGCAGCTTCGAGGAATGAAGTAGGGTAGCCCTAATCGATAAATTTCGAGCGTTAACTGATCTGAAATAAATCCTCCAACTTGCTCATGAGGACCGATTGGGCGCATCTCTACTACTGCTCCGTAATGAAGTTCATATCGTCCTCCGTCTTCGGGATATTGCACGAGAAACTCGTCGAAAGTGAGTTTCTGAGGCTGGTCTTGCGGCTGGTCTTGTGACTGAGATAGAGATTGCATCATGGCATTTCCCCTGGGGTAGCTTGTGATTTATGACGGCGGCAGCGATCGGAGCAATATTTCACGTCGTCCCAGCAATCTGCCCATTTTTTGCGCCAGGTGAAGGGCAGATTGCAGACAGGGCAGATTTTGGTCGGTAGGGCAGATTTTGCGCGATGGCGAGGCATAGAAAGTAAGTGGAGTAGGCGTTGGTCATCGTTAAGCGGTAGCTTAGAACTCAGGCTAGATAATCCTAATTCTAAGTTTTCTTCAAAATTGAATCTGATCTAATCCTATGTCCGACACTGCCTTATCGAGAGTTCGTATTGTTTTGGTTGAGCCTGCGGGAGCACTAAACCTTGGCTCGATCGCGCGCATTATGAAAAATATGGGATTGCGTCACCTCGTGTTGGTGAACCCTCAGTGCGATCGCACCTCTGAAGAGGCACGGCGAATGGCAGTCCACGCGGCGGATGTCTTGGAAGGGGCAACGATCGCAGCGAGTTTACCGGAAGCGCTGAGCGGGTGTCATCGGGCGATCGCAACCACCACCCGGACGCGGGCGATCGCAACTGCTCTCGAACCGCCGAAAGCTGCCCTGCCCTGGCTGCTCAACACCCCTTCGACCGAACACTCAGCCTTGATCTTTGGCTCAGAAGAACACGGGCTAAGCAACGAAGCCTTGAACTACGCTCAGCGATTTGTCTGCATTCCCTCTAGCTCGGAGTATGCCTCTCTCAATTTGGCGCAAGCCGTTGCTGTGTGCTGCTATGAGCTTTACCAGTTGACGCAAGCCCCGGTTCAATCTGCCGTCTCATCTCCCCCTGCCGAGGACGCGATCGCCGCGATCGATACCTTGGAAGACTACTATCAGCATTTAGAAACAGTGTTGCTAAAAATTGGCTATCTTTACCCCCACACGGCAACGAGTCGGATGGAAAAGTTTCGTCGCTTGTTTAACCGTGCCGCTCTGTCTGACCCAGAGGTTGCCATGCTGCGCGGCATTTTGCGACAGATCGATTGGGCAATAGAGAACAAAAGCTAGACCTCTCAGGTTTTTGGTAGAGTCTCTGGAACCCGCCAATAATAAAGGGTTGATTCTTCGTCAGGCGTATCGAGCTTGATCACCCGATCGGGCAGCCAATCGCCCATGTCAAAATCTAGAGAAAGCAGTTGAGTTCCGGGTTTCAACTGATCCAAGAGGCGGGGGCGAAGCTTAAGGTTGAGGTGAGGTAGTAAGTACAAAACGACGATCGTCGCGGTCTGAAACTCGCTTTCAAATAAATCAGCTTGGTGAAACGACACGCGATCGCAGACCCCCGCTGTTTCACCGTGCGATCGCGCTTCTGCAACCCTCACCGGATCGATATCAATGCCAACCCCGCGCGTTCCATAGCGTTGCGCTGCTGTAATCAAAATCCGACCATCGCCGCTCCCCAAATCGTAAAGGATATCGGAGGCGGTAACGTCAGCCAAACTCAGCATGGCTTCGATCGCCGCATCGGGCGTCGGAATAAACCCAACATCAGGTCTACGGAGCAGCATATTTTATAAGGTTTAGACTGAGCAGATGCAGAACCAGGGTTCAATCTTAGCGTTTCTGGCTACCCCGCTTGAATTGTTCTCGCTCGATCGCCTCAAACAATGCCCGAAAGTTTCCTTCGCCAAATCCCTGAGCGTACTGCATTTGCTGATCGATGCAGTATTGCCGTCGCTCAATCAGTTCAAAAAAGAAGGTAGGCTGCTGGAAAATGGGTTGGGTAAACGTTTGCAACAAAATGGCTTCGGGCATGTCGGCTTGCCAATCGACTAAAACTTGCTGATCTGCGATCGCATCTAACTCATCCGGCGTCAACAAAAAGCCGTCCCGTTGCCGAAGCTGATCGTAATAACACGGCGGAACCTGTAGAAACGAGACACTAGCTTGGCGCAGGGCAGTGGCTCCATCAGCGTTACGCAGGGCGCTCACCACACTGACCAAATTCTCGGTTTGCAGAGCAATGTGCTGCACCCCTGCACCCCGGTTCAAGTCTAAAAATTCCTGAATCTGAGAGCTTTCTGAACTCGGCTCATTAATCGGAAATCGAACTCCTGTTTTGGGATGCTGCATCACTCGGCTACACAAGCCAGAATAATTTGTTTGAATCTCAAACCTTTGCTGAGCTTCAAAGCCTAAAACATCTCGATACCAGCGAACAGCAGCATTAAGATCACCGATCGCAACGTTAAGAACAATATGATCAATTTCACTAAAGTAACCAGAGTTAAAATAGTCAAAGCTAAATGAGTAACACTCCGCATTAGAAATTAGTAAATCGCCTTGAGGAAATACAGAGGTCATTCCCGTGCGTTCGGTCAACGTGTGCTGTAACGTTCCCCAAGCTGCAATGGTTGCCTGCTTACCGCGACCCTGGCTCTGATTAAACTGGCAAATGGGCTGCAAAACTAGTGCGCCCTGAGTCACAGCGCGGTGCATCACTTGCTCTAGATCAGAAACCCGAAAAGCAACGTCTACAACGCCCGGAGGGTGAGCCTGTAAAAACTGATGAACTGGACTATGGGTTGTTCTAGGAGACGACAGCACAAAATGAATAGAACCACTTCTAATCACCTCGTGTTGCGTATTTGTGTCACCTCCTGAGCTAACTGCCCAAAAACCCATGGCTTGAGTGAACCAATCTCGTAATGATCGCGCATCGTCTACATAAAACTGAACGTAGTCAATCTGCATAAAATCTGGTATCGCACAAACACTCTGCCTGTAGATTTTGCCGCGATCGCATCCGTTCGAGGTCAACCCAAAGAAAGAATTCGCAATTCAACTCATGTCAACTCATGTTAGGCTAATGCATCATTTTCCTAAAGCATTGCGCTAACGCTTTGTCCTAAGCGATTCATCGCTATTTAGAAGTTCAGTAATTTCCGATAAAACCATAGAGCCAGAATGTATCGATCTCAATCTGATGATCTGGATCTAACTATCGGTAGATCTTAGCGTTTCCTGCCCTTAGATTTACTGCAAACTCTAATTGAAAAAGGGAGATTTTTGCCTAAAATGCCGCACCATTGCCAGATATATTTGCTGGTCTGTCTTCCTAATCTAGCAGCCAACTTGTGTCTTTTTACACTCTTTCAACCATACTGAACCTGTCACAAAATTAAGGCACATCAGATTAATGTCTGACTACTCTTGACTGGTATAGTGAGGGCTACCTTAGAGTACTCTTGTCGTGATGTGAAGCCGTAGGGGGAATACTGTGGAGTTTCTAGAAACGTCGGCGCAGGCAGAGCATTTGAAAGAGATTGGCAATCGATTGAGCGAAGAACGGCAACATCGATCAGTCTCCTTACAAGAAGTGGCTGCCAAAACCTATATTCCATTGCGCCTACTAAATGCGATCGAGGCAGGACGGATGGACTTGCTACCCGAACCTGTATTTGTCCAAGGATTCATTCGTCGCTATGCCGATCTTTTAGGACTTGATGGCACCTCGATTTCTAAAGAGTTTCCGCTCAACGCTTCGCCCGTCCCGCCGGATGTTCTAAAGACGGTTGCCCCGCCCCCCGTGCCCGAAACCCTCGTCCCAAAGCTGCCCCAGCCAGATGAGACGATCCCAGCATCCTCCCTCAAAGTCGAGCGACCCGATCCGGTCGAGCGCCCCACTTCACCCAAACCTCCAGGGTTTGAATCTGAAGGGTTATCATCTAAGCTGCCGTGGATTGTAGGGGGCATCGCGGGCATCGGTGCGATCGCGCTTTTAGCCTCATTGCTCACCTCCCCCCCAGACGCCAACCAAAATCCTGCGACAAGCATAAAGCCTGTCTCTGGCACAACGGCTCAACCCTCTCCGATATCCCCGCCAGGGTCTGCAAGCGCGCTACAGGAGCAACCGACGGCGGCAAGTCCAACGGCGGCTCCTGCGGCAACGGCTCCGGTATCCGTCAAGCTGAGCCTCACCGATGATAGCTGGGTCGAGATTCAGACAGATGGGGAAATTGTGTTTGAGGGGACGCTGCCAAAAGGCACTCAAAAAACCTGGTCAGGCAACAATCAAGTGGTGGTTAGCGCCGGAAATGCGGGCGCGGTATCGGCGTCTTACAACAATGGTGCTGCCAAAGTATTGGGAACGCTTGGTGATGTTGTAACAACCAATTTTCCGCCAACGGCACCATAAGCTAATTTACGCAGACCCCGTAAGGCTAATCCATAGACTGTCCGTTCCCACGCTTTGCCCTCAGGTCGCTTGCCTTGCGATCGCAACGCTACGATCTAAACTTTTCGCCCTGTAGGTTTCGGCACCATAGTGATCGACGTGCTGAAATACAGCGATCGGAGCGATCACCCGGCAGGTGAAAAACTCGATCGCAACTTTACCATCGGGAAATACCTGCACCTTGGGCGATAAATCTTGAGGTGCTTCGCTGCGCCACTGCCAGGGCACTTGCGGTGGCAGCCCATCAATCAAGCGATGATGCGTCCACTGAGCCGATTTTCCTAACCGACCAAGCTCAGAGAATTCTCGGCGTACCAGCGAGGCAATCACAAACGACATCGGAGAGCCGTCTCCTGCGATCGCATCCATAACATCGGTCAGCGCGCCTTCGGGTTGGGGTGGGTTGTCCCGTCCACCGCAGGTCGAAAGAG
The DNA here is from genome assembly GCF_010091945.1 of Myxacorys almedinensis A. Classification (GTDB taxonomy): domain Bacteria; phylum Cyanobacteriota; class Cyanobacteriia; order Leptolyngbyales; family Leptolyngbyaceae; genus Myxacorys; species Myxacorys almedinensis. The sequence goes on from NZ_WVIE01000002.1 coordinate 203,511, forward strand.
CGTTCTGTAAATCAGCCGTCCTACTCAACGCGGTTGGAACTGCCCACATGATGCTCGTTCCGTCGTTGCCCATCCGATACAGATAGATTACCAAGCGCCAATCAGGTTTAAGCCCCAATCCGGGCAGTTTCATCAACACTGTACCAGGATTGCTAGCGCTGATAAACCACTGCCCCTGCTCGTTAGGGATCTGGAGCGTTTCTTCTGGAATACTGCCAAAATGAAACAAATCTCCCAAGCCATCTAGCGATTCGGGTTTGGGCGGTTCTTCTACAGTCTTAGACCACGGCTTCGGATGGTTTTCAGACTCTGACAGGACGATCGCACGTTTGATGTGCTGCCGAATTTTCTGAAGGGCTTCGAGGGAAATTCTTTGAGTAGCCATGGGCAAGGGGCAAGGGACGCTGCACTAGGTTAACGTTCCCCAGATTTTGGGACGGGCTACCTTGAGAACTTCTAGACCCTTCTTCCGGTCTGTCGAGCGGTGCAGGAGGCATCCTCCCCTTCATAATGGAAAGAGAGATCATTACATTGCTTCATCATGCCGAGAGACCTGCGAGGATTTATTAAACAGCTAGAAGAACGGGGACAACTGCGTCGCATCAGTGCCTTGGTCGATCCCGATCTAGAGATCGCTGAAATTGCAAACCGCATGCTGCGGCGGGGTGGTCCGGGCTTGCTGTTTGAAAACGTCAAGGGGTCGCCCTATCCGGTCGCTGTTAATTTGATGGGCACCGTGCAGCGAGTGTGTTTGGCGATGAATATGGAAGCCCCAGACGAACTTGAGGGGTTGGGGAAGAAGTTGGCACTGTTGTATCAGCCGCGCCCGCCGAAAAAGATTTCTCAAGCCATCGAGTTAGGCAAAGTTTTGTTCGATGTGCTGAAAGCGAAACCAAGTAACGATTTCTTTCCTCCTTGCCATCAGATTGTTCTCAAAGATGACGAGATCGATTTAACCACCTTGCCTTTCCTGCGGGTTTATCCTGGCGATGCTGACAAAGTGGTGACGTTGGGGTTGATGATCACCAAAGACCCTGAAACGAAAGTTCCCAATGTTGGCGTCTATCGCTTGCAGTTGCAGTCTAAAAATACGATGACGGTGCAATGGCTGTCGGTGCGGGGGGCAACGCGGCATTTACGAAAAGCCGCAGAGCGAGGAGAAAAACTAGACGTTGCGATCGCGCTGGGTGTCGATCCCCTAGTCATTATGGCAGCAGCAACTCCGCTCCCCATCGACCTTTCAGAATGGCTTTTTGCTGGCATCTACGGCGGTACGGGTGTGCATTTAACCCAGTGCAAAACGTTGGATCTCGAAGTGCCTGCCGATTCGGAAATGGTGTTTGAAGGCACGATTACCCCTGGCGAAACGGGAGTCGATGGTCCGGCAGGCGATCACATGGGCTACTACGGCGGCGCAAACCAGAACGCGCCGTTGATTCGGTTCCATTGCCTCACCCATCGCAAGCATCCGATCTATCTCACCACGTTTAGCGGTCGTCCGCCCAAAGAAGATGCCATGATGGCGATCGCGCTCAACCGGATCTACACCCCCATTCTCAGGCAGCAAGTTCCAGAGATCATCGACTTTTTCTTGCCGATGGAAGCGTTGAGCTACAAAGCCGCCGTAATTTCCATCGACAAAGCCTATCCCGGACAAGCACGCCGCGCTGCTCTCGCGTTTTGGAGCGCTTTGCCGCAGTTTACCTACACCAAATTTGTCATCGTGGTTGACCAAGATATTAATATCCGCGATCCGCGATCCGTGGTGTGGGCGATTACGTCAAAAGTCGATCCTGCACGGGATGTGTTTATTCTGCCAGACAACCCCTTCGATTCCCTAGACTTTGCGACCGAGAAACCCGGTCTGGGCAGCCGCATGGGAATCGATGCGACCACAAAGGTTTATCCAGAAACCGATCGGGTGTGGGGAGAGCCGTTGCGCTCTGATCCTGATATGGCAAGCCTTGTGGATCGCCGGTGGGCAGAATATGGACTTGCAGATCTCAAACTCGGCGAAGTTGATCCTAATTTGTTTGGCTACGACATGAAGTAAGCCCCACCATGCTTCGGCAACGATCGCGCTTTGTAACCCCGCAAACCTATAAAACCCGTAGAACGCTGGCTACCGTCGCAATCGTTGGTAGTGCCTGAATTTCCTCTAGCGCCGTGCGGAAGTTGCCTTCGCGGACATCGTGGGTGACCACCACAATTTCTGCGAAACCATCTCTCATGCCTGCTTGCACCACTGATTCGAGGCTCACATCATGATCCCCAAAGCAAGTGCCCAACTTGCCAATCACGCCCGGATAATCCTTCGTGAGAAAGCGGGCGTAAAAGCGAGTGACCAAATCTGCCATCGGCGCGATCGCGCAGTAGTGCTGATGAGAACACGCCAGCAACGGATCGAGCAACGGTTTGCCGTCTACCTGCTTTGCCTCTCCATGCCCGATCGTCAGCAGCGCTGCAATGTTGAGAATATCTGACACCACAGCACTCGCGGTGGGTCCTGCCCCTGCTCCCCGCCCAAAAAACATCACCTGCCCGATCGGATCGCCTTCGATCAAAATTGCGTTGTAAACATCGTTCACACTGGCAAGGGGATGCGATTTTGGTACCAAGGTTGGATGCACTCTGACTTCAAGCTGGTCGGTTGTCTCAGAGGCTCGTCGGGCGATCGCGAGGAGCTTAATCACAAACCCCAGTTTCTCAGCGTAGGCAATTTCCACAGCGCTAACGTGCCGAATTCCTTCACAGTGCACATCAGGCAGCTTAATCCGCCCCCCAAACGACAAAGCCGCCAAAATTGCGATCTTGTCGGCAGCATCTAAACCATCAATATCTGCGGTTGGATCAGCTTCGGCATATCCCAACGTCTGGGCATCTGCCAAAATGTCAGCAAAATCGCCGCCTTCAAGCTGCATCCGCGTCAAAATATAGTTCGTTGTGCCATTGATGATGCCGATAACCGTATTAAGACGGTTGGCACAAAGAGACTGTTTCAACGGCTCAATCACCGGAATTCCGCCCCCTACCGCCGCTTCGAGTAAAACATAGACGCCCGCTTCGGCGGCTGCGGTGAAAATTTCATCACCAAATCGTGCGATCGCGGCTTTGTTTGCCGTCACGACATGTTTACCATGCTCAATTGCCTTGAGCATCAGCGATCGCGCAGGCTCCAACCCGCCGATCACTTCCACCACAATATCAATGTCTGGATCCGTAACAATCGACTCTAAATCAGTGGTGAGGCTGTCGGTTGGAACCGTGATGCTGCGGGATTTATCTAGCGATCTCACTCCAACTTTGTGAATCACCACATCTTGCAGCAACGGATGACGCTGCGCCGGGTTCTGCAAAATCTCGACCGTTCCGACGCCAACCGTCCCCAATCCCAGTAAACCGACCTTAAACGCCACGGCTTTTCCCCATCACGACTGCTCTTCAATTCTATGGGACTTTCCGCCCCCTCAACGAATCCTCTAGAGCCTGATCGGGAAACCCCGTCAATAAAAAAGCGACTTGCCTTCGCAACCCGCTCAAACCAAACTTACAGAACTTACCACTTAATCTTGAAGATCAGCACGATCGCCGCCCTTATCTTCGTAATACATGGGCGGCTCAACTGCAAAATTATTGATCTGCCCTGATTCCGTGATGACGTAACCATCTGTTGTTTTTAGATCAGTACCTTCCTCCTGCTGAGCAGCGGCTTTAAGCTGCTCTTTGTTGCGCTCAACGTTTACGCCAGAAGGGATGCGCTCATCGGGCGGATTGACGTCAGTAGGTTGGGCAGTCTGCACAGCCCATTGGTCGCCTGCGGCTCCTTTTCCAGGCTGCGCGGCTCTGGGATCAGATGACTCACTCATGGTATTTTTTTGACAAGGATAGCGATTTCATGTCCATAACACTAGCGTGGCATCCCTACTCTACGATTCCTTCATCGGGTATAGGATCACTTATCAAAAGGCAGAATCAGCAGGCAAAAAATCGTTGAATACCGCAAAACCCACGGTCTCAAACCCTACCGTCTCAAACCCTACCGTGCCGATGTCGCGATCGCACCTTTTTCTCTGTGCATGGTCGATCAGCTTTTTGGCAATTGGCTTTTTGTCGCTGTGGGTTCCTCCCGTAGCCGCCCAGCCTGAACCGGCTCAAGTTTCGGTCAGTGCTCCTAATGCAACAACGCTCAACCCACAAACGGTGCTCCAAGAGTTAGCGCAACGCAACGTTGTGTATTTAGGTGAAACCCATGATAGCGAAGTAGATCATCGCGCTCAGCTAGCCATCATTCAAGCGCTGTACAACCTGAGATCCAACTTTCCGACCTCTGTAAAAAAACCAACTGCGATCGCGCTAGAAATGTTTCAACGTCCCTATCAGTCAGTTCTCGATCGCTACCTTGCTGGAACCATCAGCGAATCAACGCTTCAGCAATTGAGCGAGTATGAGAAACGATGGGGCTACCCTTGGGAGTATTACGCCCCAATTTTGCGATTTTCCAAACAAAATTTTCTGCTTCTGATTGCGCTCAATACACCCTCAGAAGTGACTCGAAAAGTAGCCCGATCGGGGCTTCAAAGTCTGACCTTCTCCGATCGACGATTCATCCCGCCGCTCTCTGCAATTCGGACAGAACCGGACTCCTACCGTGAGCGAATCCGGCAAATTTATGCAGAAATTCATCAGGGCAAAAGTAACAGCCGTCAGTTTGAGACATTTTTTCAAGCGCAGGTGCTGTGGGACGAAACCATGGCAGAGCGCATCAGCCAGTTTCTAAGCGCAAATCCTAACACCCAAGTGATCGTTCTGGTTGGGCAGGGGCATCTCCTCTATGGGGATGGCATTCCCAATCGAGTAGCGCGGCGGCAGAACAAGAAGGTGACCCAATCCGTCGTTCTGATCAATCCGCCAAAAGAGATTCAAGCTGAAACCGATCGACCTGCTGCTGATTATTTCTGGAATCAATCATCCTGACTTTTGAGGAAGCAAGTAAATTGCTCCTGAAACCCAAGTGAGCGCAACAGAAATCCAAAAGGCGACCAGGCTAAAGAACTGCCAAGACTGAGAGAGCGGAGCAATCAGTAGGGCGATCGCAACAATTTGACTCACAGTCTTGAGCTTGCCCCACCCATTTGCCCCTTGCACCGATCGCTGGAGGTTGGAATCAACTCGCCAGCCTGCGATCGTTAATTCTCGCGCCAAAATCAAAAACGCCCCCCACGCCGGGATCTGTCCTAGCTCTACCAAAGCCACAAGTGGCGCTAACACCAACAGTTTGTCCACCAACGGATCAAGGAACTTCCCTAAATCGGTCACTTGGTCAAGCGTTCGGGCAAGGTAGCCATCTAGCCAGTCTGTCCCGGCTGCCAACAAAAACACAGCAACCATACTCCAGCGAGCTTCTACGCTTGGAGCCTGTAGACCGTACAGCAAAATCGGAACACCAAGGAGACGAGATACTGTAATCCAAGTGGGCAGGTTCATGGCATTCGCGCAAACAGCATCCTCCAGCATAAAAAAAATTGGGACAATCCACCCGGACGATCCCAATTCTAGAAAGCTCAAGGAGCACCCCAAACATCAGAAAAACTTTATTTAGCAGGCACCATGCTTCTTTAAAACAACCTGAACCGTTTTAAAAATCAACTGCAAGTCATATCCAATAGACCATTTGCGCTGATAGTCTAAATCCATCTCAACAATATCTTCAAAATTAGAGATAGTAGAACGCCCGTTCGTTTGCCACTCGCCGGTAATTCCCGGTTTAACCTTCAAGCGCCGCCAGTGCCGAGCAGTGTATTGATTGACCTCATCCACTGTTGGGGGACGAGTCCCCACTAGGCTCATGTCTCCCTGCAAAACATTCCAAAATTGCGGTAGCTCATCTAGACTAGTGCGCCGCAAAAACTTGCCAACGCGAGTGATTCGCGGGTCATCTTTGCTCTTGAAAATATTGCCCTTCGCTTCATTCTTGACGGTATGCTGCAACTGCTCAGCATTGGTAATCATCGAGCGAAACTTCCAGATGCGGAAGGGCTTGCCATCAAAGCCGCAGCGGGTTTGGCTATAGAACACCGAACCGGGATTATCGAGTTGAATCGCGATCGCAATAGGTACGACTACGATCGCGGTGATCGCTAGCCCAACCAAAGCACCTGTAACATCCATCAGGCGCTTTAACTTACTATAAACAGCAGGATGAGGGGCTTCATCAACAATAAAAATTTTTGGACGAACTAGGTCTGCGTCCTGGGCACGTTCGCGCAAGGTAGGAGGATAGAAGGATGGGGTAGTAATCACAGAATTAGGCTGCTCTATTCAATCTTGATCTCATCCGCTAATATATGCGCCTCCAGCGGTTCTGCGTTACGAGAACGGGCTTCGTTTGCCTAATCTTCTAAGTGTCTCTGGGTTATATAAAGTTCAGGTATTTTGTTGAGGAGGGTGACGATTTCTGGCGTGCTTTGTATAGACGGTGTGTTCCCTACGGCTTGTCTGACTCAAACAGATCATCGTCTTCAAACAAATCGTTGTCTTCGACAAACAGATCATCGTCTTCGACAAACAAATCGTCGCCTAACCCTTCCAAAGAGAAGATAGACTGAGCCTCTTTTGGGATAGACGGGGTTGGTGCCGGTAGCGGGGATGCTGCTGGTGAGAGAGGAGGCGAGGAGGATAAGCGGTCTGTAGATTGAGATGGGCGATGCTCTAGAGGGGTAATGTGGGCTGGAGTTGTGCCCAAAGTTTGCTCTGGTGGGGTCACAGAATAGACCACCGGTGTATCGTTGGGCTGACGGTGAAAAGAGGCTGGGCTGACAGTCACCTGATCGATTAGCTCGGTCAAAGTGTGAATCGAGTTTGAAGAACTAGGAGACACGCGCCCGAATGCTGCCTCAGGGGGAAGTTCGGTTCCGGCATAGGGCAAGGCAATGCTGCGTTCTCTAGCAGGCGGTTTTGGTGAAGCTGGCTCTGGTTCTCTGTGCAATACTGCTGGGGCATCGTTGCCTTCTAGAGAAGAGCTAGCCTCTGCCAGGGAATGCAGATCCTCCGAATCGGGAAACTCGCCCGGACGTAAGTATGAGGAGGCATCCCGTCCTAATTGCTCAGCTAGACGCCCTACCAGCCCTGAAAACATAACTTCGCTCTGCCGACCCAGGGTGTGTAGATTGTCAAGACCCTGAGATAAGGAATCTTGATAAGCTTGCATATCGCGTTGCAGCGCATCGAATACAACGCGCAAGGTGGTGTCTAAACTGGTGAGCACTTGATCCGCCCGATCGTGAACCAAGCCCAACTGCTCGATTGTCTCTGTCGCCGCAGGCGCGGTTTGCGTCCGGGTTTGTGCTTCGAGAACCTCATTTCGCTGCGTTTCAAGCTGCCGAATTTCGCGAAGTAATGCCGTGCGTTGCTGCATTAAAGCAGACACCTCGTTATGCAGGGGTCGCAGCACGCCTAATCGCATTTCTTGCATTTCCTGTACAACAGACTGCATGACATCTTGGGCGTTTTCGCTGGAGACCAGTGCTGGTGGCAGATTTAGGGTGGGAATCGGTTTGATCAGCGATTGATGCAGAAAATGGCGTACCCGTTTCAATACTTGCCGCAGTTGTTCGGTATGAGACCCCGTTCCCCACGCAAACTTTGGGCTAGGTTGTTGGAGGACGCGATCGACATCTCGAATGAGCGCTTGAATTTGGTCTTTCTGAGCAGTCACAACAAAAATCCTTGCTAAAAAAGTTGACAAAACCCGATGGGGTAGAGGTCTTTGACCCACGAAATCGTTTAGTTATGAACGATTTGTTTATACGTAGAATAGGATGACACTGTTGCCTAACTGAGAAGTCTTTCTCTCTCAACTTCACCCAGGATCTTAACCCAGGATGATAGGTACCCCGCTCTTGAAAAACGGAGATTAGATTGTTTCTAGGATACAGAGTCTTTCCCCGAACGAGGTCGATCGCGACTAAATTGCCGACATAGAGAAACGTGTCATTACGTAAACCCTAGCCCTCAAAATCGTACTCGATTCTAAAGACCGTCTAAAATGGCACCAATAGAATGCAAGGAAGTTGGTGTCGCGTTGCGGTTTTCCTAGATTCAGGGAATGCTGAGAGTACATCGGTAGTTTTTAGAAAGTCGGTTAACGCCCGATAGAACACCTACTCCTTTGAAATGACTACATCGTTTCAGAACCCCGTCCCAATGGAAGATTGGCATAACCTCCGTGATCCTAGTGTCAGTGCATCGATTCGTACGGCTCCCTTTTTTGAGGGGTTGCCTGATGCCGTAGTGGAACGCGCGATCGCACATGTTGTGTTGAGATCGCACCCTGCAAACCAGGTCATTTTGCTGGAAAACGATTGGGGCACTTCGGTTTATTTCATTCTCAACGGGTGGGTGAAAATTCGGACGTATAACCTAGACGGGAAAGAAGTTACGCTGAATATTTTGGGGAAAGGAGAATTATTTGGAGAGATGGCCCCCTTAGACGAAGTACCCCGCTCGACCGACGTGATCACGCTGGCTCCTACTGTGATCGGCAATATGCCGGCTCAAGATTTTGTGCAACTTCTCAACACAGAACCCCAGTCTGGAATTCGGCTCTCTCAGCTAATGGCGCGACGACTTCGACAGGTTAACCGGCGATTGCGACTGCGGGAGTCGGATAGTACATCACGAGTGGCTGACATTCTACTGTTTTTAGCCGAGGGTCAAGGCAAGCGCAGCGAAAAGGGCACAGAGATCCCCAATTTGCCCCATCGCGAACTGAGTAGCCTCAGCGGACTGGCGCGAGAAACGGTCACTCGGGTGCTCAGCAAACTCGAAAAGAAAGGCTTGATTGTGCGCGATCGCGAGGTGCTTTGCATTCCCGATGCTCACGCGCTAGAGCGGATGATGATTTAACCGATGATTTTAACCATGGTGCGATCGCGCCAACCCTTGCCCTGGCCGGTTTTAGAGCAATGGCTGCGTCGAAAGGCATGTCTCTAGATCAAGCTGAGCCAGCTTTTCATAGGCATTGTCGATCTTAGATTGTCCTCTCAAAAAGCCAATGCTTGCGCCTGGGCAGATGAAACGCAGTGTGTCTGGGGTAAATTGGTCGAGCAGCGATCGCACCTGGCGAATTTGCCGTTTCCAGTGAAACGTTTTTGCCGTTCTGAGCGCTACAGGCTTGCCTTGGCGATCGGGCAACAGATGCCGCCCAGAAAACAGCACACCGCCGCATGTGCCCAGATACAAACAAGACGAGCCGGGAGAGTGCCCCGCAGTCCAGATGGCACGAGTATGAGAGTTTAGCGAAAACTCGTGCTGGAAGGAGGTTAGCGATCGCCCTGGCAGCAGGTAAGCTTCTTGTTCTTGAATCAAAATGTCGCACTTGAAGGCGTCTTGAATCTTGCCGACTTTGCCGATCCCACCCCGATGGGTCAGAAAGAGCGATCGCACTCCGCCTTGGGTCTGCAAAAACTGCTGATTTGGCTCATCCCACGCCGGACAATCGATCAGAATATTTCCTGCTTTTTCTACAATGAGATAAGCGGTTCCTCCTAGCGTGTCCCGATTGGGAGGAAACGCAAAAATAGGGTGAGAGCACGATTCGCCTCGCGAAGTTCCAAAGGATTGCTCGAATTCATCTAAAACAAGACGGGGTTGCTTGGGCAGTGGAGGGGAAGAGGACACAGCAGGAACAGGTAAAGGATTGCAGAACGGTCTTCTCAAGGAGCCGATCAAGCCTTGATTGTGCCAGATTATTTCCCGTAGTAGCAGATTGGCTAGCAGATGAAATGGATAAAAGGTGGGTGACAACAGTGCTTCTAGGATCATCGTAGCGAATTGCCTGACGCAGGAGAAGGAGTGGCGACGTCTTCGATCTGGTTTGCGATCGCGGCAAAAAAGATTTGTCAATCAAGTAAAATAATTGGTTTTGATCTGCAAACCTTGCAGCGTCAACGGGTAGCCAACCTGTTGAATGCTATGGTTTAGGATCTTTGCAGGGGTTGCAACGTTTCTTCAAAGCCTCATGTTGAGCCAATCCATTGCATCATAAGGGCATGATCTGGTTACTTCTCCTTGGGTTGATTACCTACTTTATTGTGAAACGGGCAAGTGGCGTGACTCGCACCCCCGTTTGGCTACTGTGGCTTGTAGCAATGATGCCTGCGTTCGTTTTGTCGGGGTGGGCGATCGCGTTTCGGGGTCAACGGGCGCTCCCTCCAACCCTCGTCATTCTATTATTTGTCGGATGCTTGATGGTGTACTTGCTGCTGATTGAGCGAGGACGAATCGCGCCAAAACCCGCGAAGACACCGCAAAATAACGCTGCCCTCGATCCGGCAAGCCCCCCGCCCCCCAGCATTCCTGAAGCTATCCCAGAACTTCATGATGAGCAACCGCTGCGACCCATCACCCAAGAAGAAGAAAACCGCTTACAAACGTGTTTTTTGTGGTCGGTGTATTATTTGCAGCACATTGAGTATCGTCCTCAAGCGGTGATCTGCCGAGGGAAACTCCGGACAACGCCAGAAATTGCTTACCAAACCGTTCGAGATAATATTGAGGTTCAGTTTCGCGATCGCTTCTACGTAGTGTTTCAAGAAGGTCATCGCACCGATCCGTTTTTTGCTTTAGTTCCCAATCCCTATGCTAAAGAGCAAGACCCCCTGCTGAGGCAACCTTCGTCTCGCAAAGACAGAAAGCTGGTGCGTCCGGGGGTGGCTTCTGCCTTGGCAGGGATCACGCTGATCACGACGACATTAGCAGGACTACAAATGGCGGGTCGAGTCATCTCTAACCCACTGGTTCTGATTGACGGGCTGCCCTATGCCTTGCTTGTCATGACGTTTTTTGCCCTGAGAGGAATCGGGCATTTCCTGACCACGCGAAAGTATCAGATTGCAGCAACCCTGCCCTATTTTATTCCTGTAATTCCCCTGTCATTTTTTCCGTTGGGCACGGTTGGGGCGTTTATTCAGATCCGGTCGCCGATTCCCGATCGCAAGGCACTGTTTGACGTTGGGGCGGTGGGCGCAATGCTGGGGCTATGTATCAGCATTCCGCTTTTAGCCTGGGGGCTGACGCTATCGGAAGTTGTAGGACTCTCGCAGCGCGCCGGAATTTTTGATTTTTATGCCCTAAATCCTCGATTCTCGATCGTGTTTGCGCTCTTTAGTAAGCTTGTGTTTGGCAGCGACTTTGTCGCGCAGACGGCAATCAAGCCTCATGCGTTTGCGATCGCGGGCTGGATCGGGCTTTTGTTTACCGCGTTCAATTTGATGCCCGTCGGGCAGCTAGACGGAGGGCGGATGATTCATGCCATGTTTGGGCAGCGTCGAGGAGCGTTGATTGGTCAGATTTCCCGATTTTTGCTGCTCGCATTCTCAGTGGTGCAGCCTCATCTGTTGGTGTGGGCGATTTTGCTGCTGTTGTTGCCCGCAATGGATGAACCTGCATTAAATGATGTGACTGAAATTGATAATTTTCGCGATGGTGTTGGGCTAGCCTTGTTGACGCTGCTGGTGTTGATTATTCTACCTGCACCCAAGTTTTTGATGAGTTGGTTGCATATTTAGCTGAGATGATGGGGCATGACTGAAAAAACGGACTTAGCGCCAGATCTTTACACCCGTTGTTTATCACTGTTGGTGTATCGAGAGGTGCTGCACGATGAGGTGGGGCAGGCGTTTTTAGCGCTACTGCAAGCGGCGTCAGGGCACGACCTTCACGACCAACTGCAAGCCTATGGCAGGTGGTTTAGCGCGATCGCACAGACGCATCAAGGCTGGCAAGACTATGTGCTGGAGCGCCTCTTGACAGTGGAAAACAGCATCACTCGCAGCCTTCAGACGATCACCCCCGACGGGTTACCCCCTGCCCTGGTAGATGCGATCGCCCATGATTTGCAGATTTTGCAACAGATTTATCGCTGCACCTCTCAACAGATGGGTCAATGGATCAGCCCTCCGATGCCGATTTGGGCGGATCAGTTACCAACCCCTCCTACCACTCCTAGACAAGCGGAAATGTTGCGACTGGGCGCTTATTTAGCGACGCTCCCTGACTGGGCGACTGCTATTCCAAAATTGGCAGCGTTTTATCAAACCTTTGGAACTGGCATGATTGCACAGTACTTAGCGTTCCGGTGGCAAACGGGTCACTTAGTTGCGATCGCGCATCCCGATCCGATTCGGGTTGATGCGCTCGTGGGGTATGAAACTCAGCGAGATACCCTGATCAAGAACACAGAATTTTTACTAGCAGGATTGCCAGCACTGCATATTTTGTTGTATGGCAGCCGTGGATCAGGAAAATCATCATTGGTAAAATCGTTGCTGCGGCTGCATCCTAACCTCCGTCTCATTGAAGTTGGAAAATCTGAACTGACGGATCTCTCTACGATCGTCGAACAGCTACGGGATCTGCCTCAAAAGTTTATTATTTTTGTTGACGACTTATCATTTGAAGAAGACAACGACGCCTACAAAGCGCTTAAAGTTGTGCTAGAAGGCAATCTCACCGCTCGCCCTGACAATGTTGTGGTCTACGCCACCTCAAATCGCCGTCACCTGATTCGAGAATTTTTTGATGAGCGTCCCCGTCCGAGCGACGCCGATGAAATTCATCATTGGGATACCGTTCAAGAGAAATTGTCGTTTAGCGATCGCTTCGGCTTGACCCTCACGTTTGAACCCGCCGACCAACAAACCTATCTCACCATCGTTCATCATCTTGCCCAGCAGGCTAACCTTTCCCTTAAAGCAGAAGAGTTAGAATTTCAAGCGTTGCAGTGGGCAACTCGGCACAACGGGCGCTCTGGAAGAACGGCACGGCAGTTTATTGATTTTCTCAAAGCAGACCTAGCGCTCTCTTAACCCAATGCCTTTTACCTACGATCGCACGATCCGATTTCACGAGACCGATGCTGCGGGTGTCGTTTACTTTACCAACGTTCTGGTGATTTGCCACGAAGCCTATGAAGCGTCTTTAATCGCGTCTGGAGTCAACGCTGGAACGTTTTTTAGGAGCGGCGATGCGGCGATGCCCATTGTTCATGCCAGTGTCGAGTTTTTCAAGCCGATGTATTGCGGCGATCGCGTCTCTATCCAACTTCTATCTAAACAAGTCAACGACAGCACTTTTGAGATTTGCTATGAAATTTTGGGCAACGCTTCAGACCGGGCACCGCAAACTCTTGAGTCTGATAACACTGCCCGTTTGGTTGGCAAAGCGCTCACACGGCATGTCTGCATCGCTCCTCAAACCCAAACGCGAACCATGCTTTCATCACAGTTGATCAACTGGTTGCGGCAAACAGGGTCTACTCTCTAGCCTTGCTGATGAGGGTGATGCATTATCCGCCATTTTTGATGCCATGACTATTCAGCCAATCGGTGATCCAACAGTTCGCCGTGGGTTGATAGAAATGTGGCGACTTCTTGGCGAGTTGGCAACGATGGTTGTGCCCCTGCTTTAGTGACGGATAAGGCGGCTACTGCCGAAGCGAAGGTGATGGCTTTTTGCAGCGACAAATTGGCGGTCAATCCTGCGGCTAACCCCCCGTTAAAGGCATCTCCAGCGGCAACAGTATCAATTGCTTTAACTGGAAAACTAGGAATTGAAAGCGCTCCGTTTTCTGTTGAATATAGCACTCCTAATCTACCTAATTTTATAATCACTGTTGCGATGCCGTTTTGATGAATGAGTGTTGCCGCTCGTGCTGCACTTTTATGATCTTCTACTGAAAATCCGGCGAGTTGGCTTGCCTCCACTTGGTTGGGAGTAATGATATCAATCCATGAATAAAGTTCTGTTGGCAAACTCAACTGGGCTGGAGCCGGATCGAGAATTACCGTTACCCCCGCTTGCTTTGCTGCTTGTGCTGCGCGGATCACCGCTTCTATCGGAACTTCAAGTTGCAACAGCAAAACCTTGGCGTGTGGCAACACTGCCTGCAATCGTTCGAGATCTGCCGCTCCGACTTGCCCATTTGCACCGGGAATCACAATAATGTGATTTTCCCCTGCGTCATCCACTACGATCGCAGCAACTCCAGAATGAATCGATTGATCCACCCAGACGCGATCGCACGTCACTCGATTTGCCCTCAACTCAGCCAACAAATCTTGTCCAAACCGATCGTTTCCCACTCGCCCGACCAGTTCAGTCGCGATGCCTAACCGAGCCATAGCGACAGCTTGATTTGCCCCCTTTCCTCCGGGTATCATCTCAAACGATTGCCCTGTCAAGGTTTCGCCAAGAGCAGGCAGGCGAGGAACCCGGGTGACAAGATCCATATTGATACTGCCAAACACGATCGCACTCATTATCAGCCAACCTTACTTAGCAACATCTCAAGGTTGTAAGCAACATTGACAAAACCGTTGCTTACACAATGATTACTAAAAACGTACCATTATTCATGAATTTGTTAATGAATTTATTCAAGACTCACGCAATGATTTCTTGTTAGCACCAGATTTGCTGCCAACAGTTAAGCTCTGTAGACGTTCGTAACATATTAATAGGGTATCAATAGAAATGGTATCTCTTTGTTGTAGTTGCGATCGCAAACTTATTACTATAACCAACTTATGAATAGTCAGCTAAACGTTCCTAAAATTATTGTTGATACCGACCCCGGAGGCGATGATTCTTTTGCGCTTTTGTGGTTGCAAAGTTTAGCTAAACAAGGATTAGCTGATATTGTCGCCGTGACGGCTGCTGCTGGTAACGTTAGCGCTAAACGCACCTTTCAAGGGGCAAGTCGGCTTTTACAATTAGGTGGCTTTGATGCTGTAGAAGTTGGACGAGGAGTGTGCCGAGAACTGGAAGGCATCGGCGATGCCGCCTATATTCATGGCTTAGATGGCATGGGAAATCTGTGTCAAACGCTGCCCGCTTCGCCCCGATCGTTTGACACAGCGCGATCGTCAGACGATATATTGATCGAAAAGCTGCAAGCGATGCCCGGAGAAATTACCCTAGTTGCGATCGCGCCCCTCACCAATCTTGCATCGGCTGAGAAAAAGTCGCCCGGAATTCTCAAACGTGCGAAAGAAATCGTGATCATGGGCGGTGCGTTTCATACCCCTGGCAACGTAACCTCAGAATCAGAATTCAATATCGCTTTCGATCCAGAAGCCGCCCAGACCGTATTTGCTAGCCGAAATGATCTGATCATCATTCCGCTTGATGTGACTCATCAATTAATTTTTACCCCAACCATGGCAGCGCAACTTCATCGCCCACAAACCAAACGACCTTTCACTCCCCGTCAATCCCAACTCGCGCAATTTATCACGACGCTGTGCGATTTTATGACGCAAACTGCCTTGGCTTACCGAGAAACACAAGGACTCCCAGGCTTTTTAGTGCATGATGCTGCAACCCTCGCCTATGTGTTCTATCCAGAAACACTCGCGTTTTGCCGTGCCCGCGTCAACGTTGAGACTCAAGGAATATGGACACGCGGCAAGACCCTGATCGATTCTCGTCATCGTGCCAAATCTTCAGCCAATGCTTGGGTTGCTTCCACCGTAGAGTGCGCTTCTGTTTTGGCTATCATGCTTGAAGACTTGAAACATTTGGTGCAAACGATTGAGTGAAAATGTGAGTAACAACAATCGAATGAAAGCTATAACAGGTAAGCCCTGTTAGCAGCAGATTTGAGAACTGATAGGACAAATTAAACGCAAATTAAACACATTAACAGGTGATGTTGAACACTAGCGATTCCTCCCAAAGCCTTATCGAAGGCGTTTGATAAATCTGCTGCCAACGAGAAACCGTTGTGTAAGCCCTGCTCAGCTTTCCTACCTTGCAAAAGCACTGCTACGCAAATCTCTCTTACTATCTCCCTTATATCTAGAGTCTGATTATTCTTCATTTTCGCCCGCGCCAAGGTCAACCATCAGAAAGATGAATTGTAGATGCCCGTACGCGAACCTTGTGTAGGATGCAACCTTATATATTCTGCATTTGGAGAACACGAAAATGGTAATGACACTTGACGATACAAAACGGATGGCGATCGCAACCAAGCTCGCCGATATGAAAGCAATCCAGGAACTCATTATTGCCAACGAGCAAAAATTTATTTCGGCAACCACAGATTCGGAAATCGCAAAGCGGTTCCAAGAAATGCTCAAGGATGACCAAAAAAATCTGGGCGTCTTGGACACAGTGATGGTGCAATATGGTGTGAAATCGGAACCGAAAGACACCGTTACTGCCATGGCAGAGAAGGTTGAAGAACTGATGTCGGGTTCTAAGCTGTCGCTCTACGAGAAAGTGTTTCAGCATGAATTGCTCAAGCATCAACAAGTAATGTCGGGTATCGTGGTGCATAAGGCAGCCCAGAAAGTAGGGGCAGACATTGAAGCTGCGATTACGCCGCTCAATACGGTGAACTTTGAGAATCGCGCTCATCAAGAGCAACTCAAGGGTGTGCTAGAAAATCTGGGCGTCCGCGAACTTACGGGCATGGATGCGGATCAAGGTCTGTGGGCACGGGTGCAAGATGCAGTTGCGGCGCTTACCGGAGTGGCAGGTAGCGTTGTTACTCAGGGCAGCAACAAGTCTGACATGAATTTGCAAGACATTATCCGGATGGATCACCAGAAGGTTAACATTCTGTTTGGTGAAGTTGAGCAAACCAACGATCCTCAAAAGCGCCAAGAATACTTTGGTCAAATTTACAAAGATCTGACGGCTCATGCTCTTGCAGAAGAGGAAGTAGCCTATCCTGCGGTTCGGGGTCGTTATTCGGAAGGTGATCTACAAGAACTGTACGACGAGCAAGCTGACATGAAGGTGATCATGGATGAGATTCGCAGTATGAATCCAGCCTCTGAAGAATTCATGAATGCTGTACGCCGTTTGCGCGACATCGTGATGGATCACGTTCGTCAAGAGGAAAGCACTTACTTTGCCGCCATTCGCGATAACTTTAGCAGTGCTGAAAGCGAGCAGCTAGCATCTCAGTTCAAATCAGCTAAGAGCCGGATTCAGGACGAGCTTGCGGCATCGGCAAAGTAGCAGTTTAACTTGGGGCATAACAGGTCTCAACAAGCAGTGAAGTTTGAGTCTCCTCTAATGTCTTTAGAAAAATCGGAGACCTAACCATCTACATAAGTTTGAGTTACTTAGGGGCGTATGCATTACGCCCCTTTCTTTTGTTTAATCATGTGTTTTGTTTAATCATGTGTTTTGTTTGATCATGTATAGAGTAAGGTATAGTGCTAGCATCATCTACATTCACAAGCACACTAACTTACCTCATCAATCGAATGGATATTTCGCTACTGTTCCAGCGATTCACCGAGAGTAAAGAAATTGAAGCTGCGATCGCTGATTTACACGATCCTAAACTACTCTCATCGCTGATCGATTTAGAATTGCAAGATCCTCAGCGCGCCAATGTTTTCGGTATTAACCATGACAATGCAGAAAGTGTAATTCTAAGACGGCTAGAACTATTGAAAACTGTTTGTTCTGACTTTGTTCAATGCTGTTACACTCTTAATCTATTGCCCTTGCCTCTACCGTCGTTGTGGAGGGCATGGCTGCCTCTAGCACTTCAGATTGCCGATTGGCGATCGCAGCAAAATTGTCCTCTGATAGTCGGCTTTTTGGGAGGTCAGGGAACAGGCAAAACAACGCTCACTCAAGTACTGACCCTGGTTTTGAGTCATCTCAATTATCAAGCCATCAGTATGTCGTTAGATGATTTATATTTACCTTACTGCGATCGCCTCACGATCCAGCAGGATGATCCGCGCCTTGCTCGCCGAGGTCCGCCCGGAACCCATGATGTTCAGTTGGGTCAACAAGTGCTCCAGCAATTTCGGCGGCAGCAGTTTCCGGTCGCCATTCCTCAGTTTGATAAGTCAGCTTGGAACGGTAGCGGCGATCGCACCGACCCAATTCTAGTGCCTCAGGCAGATATTGTCTTATTCGAGGGTTGGTTTGTGGGCGCGCAACCTATTCCTAAAATGCTGTTTGAGACCGCGCCTGCTCCCATCGTGACAGAGTACGATCGGCAATTTGCTCGTGATATGAATGAACGCTTAAGAGACTATTTGCCGCTATGGCAACTTTTAGATCGGCTGATTGTTTTATACGTTTCAGACTATGAGTTAAGTAAGCGGTGGCGAAAGCAAGCCGAACATAAAATGATTGCTAAAGGCAATGCTGGAATGATCGATTCTGTAATCGATGATTTTGTGGAATATTTTTGCAAAGCACTACACCCAGCGCTCTTTATCCACCCCTTGATAAGGGATGCCAATCGAGCTAACATCGTGCTCGAAATCGATCGCAATCATCAACCTGGCGCAATTTATGCCCCTCCGAAAACCGAGTAGACTCTTAAACTATTTAACTAGCAATAGCCAATAGATAAAGGCAACGCTTCATCAATGGGGGCAATCGAGAAGCGCTGCCTATTTCACAATTTCTTGAGGAACGTTTCAACGATGTAAAACGTTATAGCTGTATTATTCATGAGCCGTTGATTTGCTTAATCCGTACGATTTCGGAACTCTGCTCACTCCGTCCCCCGATGCAGGTGATTTTGCGTATGGTTTTGTAGTTGTTTTAACAGAGGCTACGCTCTATCTTAGGGCGCGTTTTAGATAACATTACTGGGAGTTCCGTTAACGCCGCACCATAAAGCCTGCTAATCTTAACTGGAGAAGCGCAGTCTACCTAGCAGCAGCGATGAATTATCTTGTAGCCGTGTTAAGCGATCGCATCCAAGCCGAAGCAGCCTACTCAGCTTTAGAGCGCGAAGGATTGCCTATGAATAAAGTCGCTATTTTAGGTAGAGGCTACAAGAGCGCCGATGAGTTTGGTCTGATTGATCCCAACGAACAAGCGCTAAAGCAAGTCAAACTGATGGCGAGTTGGCTGATTCCCTTCGGGTTTGTCGGAGGAGTCGGGTTCAATGCCATTACAGGGCTGGATACCTTTGCTTGGGCAGGAGAAACAGGGAGTCTTGCGATCGCGGGGCTAGCAGGAGCCATATCCGGCGGGTTGGGTAGCGTGCTAGTCGGCGGCGGCGTTGGGCTGATCATTGGGGGAGGCGACGCCCTGCCCTACCGAAACCGACTGAATGCCGGAAAATATTTAGTAGTGGTTACAGGCTCAGAATCGCTGACGCGCAAAGCGAACAACATTTTGCAGCAGTATGATCTTGAGAACATCCAAGGCTATGCCGATTCGAGCACCGAGTAAGGGAAACCAGCGCCATTTATAACCCTGAAATCAAGATAGGTTGATTCTCGTGCTCTTGAGGAGCGGCGGCATTTTCGGCTGTCACGGCAACGGCGGCGATCCACTCTCTAGAGCGGAAAACGCTAGGTGGGGTGATGGTTTGTGTGGTTGTTCTTCCAGCCTCAACCTCAAATGAACCCATTAAGATGGCGCTTTTAGGGTCGGTTGTGAAAGGGGCATTGGGCTTTAAGACCACCCACAAGGCGTAGACCTGTCCGGGGGGCAAGGGTGGCAGATTCTGAGCAGTGATCCTGCCTTCAAGGCGGTTGGGATCGACCACAACCGTAGCAGATGCTGAAACCTCTGCGATCGCAGGTTTCAACCCATAGGTTAGCGCCTCGTCGGGCTGGGTTGGAGGCTGTAACGCCTGTCGCAATTGATAGTTGTTGATTCCCAAAGCCAGGATCACTCCTGCTGCTGCAAGTCCGGCAAGGTTTCCCCAAGTGGCTCTTCTCCGATGCGGACGCTCTTTTGACCGATCAGGAGCCAAATTGGGAGCCGCCAGAGCGCGATGTTTCTCTAAGATAGCAGCCCGCAAATGAGTGGGCGGCGTCACCTCAGCCGGGGCAAAAGATTGCTCTAGCACGTTCTGCATCCGCACAACCTCCTGCGCGATCGCCGGATCAGTTGCCAAAAGACGCTGAAATTCTTCTGCTTCTTCTGCACTCAGGTCGCCTAAAACATACCCGGAAACTAATAGCTCTATGTGTTCTGACAGCATCGACCCAGCCATAGTAAGTGCTTACCTCGCATCATTGGTGAGCGTTTGGCGTAGTTTCATCAATCCCCGCCGCGCTCTGGTTTTTACTGTGCCCAAGGGTAGCTCTAGCCGCTCAGCAATTTCAGACTGGCTCAGCCCATCGTAGTAAGCCATCCGCAAAATTTGCTGCTGATCAGCAGAAAGTTGGGCAAGCGCGGCGCTCACCTCCTGAGACTGTTCGGTTTGAAAAGCATGTTCTAACGTTGAGTCGGTTTGTAGATCGGGGGGGTGATTGGTCTGCCATTTTCTTAAGGACTCGCGCGAGGTCTGCCGCGATCGCACTCGGTCAATTGAGCGCGATCGCGTCAAGATCCCAAGAAATGTTCTCAAGGAACCGCGAGCCGGGTCAAACGAGCATTTATTAGCAAGGGTCAAGAAAATGTCTTGGGTTAAGTCCTCTGCTTCTTGAGGATTCGTTAAGATTTTGAGCGCAATGCCGTAAACCAGCCCTGCGTGACGATCATAAAGCATACCAAGTGCCTCTGTCTGTCCAGACTTTAGCGCCCGGTAAAGAGTAGCATCTGTCTCACTGGGGGATGAGAGTTCAGATGGCTGAGATTGCTCAAAATCCATAGTGCCTTAGACACTCTTAGTACGGCAACAAACAAGAATCGGATGCATCGATTCTCTCATGTCTTGTCGTTGTCTCAGTAGATGGAAGGTGATTAGGCAGAAAGTCCGCGCTGAAGTTGCCGTTCACGAATGCGATCGAGGGTTCCGAGAGGAATAGCTGAAATCAGTTGCTGCGTATAGGCTTGCTGGGGATGGGAGTAGATGCTGTCAGCCGTGCCGACTTCTTCGATCTTGCCGCGATTCATCACAATGATGCGATCGCTCATAAATTTCACAACGCTCAAGTCGTGAGAAATAAAAATATAGGTTAGCCCAAACTCGGATTGCAGTTCTTTCAGGAGGTTGAGCACTTGAGCCTGCACGGAGACATCTAAAGCAGACACCGACTCATCGCAAATGATGAATTTAGGATTGAGGGCAAGCGACCGGGCAATGCAAACCCGCTGACGCTGACCTCCAGAAAACTCGTGAGGATAGCGATTGATCCAGTTCGGGTTGAGCCCCACCCGCTCTAACAAGTACGCCACGCGATCGCGGTGTTGCTTTTTGCCGCCGCGCCCATAAATCTGCAACGGCTCCATTACCGCATCCCCAATATTCATGCGGGGATCAAGCGAACTGTAGGGATTTTGGAAAATAATTTGGATCTCTCGCCGCAGTTGCCGCACCGCTTTGCTAGAGAGCGCCAAAATATCACGCCCTTCAAACATCACCTGCCCGCTCCGTGGCTCGATCAGGCGCATCAACGTTCTCGCCAGGGTTGATTTGCCGCACCCCGATTCTCCCACCAGCCCCAAGGTTTCGCCCGGATACACCTCAAACGAAACATCGTTCACTGCCATCAGGTAGCGCTTGGTTCGCCCCAACACGCCCCGCACTGGAAACGCCACCTGCAAGTTGTGTACCGAAACGAGTGGCGCTTGCTGCTGCAACCCTTTCAACCGCCGATCAAATTCGGCTTCGCTGATGTCTTGGTGGTCTGCCAACACTGCGTTCACGTCCTGTTTTTTGGCTTGGATCAGCTTTTCGCCCGTGGGCAGCAGTGATACGTCCATAAAGTCTGAAACGGTAGGCAAAAATCGTAAGCGACGGGTTGGCTGAGGGCGGCAGGTTAGCAGCCCTCTGGTGTAGGGATGTTGCGGATTTGAGAAGATATCCAACACCGATCCATATTCCACAATGCTGCCTTCGTACATCACTGCAACTTCGTCGGCAATTTCAGCGATCAAGCCCAAGTCGTGGGTGATGAACATCATCGACATGCCCCGGCGATCGCGCAGTTCTCGCAGCAAGTCTAAAATGGTTGCCTGCACGGTGACATCTAGGGCGGTGGTGGGTTCGTCTGCGATCAGCAGCGTTGGGTTGCAGGAAATTGCCATGGCGATCATGATCCGCTGAAGCTGCCCCCCCGACAACTCGTGGGGATAGCGATCGAGCATGGCAGACTTTTGGCGGTTAATCTCTCGATCGAGGTCGGCTTCACTGGGCACAACCCCTCGGCTTTGATGCATCTCTTCTACCTGCCGCCGCTTTAACTCGGCATCTGGCGGCAAAACCCGCACTTCTTGCAATAGTGAAATGGCTCGCCGTCGCGCTTCTGGCTCTGAAAGCCGGGTGTGCTGACGAATGGCTTCTACCAACTGATAGCCGCAGGTATACACCGGGTTGAGCGAACTCATGGGTTCCTGGAAAATCATGGCGATGCGATCGCCGCGATAACTCCGCAGTTTCTCCTGCGAAACCGTTCGCAGATCAACCGCTGCCCCGTCGGTTTGATCGGGGTCAAACCAAATTTCACCGTTCGTAATTCGCCCTGGGGGATTGGGAATCAGCCCCATCACCGCCAACGATGTCACCGACTTGCCCGATCCCGACTCTCCCACAATGCCCAGGGTGCGCCCCCGTTTGACCTGAAACGAAATCCCGTCTACCGCTCTAACGATTCGGGTATCCGTCTTAAATTCAACTTGAAGGTTCCGAACGTCAAGAATGGTGTCACTCATAGGAGGCGCAACAAATAGCGAGAGTTGATAATAGTGTGAACGGAGTTCTGTGGATTGTAACAACGAATTTGGGGTGCCAAATGTTCCCAATGCAACGATCGAGAGAACGGAGTGTAGTGATATTGCGTTAGTGATTCATGTTAGGGATTCGTAGCATTGTTCAGAGCGTAGAGGTTCAGAGCGTAGAAGTTCAGAGCATAGAGAGTTCGCCGGTGACATCGAGCCGTTTGTAGCGTCCGAGGGTGATGTAGGTTTCAGACAGGGTTTCAGCCACCGATGGCGTAATCCACCCCATTTGTTGAAGAATGTGGATTGCGATCGCATATTTTGCTCGTTTTGCCCCGTCTGTCACCTTAATCGCCAGTCCAACCCCTTCTCCGACCCGCCCCATACACTGCACACCTTCTGCCCCCGATTTGCTGATAATCTCGCCTTCGGTGAGGCGCATCAGTTCGGTATCAAATTCTCCATCGC
Source organism: Myxacorys almedinensis A (assembly GCF_010091945.1). Lineage (GTDB taxonomy): Bacteria > Cyanobacteriota > Cyanobacteriia > Leptolyngbyales > Leptolyngbyaceae > Myxacorys > Myxacorys almedinensis. Next base: position 226,590 of record NZ_WVIE01000002.1, read on the forward strand.
CTGCCACCATGGTGGGATGGTGGGTCATGGCTCTAGACACGCGTTCCATGTCTAGGCTGTTGCCCGACGCAAGCTGGGCATAGAGCCATGCCAACTGCCGCAGGGGCATGTAGTAGGTTGGTGCCCCACAATCATCCCGCGCTGGAATAAATTCTTCGGCTGGAATTTGCAGCAGTTCGGCGATCTTGCCCAAAATCAACTGCTGAATCGGGTGATTGTACTGAAGATAGCTGGTGAGGGGAAACCCGCGCTGCTGGCAAACGGCTAGCATGCCGGCATGTTTTCCAGAGCAGTTATACTGAAGCGGACTTTTTTTCCCTTCTGGCGTCGGGCATTGGAGGGCGGTGGGTTCGATGTCTGCGCGCCACAAAATATTAAAAACCTGCCGAACCTGCTCGATCGTGCCTTTGTGGGAACTGCACACGATCGCTAAGTCTCGATCGGTTAAGCTAAATCGCTCTAGGGTGCCGGTGGTAGTCACGGCTAGTGCCTGAAACGGCTTGAGCACCGATCGCGCGAACGTAGCCGCCTCAGCATTGCCAGCGCAGAGAAGAATGCGACCGCGATCGTCACAAATCATCGCCTGAGCAGAATGAACTGATTCAGTAATGCCTTCCCGCAAAAGCCTCACCTCTAGCTGTGCGGTGCTTTGAATTCGTTTACCCCTTGTCATGGGAAAGACTTTAGCATTAGGTGGAAACCGGCGTGAAAAAATGTTACGAGTTGTTAGAATCGGTCGTCACAAAAGCCACCATACTACCCCGCAGAGCAGAAAGGCGGCAGCGATCGCAGCAAACGATTTTTGCAATCGTTGCAATATCGGCTGGATCTGATACGACACAATTAGCTGATCTTGAGCCAGCACTTCTGGCGGTTTTTGCCAAATCTGCCCATCATACCAGCCCGATTCTTCATAAAATACGCTGGTGTTCAGGAGGCGAGTTCTCACGTAGACCCAGCCCAAATATAGCCGCACGAGTGCCAAAATCGGAATCAAGCTAGCGCCGATCGATGCCAGCAACAAAAACTGGGGCAGGTGCTTGGAAGGCGCAAAACTCACAGAGGCGATCGGGCCTGCAACGAGCCAATTAATCACCCATAAAATTGCGATCGGCTTGAGGTAACCCCACCGATCGAGGGTTGCCCAGCGAAAGAACCAGGATGTTTTGAGGTCTTGATACTCGTTGAGGGGTCGCTGTTCCACAGGAACGGGGCAGGTGACAGAATTCATAGCCAAGCCAAATGAAGTGGAATTCTATTCGTCAGTATAGAAGAGTTTTGAAGGGGGCAGCGCACGGAATTCTCTGAGTAACCCAAGGTGGGGCAGACGGTTGAGGAAACGACGCGATCGCTAGGAGCATCAGTGTATTAAAACCCCTGACGATTTACCTTCAGAAGCTCATCGTTGAAGCTCAGAGCTTGGTGGTTGAAGCAAATTGCTCGACGTTCCGAGTTCTGAGCTTCGTTTTTAGAGCAAAAAGCTTAATGTTCCGGGTTCGGAGGTCGAACCTTTAGGCTGGGAAGTCGGAATTTGGAGTAAAAAGGTCGAATCTTCGAGTAAAAAGGTTGAAGGTTGGAGTTCAAAGCTCAAAACGTCGAGGTTTGAACTCAAGCGATCGCTCTATCCTCTCGGCAGTCCGAGTTGAGAGTCTGTAACTTGGAGAGTGAGGAGGGCACACTGAACGCTCAGTTTATGCCCATCGATTGCCGCTTCTGTTAGCCCCATACTGAAATTGTTCCATGCCATCCACGCCCGAAAGCCTCCAGAAATTTGTCCGCTACTGTCAGCAGCATCTCAAAGGTGATGAGAAAGGGGAGTCCCAGAACTTCCTCGATCGCTTTTTTCAGGCATTTGGGCATGAAGGCGTAAAAGAAGCGGGGGCAACGCTGGAAGAACGAGTAAAAAAGGGCAGCAAAAAAGGCAATACGGGCTTTGCGGATCTTGCCTGGAAGCCCCATTTATTAATTGAGATGAAGAAGCGGGGCGAAGACCTCAACAAGCATTACGCCCAAGCGGTGACGTACTGGATGCAGTTGCAGTGCCCTAGCTATGTGATGCTGTGCAACTTTGATGAGTTCTGGATCTATGACTTTCGCAAGCAGTCGGAAGAGCCGATCGAGAAGATTGCGTTAGAACGTCTGCCCGAACGAGCGGGGGCGTTCGCGTTTATGAATCCAGAGGTGGATCGTGCGCCTGTTTTTAACAACAATTTGGTATCGGTGACCGAGAAGGCAGCGAGACGCATGGGCGAATTGCTGACGATGCTGATTGAGCGAAAGCAGGATGCCATCGATCCAAAAACGGCTCAGCGATTTGTGCTGCAATGTGTGCTAGCAATGTTTGCGGAAGATCGAAACCTATTGCCGGATGATCTATTTATTAGCGTGGTGCGCGAGTGCCTAGAGCGATCGCGCCAGGGTAAACCCTCGAACACCTACGATATTTTAGGGAACTTGTTTCAGGAGATGAATCGACCGGGGACGGCGACCGCAGGACGCTATCAGGGAGTGGAATACTTTAACGGCGGATTGTTTCGGGAGGTGCATCCCCTGGAACTGACCGAGAAAGAATTGGAACTGTTGGAGTTGGCTGCCTCGCAAGACTGGAAAGCGGTGCGTCCGTCGATTTTTGGCAACATCTTTGAGTCGGCGATCGGCAAAAGCAACAGCACTGAACGTCATGCCCACGGCATTCATTTCACCTCTGAAGAAGATATTCTCAAGATTGTTCGTCCGACGATCACGCGCTATTGGGAAGAGAAGATCAAGCAGGCGACGACGTTGGCGGAACTTTCTACGTTGCAGACGGAGTTGCGAGACTATAAGGTGCTTGATCCGGCGTGTGGGTCGGGGAATTTCCTCTACATGGCGTATCTAGAGCTAAAACGGCTGGAGCGGGTGCTGCAAGACAAGATTGATGCGCGACGGCGGTCGGAGAGTGGGCAGGGGCAGATGAGCATTGGGTTTGTTACCCCGCAGCAGTTTTATGGGATGGATACGAATGAGTTTGCGGTGGAGTTGGCGCGAGTGACGCTGATGATTGCCCGCAAAGTGGCGATCGACCTTTGCGATATTCATGACCAGCCTGCTCTACCGTTGGATACGCTGGATGAAAATATTGTCTGCCAGGATGCGCTGTTTACGGAGTGGGTGAAGGCAGACGCGATTATTGGCAATCCTCCTTTCTTGGGTGGTTATCGTCTGCGGCAAGAGCTAGGTGATGAACAAGTTAACCGGGTATTTGAAAGATTTCCTGGCGTTGTGGATCAGGTGGATATTAGTAGTTACTGGTTCAGGTTATCTCACGAAAACTTAAGCGGAAAAGGTCGAGCAGGCTTAGTTGCGACAAATACGATTAGTCAGGGGAAAACTCGAAAGGCTGGGTTAGATTACGTCACTCATAGCGGAGGAATTATTCATGATGCTGTCTCAACACAGCCTTGGTCAGGAGAAGCCAAAGTACATGTCAGTATCGTTAACTGGTGCTATGAGAAAACCCAAGAGCGTTATTTGGATGGTCAGATTGTTGCGTCTATAAGTTCTTCGCTTAAGTCAACTACCGATGTATCAACAGCTTCTCGACTCACAGCCAACCTAAGTTATTGCCTGCAAGGTGTTATGCCAGGTGGTAAAGGCTTCTTAATTACTGAACAAGAAGCCCAATTCTGGATTCAAAATGATCGAAGTAATAAACGGGTATTGAAACTCTTCCTAGATGGCTCCAATTTGGCTAAGGTTCCAGATGGAAAGCCAGATAGATGGATTATTGATTTTGATGACATGACTGTTGAAGACGCAAGTGACTATCAACTGCCCTTCAACCATATAAAGACAACGGTTAAACCTGAGAGAGATCAAAACCGACGAGATACAAGAAGATTAAACTGGTGGAAGCTTGGGGAGAACGCGCCGAAAATGCGTAGGGCTATTGCTCCTCTAAAACATTACTTTGCTGTGCCAGAAACATCTAAATGGTTTATTTTTTTGCTTTGTCCAGCTAATGCTTTGCCAGGAAAAGCTACTAAGCCTGTTGCTTCAGAAGATTTCTACATTCTTGGAATTCTCACCTCAAATGTGCATCGAACCTGGGTAAAAGCACAAAGTTCTACGCTTGAAGATCGAACTCGCTACACTCACAACACCTGCTTTGAAACCTTCCCCTTCCCCCAAACCTCAACTCCTAACCTCATCACCGCCATCCGCTCCACCGCCCAAGATCTCCACGACTACCGCAGCACCCAAATGGAGAAAAAACAGTGGGGCATCACCAAACTCTACAACGAATACTTCCACGAACCCACCAGCCAACTCTTCAAGCTCCACGCCAAACTCGATCAACTCGTGATGCAAGCTTACGGCTTCAACCCAGACGATGATCTGCTCGAAAAACTGCTGACGTTAAACTTAGAGTTAGCAGAAAAAGAAAAACGCGGCGTGGCGATCGTTGGTGCTTGGGCACCATAAGCCACTGGCTCTACTTGCAACCTGTCAAACTCAAATCAACCTCATGAATGCACTATGGCTGACATCACCCTCGACCCCGACCAACTCAAAACAGCACTCAAAAGCGCCATCATGGAACTTTTGCAAGATAACAAAGCCGAATTTTCTGAGCTAATTGCAGAAGTCATCGAAGATATCGCAATGGAGCGAGCGATCGCTGAAGGCACAACCACCGAACTTGTTAGCCGCGACACCATCTTTCAACTTCTGGAGCCAAAAGCGTGATCGTCACGTTTAGAAAAAGCTTCGAGAAAGACCTTGGCAAACTCCGCGATGCCGACTTGCTACGAAAAATCCAAGCCGTCATTGAAGAAGCAGAAGCAGCGGTCAACCTAATAGATATCAACAACATTAAAAAACTCAAAGCCGATGGCAACTGCTATCGCATTCGCGTAGGCAACTACCGCATCGGCTTGGTCTTAGATGAAACTGGAATCGTTTTTGTGAGAGTCCTTCATCGCAAAGAAATGTACCGCTACTTTCCCTAAACCAAAAAACAGTGGGGGCATCACCAAGCTTTACAACGAATACTTTTCCACAAACCCACCAGCCAACTCTACAAGCTCTAAGCCAAACTCGATAATGCCTTTTTTGACCGTAACTTCTACAAGCGACAGCAGCGAGGTGAAGAACCCCAATGAAAATTCAGTATTTTCCTGAAACAGATACTCTAGCGATCGAGCTAACCACAAAACCAGTCGCGGCAACAGATGCCATCACCGATGACTTGATTCTGGACTATGACAGCGATGGCAAAGTTGTTGCGATTACCTTAGATAACTATTCTCGAAATGTAGGAACCATTGATTTACAAGCACTAGGAGTGCCTCTTTTAGCGGCGTAATTTCCTTAGCAGTGGTCAAAAAGCTGCAATGTCCAAAGGGATTCGCAAAGCAAAGTTCAAAGGATGGCTCTCCAACCCCCATTCTTTCATCCTCCGAACTCGGCACTCCGCCCTCCAAACTCGAAACTCCAACTTCAGAGCTTGAAACATTGACCCCGGAACTGCACCCTTGAGCCTCAACCCTTGAAACTTGAGCTTCGGATCTCAAAACTTCGTTAGTTTAGATGAGCCGTAGGAACCCCCGGCTGACTGGCAGCAGCCCCATTCATAGACAGTGCCGCCTGCGCTTCTGCTAGCATCGTCTCTTCCACCGATCGCGGAAGTTGCACCTCGGCTCCGTTGGTGACGGCTCCCAGCAGCCGGAGATTGTCTGACTCGTTGAGTTGATCGATCGCCGTTTCTAGCAAACTTTGCTGAGTCACCCCCGGACGGGTCACCAAAATCATGCCATCGGTGAACGGTTCGAGCAAGAGCGCATCGTTGCACTTGCTCAACGCTGGCGAATCTAAAATCACAAGGTCAAAGCGCCCCCGTGCATCTTCAAGCAATCGCCGCATTTCGCTCGATTCTAAAATAGAAGCCGACTGCTGTTGCGGTCCTGGGCTGGCGACCACGTAAAGATTTTCAACCTCTGGAGCTAGCCGGATGCAGTCGCTCATTTGTCCTAAAAAGCGCAGCGGTTCGATCTGGCTGTCGGGATCGGCCGAGAGATTGACATAGTGAGCCGAGGAGGGCGATCGCAAGTCAGCTTCCATCAATAACGTCCGTTTTCCGGCTCTGGCAGATGCGATCGCTAGGTTATACGCCGTCACCGTTTTCCCTTCTCCATCGACCGTACTGATCAGCATCACCACTCGCGGCGCTTTCACATCCGTCAACCGCAAATTGCTGCGAAACCGCTCATAATATTCAAAATACGGCGAATTGGGCTGAATCAGCACCGGCGAACTGCCAGGAATAAAGGATTTCACTCGCGGCAACACGCCCAAAATTGCCACATCTCGCTGTCGAATCGCCTCGCGCAGATCTTCTTCGGTGTAAAACGTGCCCTCTAAGGTATCCAGCAAAAACACCAACCCCGCCCCCAGCACCAGCCCAACAATCCCGCCAATGCCCAGCGTCACCGGAATACTTTTAGGAGCCTTGAGGCTAGCCGGGGCAACCGACGGATTTCTTGCCAAACTCAAGCTACTCACGGTTTCAGCCTCTGCCGCACGGGCATCCACCAACTTTTGCTGCATCTGATCGTAGAGACTCTTCTTGAGCTTTACCTGATCTTGCAGGCGACCTTGCTCCATTTGCTTATTGGGAATGTTGGAGAATTCTTGGCGCAATTCTTGCTCCGATCGCGCGGTCGAAATCAACTGTTGCTGAAGGGTTTCTTGTTGAGTCTGAAGATTGACCAGCGTATTTGCCAATTGCTGTCTCGCTGGATCAAGGCTGCTATCTTGCCGCACATTGCCAATCAGCGGTGCCGCCGACCCGCCACCGCCGACCACTTCTGCTGCCCGTTTTTGCAGTTCTTCTTCAAAGGCTTCTTGCTGTTTTCTCAGCGTCTCCATTTGGGGATGTTCGACCCGCAAATCTTTGCCCAACACCGCCAGTTGCGCTTCAACTTGCTGAATCTGAGCGCGCAGACTGGCAATGATCGGATCGGCACTGAGGGCAGAAGCGACGTAGGCTTGGTCGGGGTTGAGTCCGAGTTTGGTTTGCAAACTGCGAATTTGGGTGTTTACCCCGTCTAGCTGTAGCTGAAGCAATCGCGCCTGCTGCTGGCTGCCCGTAATCGATTTGATAATGCTGCCATCTTGAGCCGCCAAAATTTGCGTCCCCTGGGAGCGATCAAAGGTTTCTAGAGCGTTTTCTGCCGTTGTCAATTCGCTTTTAACTTTGGGTAACCGTTGCTCGATCGAGTCGATTACCGATCGCAGGCGCGCTGAGTTGTTAGATTGGCTCTGCTCCACAATGCGCTGCGGCAGCTGCTGAATCACCCTCGCGGCTCGCTGCTGATCGTCATCTTTGTAGGTGAGGTCTATTTGTGCCTTGCCGCCTTCGTCTTTGCCGCTTTTGCCGCCTGCTCCGATTTTGACAGCAATCCGATTGTTGAGATCTTTGGGGGCAAGCCCAACCTCTTTTGCGATCGCTTCAATCAACTCTTTGGGCAACAGCGCATCTGCTGTAAAGGTCTCTACCGGCTGCCGCACTTCTGTGCCAATGGTGGAAAAAGCAATAGGCGGAGCGTTGGACACCAGGGAAGCCTCAGCAAGATAGATGGGCGGGGCTTCGGGCTGAATGGCGATCACTCCGGCAGCCCCCAACCCTACTGCCACCCCGGCAGGAATGACCCACTTATATCGGTTAACGGCGAGAAGATAACGTTTGACAATTGGAGACATAGGTAGAAGCCCATCGAGTTAAAGCAGGGGAGAAGCTCTAGCGATCGTCATCGCTATTATTCGGACCAAACAGATTAGCCGCGCCGCCGCGCAACTCTCTAAAAAACAACAGAAATCCCAGCACGTCCCGAAACGGTTGGGTGAACGTATTGAGCGCGTAAGTGATTTTGCCCACTAAATTCCGACCGATGACAATCACATCGTTGTCTTCTAGGGCAACATTTTGCGATAGATCGCCCATGAGCACGTTTCTAGCGTTGATTTCGCGCGAGACGGCTTTTTTTTGCACCGGGTCAAATCGGATCAGCGCAACGCGGCGAAAATCGATGCGATCGGGGTTGGGTCGAGCCGCCGACAAAGCATCTAGAAAGGTACTGCCGTTGGCAAGTGTGACGTTGCCCAAGCCGCCACTGGCATAGCTGAGAATCCGCACCGTAATTTGCGGCTTAACCAGCGTAGAACGAGCGACCAACTCGCGATCGTAGTCTTGACTGGTTCCCGGCTCGATCTTGGGAATCACCACCACATCCCCGTCTTGCAGCCGCAGATCGGGCAAAGCAGACCCATCCTTCAACGGCGTGACCAAATCGAGTTTTTCTTCTAGGGTAGACCCATCCCGCAAACTGCGCTTGACTCGCACCGATCGCAAGTCTGCGGTTGCGGTTGCTCCGCCTGCGGTCAGCAAAGCAGCGCTCACCCGTGGCAACGGCAGTGGATACAACCCTGGGCGCGTGATTTCGCCGGTGAGGGTGACTAAAACCGGGCGAGGATTGGTCAGTGCCAGATACACGATCGGGTCAATTACATAGCGATTGAGTCCTTGCCGGACTTTTTCTTGGGCTTGTTCAATCGTCAGTCCTGCCAGCGAAAGACGACCCAAAAGCGGAGCCGTAATGTTGCCTTCTTGATCGATCGCGGCTTGAAAATTTAAGTCTGGAAAGCGCTGGACGACTACCGCAATGCTGTCGCCACCGCCCAAACGGTAAGGCTCAAACGAGGGCGGCGGCGACACCAGGGCAGGAGAAATCGGCAACAGCGGCGTGACTGGAACGACGGGCACCACCAAATTTCCTGGGGTCGTGGCGGGAAGCTCCCCTTTCTCTCGAAGCCGCTGCCGTGCTTGCTCGATCAAGTCTAGGGAGGTGGGGCGCTGGGGAGCCATGGGGTCTTCGGAGTTGCGCTCTGCACTAGCTGGATCTGCCGGATTGAGTACAGGCGGCATCGGGGTTTGACCGGGTACCTGGCTTAGGAGCGGTTGATCTAGGTGATCTAATCGCGGATCGAAGGCAGGTTGACTTGATGCCAAATCAGCCTTCACCGTTCCGGCAGCCCAGGTGAGCGCCACCAAAGGCAAGGTTGTGACGACGGAATGAGTACTCACTAAATAGAACGCAGTTAATCGAGAAGCTAAAGACATAGCGGGAACATAGACGGGCTAACAGCACGATGGATTTCACCAATACTCGGTAGAACTCGACCCCTTCTGTGCAAATAATCTGTGCAAATAAATGGGTGAAGGCAACACCGCCTTGCAGCCAGGAATGAAGGGAGCGGAGGAGGACGGGGGCAGGGCGTCCAATCATTTCTCTTTATTCACTGCGATCGCACAAATTTCAGGCATCTCCGGATTAGATTTGTGTGCTTTTTTATGAAGATTGCTTTCCATTCTACGGGTGGATCGTCAATTGGCTCACCCAGCATTGTCATTGAGCACGCCCTCCATCAGGTTGACCTGAACAGTTTGCGCCAACGACTCCAGCTTTAACCAAGATTTCTCAATGTCACCCAACGGTTCGATGGGCAACAACACACTCACCGCCACCCAAGCCGCCCGGCGATCGCGCCATTGAGCCAACCGATCCACCACAAACCAATGGCTCGGCATCGCATGCCCCCCCCCTGACCAGGCATACCATTGCAGCACTGCGTAAGTCTGCTTCTCTGTCCACGCACGAAAAAAGCGGGCACTCACGAGGGCAGGCAATGGGGAGGTGACAAATTCTGCGGTTCGAGCCGAATCTGTTTTCCAGCCTTGAGCGCCATCTAGATCTGTCCATTCCACCGCCGGCTGATCCATCGGTCCGTTTTGCGGAAACAAAAACAGCGTTGCCTCCGTGGGAGAACCATCCACCCTTTGTTCAGCGCTGAGGTTTGCCCGAATCGTTTGCTGTACCCATTGACGATCGCCAATGATCGGGGTTTGCCGATCGAGGGTTTGCCACTCGGTGAGCGCCAGCCCATCTTGTTTCAGTTGCTTGAGTTGCTTGAGAACCACGATTCTGGGTGGCGATGCCCAGCGCCATTTGCCGCCTGCTAGATAGCCCGGAATTGCCCCCCAGCAGACGAGGGCAACCAGCAAAACTAAAACCACCAATTTGGTCAGGGAACGCCGCTTAAGCTTGGGGAGAGACAGTTGCATGGGGCAAAATTCAGAGGGAGTCTTGAGGAACAGTTGGAGCGAAAAAAGATTCGATTTGGTGGAGCAGCAGTACCAGCAAGCCCAGCATGGCGGCTGAGTAAGCATCGCCGCCCCAGCCATCGTGCAGCCAGCGAAAAGCAGCGTCTCGACTCGTGCCGTGAAAGTAGGCCAGCAAGGTATTTCGGACGATGTTGCTGAGAATGCTGAGCGCGATCGTGGCGGCTAGAAAGGCAGTCACAATTTGGCGCGATCGCAGGTTATCTGTCCAATACAGCAACATCAGCGCCACATACAAACTGGTGAACAACATCTTCAGCCCTGCACAGTAGGGCGCAACTTCTACCAATTTTCCGCCCACCAGTAAATAGATGTTTTGCACCGTCACATCCATGCCCAGTTGGGTGAGAATAAATCCGGCACTTCCGGCAATAAACGCCTGAAGCGGTAGTGTGTAGGGCGTAATCAGGTAAGGAATCTCGTTAGGCGTCGCCAGAAAAACGAGTAGGAGGGGAAACGCTTGCAGTTTCAGCCCAGGCAAGCCTTTGAGCCATAAACAGAGTCCGGTGAGCAGCAATGGAAAAGAGAGATTCACTGGATCAGGTAATCCACTGAGATAAAAAACGCCAGCGATCAGGAGAAACCCTGCACCGAGCAGATTTGCCCCTCCCCATTCTGCTTGAGGCATTGAACGTGAAGGTAGGTTTTGTGCCGAGGGGGTGAGCCGCTGCCATCGTTTGCGGTGCATCCAGGCGATGTAAGCGGCAAACGGCAACCCGATCAACCCATGACTAAAATACTCGTGCTCGATGCTAATGGATTTTCGCAGCCAGCCGTCTCCCCAATGCAAGAGTAGGGGGGCATACATCAGCGTGAGCAAGCCGAGCAGGGCAGCATCGCTCCAGTAGCGTTCTAGAAGAGAGATCCGGGCAGTTTGCATAGCGGTTAGGCTGAAAGTTGAATTGCAGAGGGTGTGGCGAGCGCTTCCTCAATCGTGCCCATCACTTGTATCACATGTTCCTCAGTAAGTCCCGGATACATGGGTAAAGAAATAATTTCTTGACACAATAATTCGGCGATCGGGAAGTCCCCGGCACGATACCCCAAGTTTTTAAACGCAGGCTGAAGGTGACAGGGCAACGGATAGTGAATTCCTGTTTGAATGCCTTGGGCGTTGAGACGGTCGTGCAGGAGATCGCGATCGATCGGGCAGATCAGGTCGCCGGTTGGTGTATTTTGAAACGCTCGAATCACATACAAATGATAGACATGCCCTTTGCCGCTCTGGTTTTGGATGGGTAAAAGCCCTTTCGAGTTGAGGGGTTTGAGCAGGGCGTTGTACTGCTCGGCAATCCGCAAGCGATCGCGGTTCCATTCTTCTAAATAGGGCAGCTTGACGCTCAGCACTGCTGCCTGCATCGAATCTAACCGGCTATTGGTTCCATAATCGACATGAAAATATTTGCGAGGTGCGCCATAGTTGCGTAACGATCGCAGTTTTGCCGCGATCGCGTCGTCTTGAGTCACAACAATACCGCCATCGCCCAATGCCCCTAGATTTTTGCTGGGGTAGAAACTAAACGCAGCAGCAACCCCAATAGACCCTGCTCGGAATCCTTCTCGCTGCGCTAAATGCGCTTGGGCTGCATCTTCAAAAATGATCAGATCGTAGGTGTTGGCTAAATCCCGTAACAGCGTTGGTGACACCATTTGCCCGTAGAGATGCACCGGCACAATGGCGCGGGTTCTAGGAGTCACTGCCTTTTCTGCCGCCCCTAGATCCAACAGTGCCGTTTTAGGATCGCAATCGACTAAAACCGGGGTAGCGCCTGCTCTCAAAACGCCGATTAGGGTTGCGACAAAGGTGTTTGCTGGCAAGATCACTTCATCGCCGCTGCCAATTCCGCAGGCTTGCAGACCCAGCGCGATCGCATCAGTTCCGCAGGCGACGCCCACCCCAAACGCGGTGCCGCACGCTTTGGCAAATGCTTGCTCAAACTCGACGACGGCTTGCCCCAACACATAGTCACCCCGCTCGATGACGGTGCGGATGGCTTGGTCAATGTGAGGTTGAATCGGCTGGTGTTGTAACGTGAGATCGACAAAGGGTATGGCGGTAGAGACGCTCTGCATAGTCATGCCAGTAAGGAAGCTAGTCAGGGTTAGAGTACCCACAGGAGGGCGGTCAATTTAGATTGGCACGATTTTGGCAGGGCGTCTGTAGCCGCGTTCAAGATTGCCGTCGGTGCACAATTTCCCAAGGCAGCACCAGCAGTAAAGCCATCCAATACTACCGCCAACAGCTTTCTAGCAAGCTCTGTCTTGGCGCGGGCAGCATTGAAAATAATTTAAAGCGTCTCGATGTTAGGACAAATCAGGGTCTCCGCCAGATGCGCCGATGGCTCTTCTTGCCAGTCATTCAGCAGGTCTTGCAGTTCGGCTCGCAACGCCTGCAACTGCCTGATCTGCTGATCAATAGTCTGAACTTTTCCGTGGATTTGCTGTTTAACGCGATCGCAGGGCAACTGCCCCTGATCATGTACCTCTAAAATATCTTTGACTTCGGTCAGGCTCAGCCCTAGGGATTGCGCGCGTTTGATGAAACCCAAGCGCTCTATCACAAGCGGTCTAAACAGGCGATAGCCCGCCTGCGATCGCTCAACGGCAGGAGAAAGCAGCCCAATTTCATCGTAGTAACGGATAGTTTTGATCGGTAGACTGCTCTGAGCCGACACTTCGCCAATTCTCAGGAGCAACGGTGTCTTAACGGCATTCATCGCTTCTTGGGGACACTCAACGTTGGTAAAGAGGGGCGAGACGACTGCGGCGGCAAAGCGCTCAGGGCAACCCGCTCGTCTCGCATCTCGCCTCGATTGGTAGTAGGACGCCGATAAAACTGCCACAAACGTAGCCCAAGAGCGGCTGAAACAACGCACAACCCAAAGAAAACAAGGGATGAGCTTTGATCTAGACTACCGATCGCGACATCTACCGCGCCTGCAATTAGCACAAAGCCCGTAATAGGCTCTTTCCCATACACTAACTTCAATCCCCGACTCCATAGAGCATTCAGAGCATTCATGGTAGGTTGCTCGATTACAGCGATTTATTCTATAAAACTGACGCAAAAGCTGTCAAAAACATTGCGCCCGTCTTCCTACCAGTTTAAAGCGTCCGACCGTGCAAAATAGAATCTTTTGAGTAGAGATTTCCAACCCAGTCTAGAAAAGCTGTTGGCGCAGGTCTCTTTTAGCCAAAACCTGCCATCTGGCGACGGATGAGCTACTCAGAGAAGGCTCGACTTACTCATCCGCTCCCTCGGTTGCAACTGCCGCCCCTCAAAACCCTAGCGGGCATTCACGACGCTGCCGCTTTATCCTTATTCTTAAAAGTTTTTTGCATCACTCGCTGAAGCAAGCCCGGAAACAGCCGATTTGAGAACAGCGACAGCTTAGCTGACCCCACCAGCACCTCCGTACGCTTGTGTTGAACGGCGTCCCAAATCGCTTCGGCAACATCCGTTGGCTTCTCAATCACAGGCATTGCCAACACTTGCTCAAGCTGTTGACGCCGCGCTTGTTTGTCCTCCTCATCTGTGCCCTGAAACAGCGCCCGCTCCATGAAATTGCTCTTAATCAAACTGGGATAGATGCCGCAAACGGTAATTCCTTTTGGGGCAAGCTCTGACTCTAGAGATTTGGTCAAACCAGTGACCGCAAATTTGCTCGTTGCATAGGGAACCAGATATGGAGTTGGAACCCGCCCACCGATCGAGCTAAGATTCACAATCATTCCCGATCCTTGGCGGATAAAGTGAGGCAGCAAGGCGTGAATCGTGTGAATATAGCCCCACAAATTGGTATCTAAAATCAAGTGCCAATCGTCTAACGAATACTGCTCTGTGGGCCCAGAGGTATAAATGCCAGCATTATTCACCAGCACGTCAACCGAACCGTATGCCGCGATCGCACGCTCAACTAACTGGTTCACCTGCTCTGGGTCGCGAACATCGGTTGGCACTGCGATCGCGGCATGCTCAAACGTTGCCAACTCTTGAGCCAGTGCCTCTAGCCGCTCGGCATTGCGAGCCGCCAAAACCACGTTATATCCATGGCGCGCAAACAGAAGGGCAGTCTCGCGACCAATGCCCTGAGACGCGCCTGTTATTAAAACGGTAGAAGCCATAGGTTTGGTAAATCGCGATAAACAATCATGCTTCTAACCTCGCTGAGATGCCCAAAAAGAACTTCTGTCCAGATGGGTAAACTCAAGCCTGAATGTCTCTATCATCATGCCGTGGCACCTCGCACTAAAATCACGGTGCAGTCTGTATTCCGAGCGATCGCTTCTGGAATATTGCCCTGCACCACTTGGCGCAACAATCGCTCTCGGCTTGCGCCCAGCATAATCACATCGCTGTGATGTTTTTGCGAATACTGAATCACCGCCGCTGTCACCGACCCCGCAGACACAGGCGCGATCGTCACGCTGCCCTTGACGCGGCGCTTGAGAAAATGAGAGGCTTGTTCTAGCAGCCCTGTGTCCGGCAGTTGTTCGGGCTGAAACACCTGACACACATCAACTTCTGGCATTTTACTAAGGGTGGTCAGCGCGGGCAACAGTTGAATTGCTTCTTGGGCATTTGGGCCACCTGCGATCGGAATCAGCCACCGATCAAAACACGTTTCATCGCGCAATTTTGCCAGCACGACCTCACAGGGCGCTTGCCGAATCACCGTATCCACCACCCGGCTAAACACGCGACCCGGCGTTGACGTGTTGCCCTTCCAACCCATCAACACCAGATCGACATGGCGCTCTTTCACCGCTTCTAAGATTGCCTCTGAAACCGAGTGCGCCACCCGAATTTGGGTATGAATTGGCACCTGCCATGCTTGCCCCATCTGCACCGCATGGCGCAAAAGTTTCTGGCTAGTTTTCGTGCGGACAAGCGTTTCCGAGGGGGCGCGATCGCGCGAAATAGTCACCACTTGCAAACACTCAACTTCATAGCGGCGATCGCGGGCAATGGCGATCGCCATTTTCAGCAACGGGGTTGCCGTTTGTGGATTGCTCAACGGCACGAGCAAGCGTCCGCGCCCTGTGGCAGGGGCACAAGTCTGATACACCAGATACGACGGATCAAACTTTTGGTGGGTCTGTGCCATCGTGCCATCGAGATAATTCGCCTCAACCCGAATCGTATCCCCGCGCGTAATAATGCCAACCAGTTTCCGATGCTCAACCACAGGCAGCGCACTCAGGCGATACCGATTCAGCAGATTTAGCACTTGTGCCAGCGTATCTTTAGGCATCACCGTGATTGGATCAGCCGTCATAATGTCTGCAACTTTGATGTCTCGACTAGACTGTTTTTGGATAGAAATTAAATCATCTTGGGTCACAATCCCCACAAGTTTCCGATCTTCTAACACCGGAAAATTGCGATGAGAAGACTGAGAAAATGCCTGAATCGCCTCCTCGATTGTCATGCCACTCGACAGCGTTTCGACTTTGGGCTGCATCACTTCTGCCGCCGTTAGCGCCGACCAAAGCTGATTTGCCCCATAGTCTTCAAGATGAATTCCTTTCCATGCCAGCAAGCGATCGTAAAGCGACCCCGGCGAAATCTTCTCTGCCACCAAATAAGCAATCACTGAGCCAATCATGAGCGGCAACACAAGATTGAAATCAGTTGTCATCTCGAACACAATCACAATTCCGGTGATCGGTCCTCTCGCCACCGCCGAAAAAAACGCGCCCATCCCCGCCAGTGCAAACGTTGTGGGCGATCCATTGCCAACGAGTCCTTGTTCAGCCAAGCCAACTAGGTAGCCCAGAGCCGCCCCCAACCCCAACGATGGCGCAAACAACCCTCCGGGTGCCCCCGATCCGTAGGCAATGAGCGTTAACCCAAACTGAGCCACAAACGCTAACGCGACGGGTTGCCAACTCAGTTGGCTATTCACTAAAAAATTGCGGAGTGCTTCGGTATCGCGCAGAGGCGGAGGGAGCACCACGAGAAAGCCTCCACAGATAAAGCCTGCCAACGCAACTCGAATCGGCAACGGCAACCGCAGCTTGCTATTGAGCGTCAAGCTCTTGACAATTCCTTGATTAAACAAGGCTCCTAGCCCACCTGCCAACAACCCCAGCGCGATCAAAAACGGAATGTCTAGGGGAGAAAACTCAGTGTTGAACATAGACGGGTTGAGGTCAAGGCTGCGTCCGCCCAGCCACCGAGACACAACTGCACCAATAAACGAGGCGAGAATTGCCGTTCCCAAGGTGAAGCTCGACGTGTCTTGCAGCAATTCTTCGACCACAAACAGAATGCCTGAGATTGGGGCATTAAAGGCGGCAGCCAATCCTGCCCCTGCGCCTGCTGCAATCAGTTGACGGCGATAGTCAGGCGACGTGGGCACCCAGCGGCTGAGTTGCGCCGCGATCGCAGCCCCCACCTGCACCGTCGGACCTTGGCGACCCAGCGTCAATCCGGCTCCCAGCGTCAGCACGCCTGCCAGCAGTTTCACCACTGCCACCCGCCAATTCAGCACGATCGGCACGCCCGCTAACACGGCTTTTACTTGAGAAATGCCACTTCCAGAGGCTTCGGGCGCAAACCGCTCCACCAAAATTCCGGCGAGAAACCCGCCCACTAAGCCAAAGACAGGTAAGACAAGAACGGTCGGAAAAACGCCAGCCACCTCATTGCGCCATTCAACGAGCCATGTTGCCCCCGCCTTGAGAAACACAGCCGCCAATGCTGAGATTAGTCCAATAAAACATGCTTGTGCGATCGCAAACCGCTTTGTCTGCAACAATTTTGTCTGTGACACTTGGCGCAAAAACCGAGTCCAGAATGCCTGACCTGTAAAAATCATTTCAACTTAATTTGCATCAATACCCAGTTCCCCAAATGCTATCTCTAGCGCCATCATTAGTAACATTGTTTTCCTAAAACTCAAAGCGGAATGCATCTAAAATTATGCGGTTGAAAAAATCTTTAAGGTTGGTAGACAGCCTAGTGTATAGGGTTCAGACAAAGAAAAATATCTCTTAAATGTTGTAAATGTTGTCTATCAGCAACAATGCTACTGCGATCGCGGCTGACTAACTCAGTACGATCGCAGTAGTAAATGATTCAAGATGAAACAAAAAATAGAAACGATGAAATCGAAAAGAAATTAAAAAGTCAGAGGCTAATTATTTTACAGTCGCCAGCGATCGTGTCCGGGGTGCTTTTTTCAGGCGTGCCCAAGACGACAAATGCCAAAGATACACAAACAGCCCCCCAGAAACGAACCCTCCTACTCCCCACTTCAGCGCTTTTTTGAGCAACTTCTGCGACTGTTGACTTAGCGCAGCTTGGGCTTTGACCTCGGTTTGCTCAGCCGTTGTTTTCATCACTGAAAGCTGTTGCTTACGAAACGCCGAAGCATCAAAATTATCCAGCGTTCCAACCGTTGATCGTTGCACAAAATTTCTGAGTTGCTCATCAGACATTTTAGCCAAATTATTTTGCGCTGTCTTCGCTTGATCGCGCTGCTGAGAAAGCTGCGACACCACCTGGGCATTGGTTTGATTGTGCACCCGCCACGAGGCGCTAATACAAACTGGAACCAAAACCCAATATGCGATCGCAACACCTAGCACTAACCAAGATAACGGTTTAAGCAAAAAATTCTCAACCCCAGTGCGATCGCGAAATTCTCCCAAAAAGACCAAACCAAAGCCAATCATTGGAAATGCAACGCGCTCTACCAAGTTGCCTACCGTATCAAACTCCCAAACCGGGTTGAATACTTGCAATGGGTACAAAATATCCACAACATCAAACGCGCTCATCACCAGCAAAAAATACCCGATTAAACGCAATCCTGCGATCGCTTTACCCACGTTAGAAGATTCAAACTGCATCATCTGACACGCACCTTATCCATAGAAAATCGACAAAACTAAAGCGATGGAAACTGCGACAACCAGTTGCGATATCCATCGTTCCAAGCCGCCTCTAGCTGCTGCTGCACGGTCTCAACCGAACGATGTTCTAAAGGCATCGACAGCGTTACCCACAAACATCGGGCATCTCGTGGCTCTTCTCGCCCAACCAACACTGGAATCAGACGACTGGGTTGCAAATCATAGGTGTTCCGATTTGCCACAAATTGCTCACGAGTCACCGTACTTGAACCCCGCGAATTAATGCAGGTGCTCAGATAGGCTTTGCGCTTGTGCTCAAACAGGCTATAAAAGCCGTTCTTACCCTGCTTCTGCGTAGGTCGTTCAGCAATTACGATTTCATTATCTAATGTATAAGCTTTGAAGTAGTTTTCGATGTCTCCATTTGCCTGTCTTACATAGTATAAATCAACTGTTAAATCACTATCATTACTATTGTTACGGTACTCGTAGCTTTGTCCATCTAAGTGAAATGAATCATTGTCATAGTGATATCGATCTTTTGCGATCGCACGATGGCTACTCAAAAAACTTGCGTTACCAAGAGGCAGATAATCAGGAAACTGATGCACGACGGCTTGTCCTAAAGTGGGATCAAAAATCGCCTTTGCGATCAACAAAACAACCCCAAAAAACGTTAGTTTTATTAGAGGGAAATAGGCTCGCTGCACGTTCATTATTTCTGCCCCCTCGACGTCGCAACCGCACCTTGAAGCGGCTGTTCTGCTAGCTCTGGCGCTAGCTCTGAAGGCATTAATTGCTGACAATAGTGGCTAAAAACCGACATCGAAATTAGCGAAAAAACCTGCGATCCTGCTCCGCTATGCCAAAACTCAAAGGCAGTCATGTTTTTTACAGAAACAAGATAGGTGAGCAACACAATCCGAAACCCATTCACCACAAGTGCTGACGCGATCGCAACCCCAGGAACCAGCACCTTGTCTCTCCAGTGAGTCGGAAAAACCAACAAAAATATAGCCGCTATTTTCAGTGAAAGCAATGCCGCCTCTAACCCCGAACATCCAGGATAAATTTCCACTGTCCCAGTTGGCAATAGTAGCTGCACCCCTTGTCGCTGTACTGGGAACCCCATATACCACATGAGAATATGAGAATATTGAGCGGTGATCACACTAAAGTGCGTAACGCGATCAACATAGTTAATCAGTTCGCCAACCGGAAACGCTGCGATCGCAACAAGCCAAAGCTCACGCTGATAGTGCAAGAGATGCTTAACCCCAACCGCAACCAACACAATTGCAAGTGCGATCGCAAGAGAATTCACGCTCAACACCGCAACACTTGCTGACTTGAGATAGCTACTTCTCACCAACAACAGCGCAACCAGTGCTCCGCCCAAAATGCGAGACGGCAGATCGCTGCTTAAAACAATTGTTTGCCGTCTTTGCCAAACGCAATACACCACACCCGACCAACCCATCAGTTCTAACGAGATCTGGTTAAAGTCGCCAGTGAGCCGCCAGCATAGCTGCCAGTGCAACACAACCAGCCCAAGCGCAATTCCTAAAAGCCAGTAGTTTGGCTCATTCGCCGCTTGAGCAATCCGAGCACGATACCGCAATAAGGGCATGGGACTAAACTACTCTAAACAGAAACACCACTCTAAACAGAAATAATAGTTGCTCTAGCGAGACGTGTTGCGCGCTACCACCTCTCGTAACCGCCGTAAATCTGCACCCAAGGCTTGAAACTCGGCATTGTTTGCTAGGGAGATCACCACCAGATCGCTGCTCTTGCTCACCACTGCGTTATACGCCCGGATCGCGGCACCTAATTGAGCAATTTTAAGGTCAGTGCACGTCAAAGATGAACCCCCTTGCCCCCCACACCCTGCAATTAGCCCATCACTCGCAATCAGCGTCTCCGCCAAAGATTGAGCCAACTGGAGCGTTTCAGCATTGCTGAGATTCACATCACCCAGCGATGTCAGAATTGCGATCGCAGCCTTAGCTGACTCAGGCGAACGCCCTGACACATCAAGCGCAGTCAGCACCCCCACCAACGCCGCCGCAATTTTAATATTAGGAGCAATCACTGTTTGAATACTAGATTCTCCAGACCCCGACTTGGGTGTAAATCGAATTTCAATCTGTCGATTTAGTTTAGGAATCAATGCAAATTTGACATCTCTGCTAACGCCACGGCGATCGCTACCAAAGACATTAAATTGTCCACGCTGAGCATTGAGATAGAGCACATAACGAGTAAATCTAGAAACAATGCTACTGGGTGTACTATCTAAACGCTTGAGATCTAATTTTACTAAGCCAGGTTGCTCCGGTAAAATCCCTGGTTCATTGGGAGGAGCAGCGCGTTCGGTGAAGATGGCGCGCAACTCTCCGATTGTTTTGGTATAAAGCGAAAATGGCACTCCAAAACGAGGAGTGAGATGAGTCGGCGCGATCTCCGAGCCAGTATTAATTCCCGATGTTCCACGGGGCGTGTTAGCCTGAGCCGCAGCACCCCCTAGCACAACCAAAGAAACTCCCAGTGCTAAGGCGCGTTTCACTGAAACAATAGTCCAATTCATACAAGTCTGATTCCTACAGCTTCAAAAAGTAGATTTAGTATTGATATCCGGCGTAGTTGAACCCGTAGCCAATTCCCAAGGAAAATAGCGTTGCATTATCATTGCGACTGAACACATTGCCGATAACGGCTGTTAGAAAAAGCGGCTGTGTTTTGATCGGCACGTAGGAAACGCCGAGATTGAGGTCTTGCCCTGTCCAGCTTGCGATCACCGACCCTTGAGGAATAACGCGCACCCCGACGCTGCCAAACACCCCGACGCCGCCCCTACCAGTTTGAATATTGTCAAACGATCGAAACCGCCCTCCACCCAAACCTAGCGATGCTGTTAACGTCAAAGTGCTATCTGGGTCACTAGGGCGCAGATCAAACACTTTACTCGCTACCCCATACAGCGTGGAAACTGTGCTCCGGTTTTCTTCTCCCCATGTGATGCCAGAGTCGTAGCCCAGTGCGATCGCAGCTTTTCCAGGCAGCGCTCTGTGCAGTTTCAGCCCAATGTCACCATTGCGACCAAATCGTCTGAGGCTCCCAATATTGGCGCTTACTTCGAGTCCTACCGCCTGCTCCGAATCTCCTAGCCCAAATCCGGCAGACAGCGCACCGTCGGCTTCGTTAATTCTGGGTCTACGGTTTGACAACGAGAGACCGACAAAGGCATCTCCATAATTGGCACCAAAGGCTGTAGGGGTGCCAACCGTTGACCCTGGCGAAAAGGCAGGAGGGCGCAATTCCACCAACCGATCGATGATCAGTTTTTGCCGTAATGTGTCTGCATTTTGAGCCGATGGATCTGCCTGAGCCATTGTCTGCCCTTCAGTCTCAGCAGGAGTTAGCAAACGTTGAGCGCTAGCTCGACGATGGTGTTGTAGAAATTCTTGCGTTGAGGTCGCCTGAGCAATTGGCTGGTGAATTGGCTGGCGAGGCGTTGGCTGATCACTATTTGGCTGAGCACTATTTTGAACGGCAGCAACCGGACGAGTCACTTCTGCATTTTGAACGGCAGCAACCGGACGACTCACTTTTGCTGCAACTGGTGTGGCGAAACTGGGTTGCGGTTTGCTCTGCAAAGATTGTTGTGGTTTACTCTGCAACGTTGGCTGAGGTGCAGAGTAGCTAGACGGGGTTAAGTGATCTTTCGGAGTGTTGCGGCGCAAAGGGGTGCGAGGAGATTGCTCTAAAAGTCGCTTCAGGGTTTCTACGGTCTTTGGAGCAGGCTGAGTCTCCTGGAGAGCCGCACTGGCAGCAGAGACCGCGCCTGGCTGAGCCAACCCAACTGAGTTAGACAGCCCAATCACACCCAGAACAGAGCTAATAGCAATCCATCGCATCCAAAACACGTCTACTGAAAAGCGAGTTCGATGATGTGTACTTTTTCTGAATGCCATGATTTCGAGTCCACTGCTTGCATGAAGAAGGTAAGTGAGGAGCGGCTCACGCAATCAGTATATTCAGCAAGGTAGTATCGGCATTCTGTAAATGCGCGTATTTTTAACAATGGTCAGCTTGGTACTTAAGTAATATCACCGCTTCTCGACCGTTTCTCTAGCTTAGAAGATAGTTGTACCAGGCTAACAATGAGCAAAAACCGCCCTTACAGGTTTGTAAAGTCAGCACTATTGTACCGACGCTTGCGAATTGCTTTGCGAATGCGCCCCAGCCCAAATGCGCCTAGACCAACCAGAGGATTGAACACAAAAGGGACGGGTGTAATTGCACTATTGGACACATCAACCTGGGCTAGCTTAAAACTTCCTTGGGCAGATGTGGTGTTGTCGCCCACGAATAGAAAGTTAGGGATTGTGTAGGGAGATCCTTCTGCGGCGTAGTTTCGCAGGCGACCGGTTAGGAGGGGCGCACCATAATTTCCATTGGCATAAAGGTAGTAAGCATTGTTCAGAATGGATAACTCATATTGAGCGATCGCAGCTTGCGTATTAAAGCTGGCTCCCTCTGCATGGGTAAATCGAGTGCCTGTTGGGGCAAGGGTTGGATCAGCTTTAATGGCTCCATCTTCTTGCGCCCAAATTTCATTGTCCCAAAATCCAAGTTCAATGCCTTGCTGGTCAGAACTGAGGGCAATAATGCTCAACCCAGCGCGATCGCTAATCGAATCTGTCCCCGGATTGTTCTGCGCGTTGGGATTGGCGTGGTTTTCAGACAGCAGTTGCAAATCAAACCGCAACGTATACCCAGCGCTGCGATCAAACGATTGATCTGATCGAGAATAGCCCGCCTGGATACTGTCATTTGCCGTTGTATTAAGAGTCGTGCCCGTGCTATCGCTGGTTTGAGTTGCAAATGGAGGCGAAAATCCAGGAACAAACGTCCAGCCTTGGCTTCCAGGAGGGGTTCCTAAAGAGCCGTTGTAAAGGGTTAACGCTTGAGTTTTAGCGGCTCCTAGCAGCAATAAAGTGCTAGTCAGCGCGGTTGTTAGAAGAATCTTCATAGGAGGGTCTCTCAATAAATAAAAGGGCGAACTGTAGCCAATCGTCAAGTACTTAAGTTTTCTGCTGATGTCGGCATCGTTTTGACAAGGTTTTACGCACCTGAGCTAAACCAACCCCGCCCAAACCTAACAATGGGCTAAAGACAAACGGCACTGGAGTTGGAGTGAAGTCTGCGATAAAGGCTGTGTCTGTTGAGGCTGCTAAGAGCGAAGTACTGCCTGTATATCTACTGCCACCGCTATAGCTACCAGGATTGACGAACCGGATACCTTGGGTTTGGGAAAACAGCGCATAGTATGTGGTATTCACATCTAAGTTAGCTCCGGTGAAAAAGAAGGTGCGGCTAGGAAAAGCGCCAAAGCGAGAATCTGGATCTATTGAATCTGAAAACCCGTCACTATTAAGCAATGCACCTACACCCGCCGTTAAATTGGCAAAGGTGGGTACAGAGTTGTAAAGGTAAAGGGTGGATGCTGTCCGACTAGCTGCATCGATGTAGGCAAACGTTACCGATTGGAGAGGTACTGTCCCATTGCTAGGGGCAGTACCTGACCCATTTGGACCGATATTGCTGGGGATGAATGATTGTCCTCGTGTGGCTGTTGCATTACCTGTTGAGCTTGTCTGCCCAATAGTAAACGCAGAAGCAGCAGTTGGCAAACTTAAGGACAACAAGGCAACACTCGTAACAGTCAGGGCATAAGCCGATTGAGCCGTAACAGTTTTAGTTGTTGAACGCATAGGAATAATTTGTTTTGTTGTTGCGATCGCAACAAGAAGACAGCAAAGCGCGAGCCAACAGAGGTTGCAACCTATTTCTTTGGAAGGGGTGCTGTTTGCTCATCGCGTGTTTCAAATTTGCCGGAGCTTTGATGGTAAAGCAAAAAACTTCTGTGATTACTTTTTTGCTGGGGCGGGCAGCTAGTTAACCGTTAAGCGTTTTCAGATAACCATGTTTCTAGATCGCTAATGGCTGAGAAGTCGAGCAGAGCGATCGCTAAGGCTCCTCTATCAAGAGAACTTCAACCCGCGATCGCACCTCAAAACCAAAGCGCGATCGCGGCATTGAATAAACCAACCGGGAG
The DNA here is from genome assembly GCF_010091945.1 of Myxacorys almedinensis A. GTDB lineage: Bacteria > Cyanobacteriota > Cyanobacteriia > Leptolyngbyales > Leptolyngbyaceae > Myxacorys > Myxacorys almedinensis. The sequence goes on from NZ_WVIE01000002.1 coordinate 250,796, forward strand.
CGATCGCGCCTTCACAAAGCTTGTTATGCCTGTGCAACCTCCTGACGTTTCTCATTGCGACGCTGACGAAGGGCTTTACGCGCCTTTGACAACCCCACCCAACCTAAACCAAGCAACGGATTGAACACAAACGGCACTGGTGTTGGAGTGAAGTCTGCAATAAATGCAGCAGTAAAAGAGGTTGTTGAAAGATTGCCGTTATCAACGTATTCAAAATGACCTGAGTAAGGATTGGTTGTATCCTCATCTCGAATAGCTTGGTTTAAAGAGAAGAGAGCGTAATAGGTTGTGTTGGCATCTAGGTTAGCTCCAGCAAAGGTAAAGGTACGACTTGGATTTGCTGGATTAAAGCGTGAGTCGCCACCTACTGAGTCTGTAAATCCAGTACTGGCATATAGGTTTCCAGTCCCGGTGTTGAGATCAGCAAGGGCAGGAAGGAAGTTGTAGATATACAGCGTGTTAGCAGTCCGGTTAACGTCCGAGGCATAGGCATAGGTAAAGGCGGAAAGCTGCACATTGCCAACGGGAGGAGTGCCTGTGCCATTGGGACCAATATTGCTAGGGGTAAACGATTGTCCCCTGACATTGTTTAAAGAAAAGGATGCGGTCGTTTGCCCCACCGTAAAAGCAGAGGCAACCGTAGGCACGCTCAAGGGCAGCAAAGCAGCACCCGTAACCGCAAGGGCACAGGCGGCATTCTTAACAAAGTTTGACTTGGAAACCGAAGGAACACCAGTAATCGATGTCATAAGACTCCAGAGGGGTGAGTTATATATTTGTGAAACTGATGGGGCTAAACGAAGGAGAGCGGTTGCCCAACTTCTCGCCGTGTCACTCCATCACAGACAGTGCAATTGGGTCTGCACCACGCTGACTTACAGCCGTTCTTTGAGCCAGAACAGAATGCAGCTTCGTCAGTTGCTGAACTGGATTACAAAGCAAATTTGCCCGAGCAAATCCACCCTGTGCTAATCGATCACGCTCCGCCGGATTTGTAATTAACCTCTCCAAACACTGCGCGATCGCTTGTGAATCCCCCGGCGGAACCAAATACCCACACGTGGAATCCACAATTTCTGTTGCTGCCCCGATCGCCGTTGTCACCAAGGGCAATCCGGCATAAAGCGCCTCAATGAACGCAATGCCAAACGGTTCCCCACCACTATTGGGTTGACAATGCACATCAGCCGCCGCTAAAACCTTTGGCACATCCGATCGCTGACCCAGAAACTTGATGCGATCGCTGATCCCCAACGTTGCCGCTTGCGCCTGAAGCGAGGCAAGATAAATCTGCTCATGGGGTCGCTGTGCCCCGCCCACCATCCACACCTCCCAATTTGGGACATGCTTCAGCTTCTCCACCGCCAACAGCAACAACTCATGCCCCTTCCACCGCTCCATGCGGCAAGCCTGAACAATCACTACCCGATCCTCCGGAGTTTGAAACTCATCCCGCATCTGCCGCCGAATCTCCGCGCGATCGCCCTCCCCAGCACTCAGCACTGGATGATACACCACCTGGCTCGGCACGCCCGGATACACCGTCGCCAGCGTCGATTGAGTGTAGCGACTATTTGCCACAACAAAATCTGGAACCGTCCATTTCGCCAATTGTTCTAACCAACTCTGACCCGACAACGTATCCCGGCAATAAAACACCAGCGGCAGCCTTTGCGACTTCACCACCGTCCCAAAAATCGCTTGCGACCAACACGCATGGCAAATCACAACATCAAACCCGCCCCGCCGCAACACTGTTCTCAAGCGCGATCGCGCCTGCCAAACTTGCCACGGGTTCCGAATTTTCACCGCCCCAAGCTCATGCACCACCGCCCCCGCCTGGGTCAGTTCTGTTGCCAATCGTCCCGGAAAACACAGCGCAAACTCATGCTGCATCTGGGGCATCAATGCCTGGGTTTTCGCCAAAGTCACCAAGTACGTTTCAACGCCACCAAACAAATTTCCCGCATATAAATGAAGCACTCTCACGATCAGACCTCTTTCTTCTAAAACTACACCGGCGCTGCCGAACCAATGATTTGCCCTCCTTGCGCCGTGGGGCATGAGCCATCCATCCCACGCCCTAGACCAACACAGGCTCAGCCGCCGTTGCCCTCATCACCTGCTGATAGATCCGCAGGCTTTCTTGCGCCATCAAATCTTGATCAAATCGCCCAGCCCGCACCCGGCTTGCCGCCGAAAGCCGTTCCCGTAAATCTGGGTCTGTCAACAGATGTCGAGCCGCCTGCGCCATCGCTTGCGGATCATTCACCGGCACCGTCAACCCTTCAACGCGATCGCGGCTCACCCACGTCACCCCACTATGCGGAATTGCAGCATTGATCACCGGGCAACCGCTCGCCATCGCCTCTACCTGCACCAACCCAAATGCCTCACTGCGCGCATTCGAGGGAAACCACAACGCCGTTGCCGCATGATATGCCCCCACCAGTTCTTCTGGGCTGAGATAGGGCTTCCACACCACGCGATCGCTCACACCTGCCTCTTTTGCCCGTTGCTTGAGCGTCTCCGCCAACTGCCCCTTGCCCACAATCATCAACGTTCCTGGCACAAACTTTAGCGCCTCGATCGCCACACACAACGCTTTGTAATACACCAACCGCCCCACCGACAGCCAAATCGGGCTGCCATAGGTTGAACGCAAGTGCTCGGCATACGCGATCGCACCATCACTTGGCTGTTGATAAATCGACAAATCAATGCCAAACGGCAACACTTCAACTCGATGATGATAGGGACGCAAAAAATCCGATCCATTCGCATAAAGTGGATTGCTAATCAGCACGCGTGATGCTCGATGATAAACATAGCTGAGAAGTGGATTGATTACATGTTTGAGAACCCGTTGTTTCACAATATCGCTGTGGTGCGTTACCACTAGCGGAACCGATGAGTTTGACAGCGCCCAATGCAGCCCCATTGCCGGATTTGGAGCGTGCAAATGAGCAATATCGTACTGCGTTCCACGCTGCTTAAAATAGCGAGAAAATTCTGTAAACATATCAAATCGCGCTACCGTCGCCATCCGACCCAACCGAATCACCCGCACATCGCGATCAAATTCCTCAACCGTTTGTGTTTGTGGCGAGTCTTCTCCGGTGCGATCGCACGCATTCACACAGATCACATCAACCTGCGCCCCCAACGCGGCTTGTGACGTTGCCAACGTTCGCACATGCGTTTCAATTCCTCCAGGTTGCGGGGGGTAGTATTTTGACAAATGGCAAATTCGCAAAGGATTCTGGCCATTAGAACGCTCTACCGTCTTCCGAACCCTTGCAAACAGATCGTTTTGAGAAATCTGAACATACGACATGATGAAGTTACTCCGTCACAAACTTGAGAGAGACACGAAGCCGCAAAAAATAGCTCTATTTGTCAATAGATAAATCTAGCGGTTTACCCACAAAAAAGAGGATTAATTCTAATAGCTAGGCAACAGGTAAACGTATTTAAATTCCGATAACCTTGAGACACTAAATACCAAAAAACGCTCATGGTTTTAGAACAAAAACGATGGGAAATCCAAATTGAAAATGCAATCAGTCATCAATATGGAAAAATTGATAGCGTCAATCAGAAAAGCGTGAGTAGCTGCTTAATTTCTGCAAATTGGTTGCGAACAGAATGAAAATGCCTACAAATTAAAGCCGCTTTACCAAAGATTGATAAAGCGAACGATTTCTACTAGTTAAATTCTACAGAATATGGATTTATTGAGAGCTATGTAAATTCGCTGGTATTTACCTTGAAATATTTATATTAAATACTTGATCTAGATGATTTTCTGGATGTAGAAGTCGACTAGATATTATGTTGAAACGCTAAAGTGCAATTTTATTAAGCACCGAGTTGTTTGCAGAGCAATGGCTTGTAAAGCCCAGCGCGTTTTGGGTAGGGCGATTGGGTTTTTGCAAAACAGTAAGGGTATGGCTGTTGATGCGAGCCAAAAATTTGCCTTGTTGGGTTGCGCTTAATCCTTCAAAAAAGTCAACGACTAGCTTAGGAAATAAGCGTAATAAATGCCTAGTTTTCAAGTGCCCTGCTGTTAAAGGATTAGTAAAAAACTTTAGCTCTATTACAGCAAGATCCGCTTTGCTAGCCAAACTTTCGATCTCGTCTCTGTGCAACAGAAAAATATGCCCGTCTCCATCTGGCTTAAACTGAATCTCTTCAAATACTGAGGGATCAGCACAATCTGAAAACCGGGGTAAATTATTTCTGAAATATTCCCCATTAGGAGTAGTCATAATGATATATCCTCCCGGTTTGACTAAACTTGCGATTTGTTGCAAAAACAAATCAGGATGGGCAACGTGTTCGATTATTTCAGTAACGATCGCGGCATCAAACTCTGCCTGAAACCCCAAATCAAAACAGTTGCCCGGAGCATAGTTTAGGGTGCCAGTTTCATACTTTAGTTTTACATAGTCAACCAGTTCAGCCCGCAAGTCATTCCAGGTGACGGTATAGCCTAGCTCTGCCAATCGCAGCGAAAAATTTCCTTGGGCTGATGCTATATCAATGACGTTAGCACCAGCTAAAACATGCCTGCCGATGGCACTGATAGTTTGGCTAAATCTGCTTTGAAACGCATAGGTGTAGCCAAGATTGTCAGTGCCGCCGAAAAACTCCAGCACGTCATAGTGATAACTTAATTTCCAAGACTCTGCCCATTGAGAATTATAGGTTGGCTTTTTCAATGTATTTAACTCAATGTGTTTAACTCAATGTGTTTAACTCAATGTGTTTAACTCAATGTGTTTAACTCAACGTACGCTGTGCTTACTTTCTGGTTAACGCCCCAACAGCAGGCGCAGCAACCCAAAGCCTCCAGTAATTGGGCTAACAACCGCGCCTAAAATGTCTGAGAATTTAGCCGTATTGCTGCGATTTACAACAATGACATCATTTTGATGAATCGCAGGATTGGAGGCATCATCTAGCCCCTTGGACAAATCAAACTTAAATTCTCGGCGAGAGGTTGTGCCATCGGGCATCAGCCTCACCAGTTCAACCTTTGTTTTGTTGCCTCGACCCGGAGTGATGCCTCCTGCTGCTAAAATCGCCTGCATCATCGTGGAATTTGGACGAATTGCTACCCCACCCGGTCTGACTACTTCGCCCACCACATTGATCTGAATCTGCTCCGGAGAAAAATTGCTGTTGGCAACGGCTGTTGCTTGCGTTGCGTCAATTTTCGTTGCCACTGGCACAACGATCGTGTCTCCATCTTGCAACAAAATATCTTGCGTCAGATCTCCTGCTTGCAAATATTTCCACAAATCAACATTAAGCTTTTCTGCTGTGCCATCTGCCTGCAACCGCCGCACTTCGATCATGCGAACATCTGCCACTTGGGCAATGCCACCTGCGGTTTGCAGTGCTCTACTCACGGTGGGCCATTGGCTCCCACTTTCTGAAGCGCTCCGTTGGCTAAGACTAGCCTGAGTAATTTCACTACCAATCACAGTAATGATGTAAGACCCCGGACGGTTGACTGCACCAATCACACCAATCTTTAAGGGGCGAGGCGCAATCAAACCCATGCTAATCACAGGATTTTGGATGTATCGCTTGTAGCGCGTTTTGAGCAGATCTGATGCTTGATCTAGGGTCAGCCCCTGCACCGAGACGCCCCCAATCCACGGCAGGTTGAGCGTTCCATCAAACAAAACGGTATAGCGTGGATCAAGCGTCAACTCTGGGACATCAAACATCTCTAGCCGCACCAAATCTCCTGCACCGAGCTTATAACTACTGCCAACTGGAATCGGTGCAGTTGCTTCCTCAGCCTCTAACCGAGCCGCCTGAGAATGGGGGGATGTGGGGGATGAAGACTTTAGCAGAGGGAGCGTTGTTGGGGGCATTGCTGTGATGGGCAGCGGCGCGGTTTGCGCCAAAACTACCACTGGGTCAACGGCTCCAACCGCGATCGCAAGTAAGGCTCTAACAGCAAATTGGTTTTGTCGGTTGAACAAAGAGGGGGGCATGGCAGTTCTCAAGCAATTGCTGACATACCTTAATCGGTGCGATCGCGCTAATACTCTGTGATATCCCCGAACTTTGCACAGAGTCTCTGTACGCAATTCGGTAGTCTCACGGAATCCTCTAAAAACACTTCATGGAAAACTCAGGGCATCTTCTACCAACAACACTTCCCTCACCGACTTGAGTTTATTATTTAATCCCTAAGTTCATCCCATCCATATCAATCTCATTTAGTTCCTGAGTTCATTTCATCCTTGATATCATGCAGATTGCTAGAGGTGTCTGATACCAAATTGATCTTTTACTGCGACAGATCCTCGACCCCCTGCCTACGGCATGCCCCCTGGGTCAGGAAAGACTTTCCGGCTCCTCTCCTGACTAAGGCGGGGTTGGGGGAGGTCGCAGGTCTGTAACATTTACAGATTAATTTGGTATGGTTTCGTGACTCAAGACGATCTAAACTCGCAGACATCAAAGTTTTTAGTTCATTCTTGTCGTTGTGGTTTATCTTCTATTAGCTGAGTCTTCTATCAACCAAATCTTTGATTTGCTAAATCTATGTTTACCCCACCAAGACTATAGATTTTTCAGTATTTTTGCTCATAGTGCTCTATTTGCACTCATCTAAAGAAACGCTAAAAGTACGGAGTGTACATCGCTAAGTCGTATGAATACCAATCCCCTATCGAAATCGTCGTTGTATCCCTCTGATTTAAGTCCAAACTTTGATCAGGGTGCCCCGGTGCATTTCCTGAGCCTTAACAGCACTGACAACAAGTCTGGCATCGAGTTTAGAAAGATTTGGGAAGTGGTACGCCGCCGCAAACTATTTGTAGGCACCGTTGCAAGCCTGATTTTCGCAGCTACGATGACCTGGTCAGTGTCTCGCAAACCCATCTACCTCAGCACATTTAGGCTACTCGTCGAACCCAACCGAACCAGCGTTCAAGATCCTCAGCAAGCCATGCTCCCCAACGTTGCCGGGTCGAGCGTCAACTACACAACGCTGACACAGGTGCTGAGCAGTTCCCAAATTCTCTACCCGCTCTACCAATCGTTGCAGGCAGAGTATCAATCGCTCACATTTGAGCAGTTCCTCAAAGGGTTGGCGATCAGCCGCGTGAAAGATACTGAAATTCTTGATATTAGCTACCTCGATCAAGATTCAACACAAGGATTAGTGGTTGCTGAAAAATTAGCAGAACACTATCTCAAATACAGCGAACAACTCCGCAGTCGCGATCTTCAGCAAGGAGTCACGTTTGTTGAGAAACAGTTGCCGGGGTTAACAAACCGGGTCAACCAAATTCAGGGCAAGCTAGAAGACTTTCGCAAACAGCATGGCATCGTCAACCCAGAAGACCGCGCCAAATATCTCACTGAAATGAGCGGACAAATAGAAGCTGAGCAAAAAGGCGTTCAGGCAAAGTTGGCAGAGTCTAAGGCACTTTATGCAACGTTGAGCCAGCAGGTCAGACACACCCCCGAACAAGCGATCGCAGCCTCCGCCCTGAGCGAATCTAAAACTTTTCAAGGACTCCGAGATCAGCTTCAACAACTCGAAACCCAAGTTTCCATTAATGCTGAGCGGCTCACGCCCGAATCCCCTCCCTTGCAAGCGCTGCTCAAAAAGCGGGAAGGACTCCTTGCCCAAATGCAGTTAGAAGCCCAGCGTACGCTTAAACCAACGGGCATGGAGAAAGCCCAAAGCAATCTCAGTGGCTCCCTCATTGATCTCAATCGGCAACTGATTACCGTCAGCAACGAGATTCGGGCATTAGAAGCAAAAAACCAATCCCTCCTCGCAACGGCAGAGCAACTTCAGTCGAGTTTCGCGTCTATTCCAGCGTTGGTTCGCCAAAATGTAGATTTTCAGCGAGAACTCAAAGTTGCCAACGACAGCCTCGATCGCTTTTTGGCAAGTCAAGAAAATCTTCAGATCCAAGCTGCCCAAAAAAATCAGCCTTGGCAGGTGATTTCTGCCCCCAGCCAGCGCGCTGCCCCTGTTTTCCCCAACGTGCCTCAAAGCATGGGCTTGGGCTTCTTAGGCAGCCTCTTCTTAAGCGTGCTTGCTGCATTGTTAGTTGAAAAGCTCGATGATGTCCTCTATTCCGCAGAAGATCTCAAGCAGGGCGTGAAATTCCCGGTGCTGAGTGTGATTCCGTTTTACCGCAACGTTGCCGAACTGAGCCTACCCGCGATCGCATCTCTGCGAAATCTACCGGCGTCCCCATCCGAATCAGAGCTAGATCAGCCTCAGGAGGTCACACCGTCTGCCCGCCCTTTTGCGATCGACCTGAACGAAGATGCCGCGATTTTCCGCGAAGCCTTCCGTAGTTTGTATCTCAATGTTTCGGTGCTTAACCTCACCAATGCCATTCACTCTGTGGTCATTACCTCGCCCCTTGCCAGCGACGGCAAATCGACCATTGCTCTCAACACTGCACTAGCGGCGGCAATCATGGGACAGCGTGTGCTTATTGTTGATGCCGATCTCTATCGGTCTAAAACCCACATCTACGCCAGAGTGCCCAATGAGGATGGTCTCAGCCAATGCCTCACGTCAGATGTTCCGGCGCATCGCTTGATTCAACAGTCGCCGCTTGACCAAAATCTGTTTGTGCTCACGGCGGGCAAACCGCAAATGGATGCCAGTCGTCTGCTGTCGTCTGCCAAAATGAAGCAAATGATGGAAGCTCTCAAGGGTGATTACGATCTGATCATTTATGATGCGCCGCCGGTACTTGGGTTTTCTGACAGCGCCATTTTATCGAGCCATACAGACGGTAGCGTTGTTGTTGTTGGGCTGGGCAACACAGGACGCACCGCCTTAGTGGAATCGCTGCGAAATCTGCAACTTTCTGGCAACACTGTGTTGGGCGTTGTGGCAAACTGCCTAAAACCCGGAACACATCTTGCCCATGACTACCATAAATACGTGCGGCGCAACTACAACACAGAACTGACGGGTTCTGCATCCATTTAACCTGACACACTCTAGCCCGCAAGCAACCCGATTTCTACACCAACTCCCACGACGTAAGATTCAAACAAAATCTGGTATGGATACTATCACCCGTGCAACACAGAGTTTGGGAACAAGCAGTCATGCCATTTATGCTATGGTTGAGCGCGCGATCGCAGACCATGCCATCGAGTGCAAAACGGTGATAGATGTCGGCTGCGGCACCGGAAATTTGAGACCGTTTGTTATCAGACAATTCGGTTCTTTCAACATTGACCATTGTACTAATCGTTATATCGGTGTTGATGGTATTCAATATGATGGTTTTCCAACTAATGCAGAATTTGTCTTGCAAGATCTAGAGTATCCAATAACCAATCTAGACAGCAATCTCGCAGACGTTGTTGTTTCGGTTGAAACCATTGAGCATCTAGAAAACCCGCGCGCGTTTTATCGAGAGCTATCTCGCCTAGCTAAGCCCGGTGGACTCGTGCTTGTAACGACTCCCAACCAGCTTAGCCTCCTGAGCAAGCTCACCCTGCTGCTAAAAAATCAGTTCAACGCCTTTCAAGATGCGCCCGGTTCCTATCCCTCGCACATCACCGCACTGCTAGAGATCGATTTGCGCCGCATTGCCAAAGAATGTGGTTTAACCCCGATCGAGATTCGATACAGCAATCGGGGACGCATGGTGCTGACCCCTTGGTACTATCCCAACCGCGTTTTTAGAGGGCAATGGTTTAGCGATAATGTGCTGTGCATTTCTCGAAAGCCCTTTGAGGTAGGAAAACGCCAGTCCTCGTCCCCGTCACTAGAGGTGGCGCTGTGAATCTATTAGGGTTGTTCAAACCTGAATATTATTGTCAACGGTTGTTCTCATGTTGAATCGATTTGATGGCGATCGCCAACTCCTAAAAACTGCCCGATTTCAGTTTCCCCAGTGGGCATGGGTTCCCACCTTTGTTCTCGTGCAAATAGGGCTGCAACTGCTGCTGCTGATTCCTGATTTGGGTCAGTTTAGAATGCCCATCCGAGTAGGTGCTTTTGCCCTCAGTTTAGGGCTGTTGGTGGGCGTGCGGCAAACCGGCATCAAACATCCAGCCAAACCGTGGGCGATCGCAGTGCTCTGCATCATGGCGTTAGAACTGTTCTGGCATCCCCATCTCAACTCACTGCCTGCTGGCGTTGCCCAATGTCTCATGTATCTGGCAATTTTAGCGCCGTTGTTTTGGGTGAGTCGGTTGCCCCTCAATTTGAATAGTCTTCGTGGGCTTGTGTTTCTGTTGTGGGGATTTCATACCCTAAGTTCAGGTATGGGAGTGCTGCAAACTTACTATTCTGACGTGTTTCAATTTGTGCTCTCCACCAAGATTCAAGCCGGAGTCTTTGGCGGTGATCACCTGATGATTCAGCTTGCCAACGGTAAGATGATCCATCGCCCCATGGGTCTCACTGACATCCCAGGCGGTGCTGCCAAGTCTGGCTTCTATGCTGTGTTGTTAGGAACCGGAATTGCGCTGCAAGAACGTCGTTTTATTGTTCGCTTAATGGGCATAGGTAGTATTCCCATCGGTTTATTTTGCATTTATCTTTCCCAGGTTCGCTCTATTTTAGTTTCCACATTAATTTGCCTGATCGTTTTAGCATTTACGCTACTGTATCAAAAGAGATTTCTTCGGCTAACCGCGCTGCTAGGAGGTATGGCTTTAGGCATTAGCGTGGCGCTTTCTTGGGCATTAAATATTGGCGGAGAGGCAACGAGCGATCGCTTGTCGAGTTTGTTTGCCGACCGCCTCGATCAGGTGGTGTACCAAAACCGGGGTTACTTCTTAGAGCAGACGCTAACCGACCTGCTGAGCCAATATCCGCTGGGTGCAGGCTTAGGGCGGTGGGGCATGATCAACGACTACTTTGGCAGCACTGTTAACCCCCTCACGGCTCCCATCTGGGTTGAAATCCAGTGGACGGGGTGGCTACTCGATGGGGGAGTTCCCCTGATCCTTGCCTACTGCGGCGCGATCGCAATGGCATGTTATGCCGTCTGGGCTATTATGACCAACCCCACCTTAAAACCTTTACAGCTTTGGGCAAGTGTTGTGTTTGCCTACAATGTAGGCGCGATCGCACTGACGTTTAACAATTCGTTGTTTTTAAGCCAATCTGGCATGGAGTTTTGGTTGCTGAATGCAGTGCTATTTGCTGTGGCGCACCAACTTCAGAAACAGCAAATGGGCTGGTTTTCTGGGATAAAACTATGAAATCTTACGTGTTAGTAATGGGTGATTTTGTCAAAACGGGTGGAATGGATCGAGCCAACTACGCTCTGGCAGACTATCTCGCCCGCCAAGGAGCCGAGCTTCACCTCGTTGCTCATCGGGTTGCCACAACCTTGCTCAATTACCCCAATGTGCAATGGCATCGCGTACCAAAAATTGCTAACTCTGACTTTCTCGGTGGGTTTTTACTAAACTGGGTCGGGCAAACCTGGGCACGACGAATTACCGCCCAAGGTGGGCGAGTGCTAGTCAACGGGGGCAACTGCCAATGGAGCGATGTGAATTGGGTGCATTACGTCCATGCTGCCTACAAACCCACGTCACGAGTGAGCGTTTTGCGACAGGTTAAAACCGTGATCGCTCACTATTGTTTTCTCCAGTCTGAAAAGCGAACTTTACGCAAAGCGAAAATTGTTCTTGCCAATTCAGCACGCACCCAACATGACCTCGTAAACAGTGGGTTAGCATCACCGTCTGTTATCCATCCGGTCTGTTACGGAATTGATCCATCAATTTTTTATCCGGTTACGCCCAACGCTCAGCGCGCTCTGCGTCAACAGTTGGGGTGGGCGTTAGATCGCCTTGTCGTTGTGTTTATTGGCGCTTTGGGCGATCGCCGCAAAGGGTTTGATACGGTCTTTGAGGCATGGCAACAGCTTTGCACCGATCCGACCTGGAATGCCGATTTGGTGGTGATTGGTCAGGGTGCAGAACTGGCTCAGTGGCAGCAGCGATCGCATCAAGTTGGGTTAAGCGATCGCATCCAATTTTTGGGATTTCGACAAGATGTTCCTGACTTGCTGCAAGCATCGGATTGCTTAGTTGCCCCTACCCGCTATGAAGCGTATGGATTAGGTGTACACGAGGCACTATGTTGTGGTATCCCTGCGATCGTCAGTGCTAATGCTGGGGTTGCAGAACAGTATCCAGAAGAATTAAAAGAACTTTTACTGTCTGATCCCAATAATGTAAACAATTTAGTGAATCGATTTCAGCATTGGAAGCGAAACCGGCAGGTTTACAGAAAAATTATCATTGATATGCTTTGCCAGAAAATGAGAAGTCACACCTGGGATGGCATGGCAAAAGCCATAATCGAAGCAATTGCCTAAGGAAATTACAAATTTAGCTCGATGCTACCTTTTGCAATTTAAATCTCAACTGGAATGTGATTGGCTATTACCTCACTTAGACACCCAAACCGTAATGCAACTTAAACTCGCACAAACTCCAAGCCGTTTTCAAAAGCTTATCATTGACTCTATCGGTCATCTGTTTCGGCAATGGGTTAAACGAGGACGTAGCCTCTTCTTCTGGTTAGTTCCTAACCACACCGTTTTTGACTATGACTTTACAGTTTTAAATAAAGGTAAACCGTATTCCGGTAATCTTAAATTTGGGATTGACTACCAGTTTTTCTTTTCTCAACCTTTTGAAGCACAAAATGTCCAAATTTTGAGAACAATTGCTGACCATTTAGCGTGCCAACGCGAAGCCGTTCATTTCCTAGATGTTGGTGCTAATGTCGGTGCTCATTCTCACCTGCTGCTAGATCACGTTCATTCGATTCATAGCTTTGAACCCCATCCTCAAATTTTTCAATCTCTATCAGCTAAGTGGAAGGCATGCAACGACGCCTCTTGGCACATTTACCCGTTTGGTCTAGGGGCGCACGAAGGTGAACTAAAGTACTATGAACCTGCTTCTCACAACACAGGTACAGGGTCTTTTGTGCAAGGTTCCGCATTAAATCATAATGCTCCTATTACCTTACCCATTCGCCCTGGCGATCGGGTGTTGACAGAATTTGGAATTGATGCGATCGCGTTAATGAAAATCGACGTTGAAGGCTTTGAACCTTTTGTGCTTGAAGGATTTGCGGATACGCTCAAGCGCGATCGTCCAATTATTCTTATGGAAATGTCAGTTCCGACCCGCCAAGTTTTGGGCGACCATCACCTTTCTTTAAAATCGCTGCTGTACTCAGATGCAGTGCTTGTTGAAATTCAGCCCATCGGCGATCGCGGAGACTTTCGGTTAATAGTTAAAGACTTCGACACGCTCAATCCTAGCCATCATGATTTGCTGGTGTTACCCATCGAAATTGCAAATGACAGCCTCAAACAGCTTAATCACGCAATTTAAGTTAAGCCTATACTAGCGAATAACTGTCATGGATGATTTTTTACCAGTACTGTAATGAGTGACTTTAACAACAAGACGGTAGGTTGTCGTTATGGTAGCCCTGGAGAACAACAATGATCATCGGACATTATATCAAACACCTGTTGGGTAAGGGAGGGGCAGAAGTTTACCTCCGAAGGATTGCATTGGCTCAACAGAAAATGGGTCATACGGTTTACTATTTTTCTAAATACCTAGGGTCAACCGACACTAGTCTCATCTCTCCAATCATTACTGAATCAGATGCAGTGTTGTTTGACCAAGCTCAACAACTAGGAGTAGAGCTTTTGCATCTTCACACTGATGTTGCTTTTCTTCCCCCTAAAAACCTTACAGTCATTAGAACGCTTCAAGGACATCAACCGTATTGCCCAAGCGGAAGCAAGTACCTAAAGCAACACGAGCGCCCCTGCGATCGCGCCTACAGTTTGCATGGCTGTTTGTGGGGGCACTTGGTAGATCGCTGTGGAAGCGCTCGACCCCATAAGCTGCTGAACAATTTTCAGCGAACGTTCCACGAAAAGCGCGTTCTCTCAACTATTCCAGTATTAACTAACAGCGAGTTTCTGAGAGAACATATGATAGCAGCAGGGTATCCCAAAGATTTGATTCGCACCCTCTACCTCTGTGCGCCCCAAATCTCGACTACCTCAACCCCTCCTCAATCGGACATTCCTCGATTTGTATTTTTGGGGCGACTCGCTCCCGAAAAAGGGTTGAGTTGGTTGATTCGATCTCTCCAGCATGTCCAAACTCCAATTCATCTTGATATTGCTGGTACTGGAAATCAAGAACCTCAAATTCGAGAATTAGTTCAGACCCTAGGGCTTAGCGATCGCATTACTCTCCACGGATGGCTAGATACCGAGAGCGTCTACCAATTGATTTGCAAGGCTAGAGCGCTCGTTTTTCCCTCCCTGTGGCATGAGCCAGCAGGTATGGTAGCCTACGAAGCAATGCTAAATTCAAGAGCCGCGATCGCCAGTCGGGTAGGTGGCATTCCAGAAGGCATAATTCATGAAACCAACGGCTTACTGGTCGAGCCTAATGATAGTTCTGGACTTGCTGCACAAATTGATCGTTTAGCCAACAACTGGGCATTAGCGTGCCGTTTAGGAGAAGCAGGTCACGCAATCGCAAGTCAGCGTTTTAGCTTGCAGACTCACATGGAAGCGCTGATGCAGATTTATCAGCAAGTAATGCAGCCCAGACGAGACGATCAGGTTGGGCTTTTCCCCACGCAGGATGCCCTAGTCAAACTCTAACAGAGGTCAAACATTGAGGGAAATATGCCAAATCACTCTTGATAACCACAGTTTCCTCATTAGAAAGTTGTTATTGCTATATGTCTCGAACGAAACGCTCGGCTGCTAGTTTTTCATCATTGCTCTTAGTGCAAATTACCTCTGTCGGCATTGGTGTCGTCAGTACTCCTCTGTTGCTGAAATGGTTAGGCGACGAGCGGTACGGAGCGTTTCGTGTAGCAACAGACCTGAGTGGCTATCTCCTGCTCCTTGAACTAGGCATTGGTGGAGGGTTGTGTGCAATGCTAGCAAATGCAATAAGCCGCGATGCTCATGACGAAGTTCAAATCACCATTGGCGTTGGTATTCGGGCATATCTACAGGTACTTTGCCTGATGATGGTCGCAGGTATTGTTCTTGGTTGTTTTATCACTCAAATTGTTTCCGTTAAAGGTACGATCTCAACAGAATTTCAATGGGGTTATTGGATCAACCTGCTATGTCTGCTATTCCTTCCCGTAACCGCCTTTCAACTGCTCATTGATGCAAGTCAACGAAATTACATTAAAAATATTTTTCTAATTGTTCAAAGCGTTTTGATCACAAGCTTATCTCTATGGTTTGCCTGGATGGGATTCGGCATTCCCGGTCAATTTCTTGCCGTCTTGATCGGAAACGCTGTTTTTAGTATTGCAATCAGTTGGGATAGTTTTCAGCGTTATCCTAACCTCATGTCAGCTATCTTGCACCCTGCTATCGCTACTGCCCGAAAGACCAAACAGCACCTTTGGCGGTTTAATGTTCCAATGTTAATTTTACATTTAGCGTGGCGAATTGGGTTGCTCACGGACAACATTGTAGTGTCATATTTCTTGGGATCAGCCTCAGTTGTGCCCTTTGTCATTACTCAACGTCTGGCGGGTTTAGTACAACTTCAATTGCAAAGCGTGGGGCTTGCAACGTGGGCTGCTCTTGCCGATTTTCATGGCAAAGACGATCACACGAAGTTCAACACTCAGTTAGTCGAGCTAACGCAAATCATTATGCTTATAGGCATAGCTCTGAGCATTCCTGTCTTGACTTATAATGCTCACTTTATAACGCTGTGGATGGGAAGAGAACGCTTTGGTGGTTGGGAATTGAGTACTCTCGTCGCTTTCAGCAGTGTGCTACGGGGCGTTTTACATCTTTGGGAATGGTGTTTTATTGGAACAGGAAATCTATCTAATATTGTTCGGCTTTCCGTTGTAGGAACCTTAGTGAATCTTATCGTTAGCTTGATGGCGACCTCGCATTTCGGTATTGTCGGACCTGTTCTAGGAACCGTTGTTAGTCTCATCGCAGTGTACAGTTGGTGGATGCCACGACTGCTACAACAAACATTTGGCACGTCACCCTTACAGTTGTTTGCTGCAATCGCACGTCCCTTTGCGGTTGGGTTGCCCTATGGCGCGATCGCACTGTGGGTTGCAACTCACCATACGCCTTGGGGATGGCTTGGTTTAGCCAGTGAAATGGCGGGAACAGCCTTGCTGTACCTTGCGATCGCATGGTGGTTTGTCTTAAAGCACGCTGAACGAGCAATCTGGCGTGATCGATTACTCAAACTCTTACCCACAGCCAGGCTCAATATTCACCCTCGCTAACCTTTTGATGCGTCTTTTCTAGAGCAGGACAGCTTATGAACTCTAACAATCTATGGTGGTTGAGTTGCCAAGCTTACAAGCGAAAGATGGTATTACTGGCTCGTGTCTTGAAGGCGATCAAATGTGAGTCTTGCTTTCAAGCATAATCTCATTAGATTGAGGAGATATTGTCTATGGTTACATTCGATTTTCAGAAACCTTGGATCAAACATGGCGTTGATACCAAGCGAATTCTGGTAGAAGGAACTTTATATTTTGCGAATCATATTGTGAATCGTATTCCTCATCATCGCATTCGCTTATTTTTTCATCGCCGTTTTCTAAAGTTTGAAATTGGTGAAAAAAGTTTTATTTTTTTAGAGACTTGGTTCGATGCGAGAAACGGTTTTAAGATGGGTCAAAATTCTGTTATCAATCAAAAATGTTGCATTGATACTCGCGGTGGTGTATCCATTGGAGCAAATGTCTCAATTTCGGCTGAGGTTTGTATTCTCACGACGGATCACAATTTGCAATGTCCCAATTTTGAAGGACGTGAGCGTTCTGTTGTCATTGAAGACTA
This sequence comes from Myxacorys almedinensis A, assembly GCF_010091945.1. Classification (GTDB taxonomy): domain Bacteria; phylum Cyanobacteriota; class Cyanobacteriia; order Leptolyngbyales; family Leptolyngbyaceae; genus Myxacorys; species Myxacorys almedinensis. The sequence continues at coordinate 267,685 of NZ_WVIE01000002.1, forward strand.
TGTATTTGTTGGAACACGGGCAATAATTATGCCAGGAGTCACGCTTGGTCAAGGATGTGCGATCGCGGCTGGCTCAGTGGTGGTTCGCAGTGTCGCACCCTTTACCATTGTCGCCGGTGTGCCCACCAAACCGATTGGGACTCGGACGGCTGACCTAAACTATACGCTTCATTACGATCGTTTGTTTGCTTGATTGCTCAATCCGTTCTCTCAAGCAGTCTGCAAAGATCTGAGCTTGAGATTTGAGACAGTGAACTTGATACCAAGCATGGGCGGCGTCTGCGATCGCTTGTCCTTTCTGCATCTCTAAACGCTCCGAATGGTTTGCCCACCAGAACTGCTGATTGGCGTGCAGTCCATCTTCATTGAGTTGATGAGGAGACGCCACAATCGGAATCACGCCATGAGCACAGTAGGCGGCGAAAATACCGGACTTGCCCAAATAGGGAATGGGATAATCGACAAAGCCTGCGATCGCATCGCTCAACCATCGGCTAATTTCCCTAGCGGGCTGTACTCCCAACTGAGTCACGGTGCTTCCGGAAATCGAGTCTAGCCCTAGCTCAAGCTTTGCTCCGATGTCGATAATTTCTGTAATACCAAGCTCGCAACACACCTTTTCCAATGCCCCACGCGATTGGCGATACACCCGCGATCTCACCCCTCGACCACCAAACACGACAAGGCGACGAGAACGCTTCTCTAAAGGTTGAGGCTGCGACACTTCACCGACATTAGAAAAAATTGGAACTGTGGGAATGTCTTGATGGGGGCTGAGGCGGCGAATTGTGGCAGCATACTCTTGCCGACTTGTGAGGCAGCGATCGCTGATGTGCATTAGTCGGATAGCTAAGTGCTTTTGCATAGGAGCCGTCAAGCTAGCGCTACTCAGAAGCGGTTTTGTGGCGTACAGTTCATGAAACATGGTCACCAAATGCCCTCCCGATCGACACCATTGCTCTAGAGCATTCACCAACCACACAGGGCAGCCTCTCCTCGCGTATCCATGCCCTACATAGTGCAGCAAAATGACCGCAGGTGGCTGAGGTAAGAGCACTTGCAGGGCACAATGCGATCGCGCCTCCACAGGCGTTGCTTGAAAAAACGATTCCTCTGTTCCGCTCCAGTTAGGATCGCCCACAACAAAGCGAGTCGTCCAGTTTTGGTCTTGATGCAGTTGTTGGGCCAGGTAAACCCCATAGTCACCTACTCCATTCACCGAGGGAGGAAACTGCGGAACAATTGCCGTAATCGTTGGATGTTGCATCAGTGTTTAGTCAGTAAAAGTTTGGTAAACAGCAGTAATCTATCCGCAATTTTTCTAAGCACGATGGCGATCTCAGAGGGTAAATCAGTAATTTCACGCTTGGTAGGATTGCTTAAACCTAGGATAGTACTGAGCATTCTTCATCTTTATTCAGTCAATTTCAAGGGAGAACAAGATATATTTTAGTAGCTTCTTTCAATTTAATTTCGTACTCCATTAGTGGTCTTTGTCTGCTTTAGATGATACTACTCTAGCGATGCAAAAAATTGTATGATTCATTCCCAAAATTTTCTTACAATTGATCGCTTTAATATTGTTTTTCTATTCATCAAGCGGCAATGGATCTGAAAAAGAATTGCGTTTTTCGCATTTGCAATAGGTTTAAGCAGTAGTGACACAGCACTTAGAGTTTTTTGAATCAGGTTTAGCAAAGGAACCAGAATGCGTGTTGCCCTAGTTTGCGATTATCCCCAAGAAGACTGGCCAAGCATGGATTTGTGTGCTCAGATGTTGCTAGAAACCTGGCAAACCTATCCAACCCATGCTTGGCAACCTCAGCCCGTTTGCCCCTCCTTTCGTGCTCGGCTCACCCGTTTGCCCCGGTTTGGTCACAGCAAAATAGCATTCAACAGCGATCGCATCCTCAATCGGTTTTGGGACTATCCTCACTATCTGCGCCAGCGCGTGTCTAAGTTTGATCTGTTTCATGTCTGCGATCACACGTACGCTCATCTTGTCCATGCCCTGCCCCCAGAGCGGACGGGCGTCTATTGCCACGACATTAATACCTTTCGATCGCTCGTTGAGCCAGCGCAAGAGCCGCGCCCTCGCTGGTATCAAGCCATGGTTCAACAGATTTTAAACGGACTGCAAAAAGCAGCCGTGGTGTTCTACTCAACCTCTGAAGTTAGGCGGTTATTAAACAATTATCAACTCGTTCATCCCACCCGCCTTGTTCAAGCTCCCTACGGCATCTCACCCGAATTTTCGCCTCACTCGTCTGCTCGTCTACGCGATGCTCAGCCGCTCTTCCCTCCCTTAGCACAGCCGTTTATTCTGCATGTTGGCAGTTGCATTCCCCGCAAACGAGTTGATGTCTTGCTTGAGGTATTTGCTCAACTGCACGAGCACCCAAACCTGCGCCTGGTAAAAGTTAGCGGAGAATGGAGCCTTGAACAAGAGCAGCAAATTGATCGCCTGAACTTGCGATCGCGCATTGATCATTGGCATCATTTATCCCGCGATGCGATCGCAGAACTGTACCGCCGCGCCGCAGTTGTTCTCTTGACCAGTGAGGCAGAAGGGTTTGGCTTGCCGCTCATCGAAGCCCTTGCCTGCGGTGCAATTCCGGTTGTTAGTGATATTCCAGTGTTGCGAGAAGTTGCTGGCAGGGCGGCGCTCTATTGCCCTGTTGGGGATGTGCCTGCCTGGGTAGCGGCGGTGAATGCTGTCCTCGCTGATGCCACTCAAGCGCCTGCGCGATCGCTGAGGCTCGCTCAAGCTAGTCAATATTCCTGGAAAACCCATACGGAGACTATTGCCCAAGCCTATCTTCAGTTAGCAAACCAGGGATGACCTATCTACACTTTACCCCTCTCTCATTGATCTCTCCCGCATCGCTCAAAACGTAAGGGAACTAGTGGTCTGTCAAGATTGAAATGGGGGACTAGGAGGAGAGGGGGAGTCTAGTAATCGGAACCATCCACCCCTCCACTCATCCACCCCTCCACTCATCCACTCAACGTTGACAATCTACTAGAGCAATGTTGCCTAATTTGAACACAATTCAGGATTTGAACGCGGTTCAGGATTTAAACACGGTTCAAGAACAAACGCAACAGCCGTTATTGTTCTTCAATGCAGTTGGTGCGATCGGGGGTGCAGAACGAGTTTTGTTAACAATGTTGGAGACGTTGAAACGTACCAATCCAACCCTTAAGTTAGTGCTGATTGTAGGCACAGAAGGGCATCTGATTGATGCGGCTCAGCACCTTGGCGTTGAGGTGCTCTGTCTGCCGCTTCCAGAGTCGGTTAGCCGCTTGGGAGACAGCAGGCTAAAACCGAAAGGGACAACTGGTGCCAAGTTTCTCCAAACGCTCGCTGCCAAGTTGGGGTTCATCATCCATGCTGGGCAGGCTCTCCCAGCCCTGCTGCGCTATCTCACTCAAGTCCGGCAGATCATCAAATCGATGCAGCCAGCTTTGATCCACTCCAACAGCATTAAAACTCATTTGATCTTGGCACTCTTGGGGCACATAGATGCACCGATTCTGTGGCATATCCATGATTTTTATGGTTCTCGTCCGGTGGTGGCAACAGCAATGCGATGGGCAAAACGATCAGCAACGGGCGCGATCGCAATTTCCAAATCTGTTGCGGCAGAGGCAAACCACGTACTTCATCCCCTGCCAATCAGCGTCATATATAATGCGATCGACCTTCAGAAATTTGCGCCATCTCCGGCAACCGACTCTAACGTTGTGCGAATTGGTCTAGTTGCGACGTTTGCTCGCTGGAAAGGACAGGACATTTTTTTAGAGGCGGCTGCCCACATTAAACAGCAATCTAGCGATCGCGCTGTCCGCTACTACATCATTGGTTCACCAATTTATAAGACCCCAGGATCTCAGTTCTCGCTTGCAGAATTGCAGGCAAAAGTCTGCGAGTTGCAGCTTGAATCGGTTGTAGAATTTCTCAAGTTTCAGACCGACATTGCATCGGTTTACCACAACCTGGACATTGTTGTTCATGCGAGCACGCAGCCCGAACCGTTTGGTCTGGTCATCATCGAAGCAATGGCATGTGGTAAACCCGTGATCGTAGCCCAAGCAGGTGGAGCCGCAGAGCTATTTACTCACAACCACGACGCGATCGGGGTTTCCCCAGGCGACCCAATTGCCCTTGCCCAAGCCTTGATTGGGTTGATTGACGACCCCAATCGACGACAACAGCTAGGATGCCACGCTCGCCAAACCGCCATAGATACCTATGGGTGCGATCGCATCGGGGCTGAACTAGCGATCGCTTATGCCCAAGCTGGATATTTCATATCGGGCGCAACTCCGCGAGTTTAATAAGGGGCAACGATCGTTAGGGGCGACTCAACCTGCCATATTCCGCCCGTAGCGTTCGGTAGCACTGGCAGCCAGCCGCCTCCAACCCCGCGCGATCGAGAATCGTAATTTTGCCGCGCTGATGCCCAATCAACCCAGCACGCCCCAACGTATTCACAATCTCATTTACCCCCGCCCGGCGCACACCCACCACCCGCGAAAGCGCTTCCTGAGTGATGATTAGCTCTGGGGAGCCAACCCGATCTTGCATCATTGCTAAAAGATAGCAACATCGTTCCTGAGCACTGTGCAGCCGAATGCAGGCTAAATTTTGGGCAATCTGACCCATTAAAACCTGGACATAGCGCAGCATCAGTGAGTACAACGCACCATTACCCTGAAGTGTAGATCTAAAAATACTTGCCTCAATCCGTAAAGCTTGCCCTGCGATCTGAGTCACAGCAGACATCGGAATTTGCATTGTTCCTAGCACCAGCGGCACGCCAACCATGCCTTCATTGCCAATCATTGTGGCGTCCACCATCTGCCCCCCTTCAAGAATGTTAACTAGGGAAATGACGGCATTTAGCGGAAAATAGGCGTAATTGAGCGGTTGATTAGGCTCATATAAGGTTTGACCCAACGGCAAATCAGTAGTTTCTAAGTGTGGCAATAAACGTTCATAGTCACTAGAAGAAAGAGTACTCAGGAGCTTATTGGAAGTCAAAGGTAGATTGGACATAGCGATCGGGAGCCACTTTCAACGTCAAAGGTGTACGAGACAACCATCTATCGTGTGAGTGAAACTCCAAGCGCAGGACAAAGTTCAAAGGAGGATCAGTCGCTCTAAAGCAAACTCCTACAGTTTTAGCAAGTAATCTGCCCTAAACCCTTTTGTGAAACGCCTGCGATCGGAAGTGCAGTTGCTCACAGTTACGATCCAAAAGGAGTCGCTAGGTTAAGAAAACGTACAGTAAAGGAGGCGTTGCCAGTAATATAGCGCACTAGAGATCAGTAATTCTCTATCTCAATGGACAGAATTAATAACATCCCTGAAGGGACAAGGTATATAACAAAGGAGGTAGTAGTCTGTCAACGTTGAAATGAGGGACAAGGAGTGGATGGGTTAGAGAGTCGATGGGTGGAGGGGTCGCTCAGTAATCCAGCCCATCGACTCTTGCACTCATCTACCCCTCCACTCATGCACCCTCCACTCATGCACCTATCGACTTAACGTTGACAATCTAGTAGAAGGCGGTACTGTTTTATGGCTGACGCAACTTAGAGAAGAGGGACTAAGGCTGAGAAAAACGTTGAGCGACTTGAGCGATCGCAATGGCAAGTTCGTTGAGATCGACAGGCTTAGCAAGATGCCGACAAAACCCTGCTGCTAAACAGGCGGCGTGATCTTCTGGGCGGGCAAATGCAGTGACCGCGATCGCAGGAATCACTACTCCTAGTTCGGCTTCTAGGGCTTGAACTTGGGTGATCAGGTGGTAGCCCGACTGGTCAGGCATTCTAATATCGCTGATCAAGACATCAGGGGTTCGTTGTTGTAACGAAGCGATCGCATCACGAACGTTATCCACGATTATGACTTCGGCTCCATCTCCTTCTAAAGCCACCAAGAGCAGTTCTCTAGAGTCGCGATCGTCATCTACAACTAAAAGCTTTAACCCTTCTAAGATCAATTGCTCCATCTATCCCCCAATCTTGCACCACAAGTTGCCAAAGCATCTTGTTCGGTTTTCCAGCAATCTTCTACTCTCTAGGCTAAAGTAAAGGACTGAGGCTGTCTGTACGCTGCCGGACATACTAGATCCGAGCAACGCGATCGCGGGGTTGCCCATCGGTTTCAGTATTCAGGTCGATCGTCTAAACCAGGGGATAGTCAGAAACTCGGCACTTTAAAGGGGTTAACTACGCCACCGTAAGACCTGCTCTCGCACCGGATTTTCAAACGAACGACCTTGTTCCACCGACCGGGCAAACTCAGATTTGAGTTGGTAATACCATCGCGCTTGCGTATCGGCATCTTTGATCAGCATCAGACTGGGGTTATATTTCAAACCATCTTGCTGCTTAATTACCATCTGGCGATCTTGATCGAGAAACCGTTGCACAAGTGGGCTAAGGATTGGAACTAGAAGTTTGAACCATGGCAACGATGTATAAAATAGCGTTGTCACTTCTGTTGATGTTTCAGTCAACGGTGTGAGGGTGGTAAGGTTGCAAACCGTGTGGCGATCGCTCGTCACTTGCTCGATCCGAACTCCGGGCAGTTGGAACGAAATTTCTACCGCAGGCTTGCGACCCAACAGCCGATAGAGAAGGGTTTCACGTTCTAACTGGTGCTTCCGCATCGTGAACCCGTAAGGCGACGGATCAAACGTTTTGACTTCTTCTGCCAACTTGTCATCGGCTCGCCACCACCACGATCGATGCACAAAAGGCACATGTGCCGGATCCATCAGCCCAACGACTGCATGATCGATGAAGCAGGGAAAATTCATCCCTTCAACCGATCGGTAAGTCTCTTGCTCAAACCCCGGAACGCGAGGAACTTGTAGGGTAATGTTGGTGTCACTTGGCGCTCCGCTAGACATGTAAATCCAGATATTGCCCTGCACTTCTTGCACGGGGTAAGCCCGAACACCAAACTTATCCAAATTGAGGTGCTGATCATCGGTCAAGGCTGGAATCTGGGTACACTGCCCTGTTTCACTAAAGCGCCAGCCATGATAAGCGCACTCAACCTCGTGTCCATCAAACCGCCCATAGCTTAAGGGGATGGCGCGGTGAGGGCAGATGTCGCGCAGGGCAAACACCTGACCTGCCAGCGTGCGCCCAAACACAATCGGTTCGTTGAGCAAAACTTTGGCGATTGTTTTACCCGGTTTGAGTTGATGTCCTGGCAGGGCGTAGTACCAGATGTTCCAGAGAAAAGGAGTCGAATCAGCCATGCAACAATAAATATTATGATGGAATAATTTTATGGCACGGATCTAGGGGTGCGATCGCGGCGAGGCGGCTAACCTGGTTGGCTAACCTATCGACAACCCTCTGGCAACGTTCATTGCGGGTCGGGCTAAGTTGCGATCGCCCATCAGCAATGCTCAGAGAAAGCAGCATCCGCTCATAAGGCTGTTCTAGCTTAGTTCACCTAACTCCGGTTTGTCTGAGTTTAAGGATAAATGCACTCGTTCGACAGTGGTTTTCTTAGGCGTGTGAGGAGCCGATCGCGCCATTTCCATCAAAATTTTCTGAGCGCTCTGCTCAGGTTGGTCTGCTTCGGGGCAGCGCTGAATGTAGCGCCCATCCGATTGAAGATCCCACGCTTGGCGATTATCTGCCAGCAAAATGCCCAGTATCTCTTGCAAATCTTGGGCAAGACTTGGCTCTTCCACGGGCACCACCGCTTCGACCCGGCGATCGAGGTTGCGCGGCATCCAGTCGGCACTGCCAATAAACACATCCGACTGCCCATCGTTGTGAAAATAGAAAACGCGAGAATGTTCTAAAAATCGACCCACGATGCTAACGACACGAATTGTTTCGCTCACATCTTTTATCCCCGGACGCAGGCAGCAAATGCCGCGAACAATCAAATCAATCTGCACCCCCGCTTGAGAGGCTTCATACAGCGCTGCAATAATTTGAGGATCAACGAGCGCATTCATTTTGGCAACAATGCGCCCCTGGCGACCGTTTCGCTGATGCTCAACTTCGCGCTGAATAAACTCAAGCATGCGATCGCGCAAATTCACCGGAGCCACCAGCAGCTTTCGATAGATTTTCTGCCGTGAGTACCCGGTCAAAAAGTTAAACAAATCGGTCGTGTCTGCCCCTAGGTCTTCCCGGCAGCTAAACAGCCCCAAATCGGTATAAAGTCTCGCGGTTTTGGGATTGTAGTTGCCCGTGCCAACATGCACATAGCGCCGGATGTGCCCATCTTCTCGCCGCACCACCAATGTGAGCTTGGTGTGGGTTTTTAGCCCTACCAATCCATAAACAACATGGACGCCTGCACTCTCTAGTTTTTTTGCCCAGTTGATGTTGTTTTCTTCATCAAAGCGGGCTTTTAGCTCTACCAAAGCAGCCACCTGCTTCCCATTTTCAGCCGCCGTAATCAGAGCTTGCACAATAGGAGAATCGCCCGATGTGCGGTACAGCGTCATCTTAATCGCCAACACGTTGGGATCGTGAGCCGCCTCTTCGATGAAACGCTGCACGCTCCGTGAAAACGAATCATAGGGATGATGAACTAGCAAATCCTGTTTGCGAATGGCACCAAAGAAATTATCGTCGTTTTCAAATGAGGCTTTCTCAACGTCAATTTCATTGACGCGCCGCAACCGCGCAGGCTTAATCGCCGTCCAGGGTGGATCTTTAAGATCGGGTAGGGGCAACTCAAGAAACGACATCAAATCTCTTAAGCACAAAATGCCTTCAACGTCGTAAATATCGGTTGGGTCGATGCCCAACTCTCGCATCAGCATCTCGCGGATGGGAGCCGGCATCGACGAATTGATCTCCATCCGCACCACAGATCCCCCAAAGCGCCGTTTCCGAAGTTCCTGCTCGATCGCTAACATCAAATCATCGGCTTCATCTTCTTCAACCTCCAAATCGGCGTTGCGAGTAATGCGGAACGGATGATATTCCTGAATATTCATCCCCGGAAACAGTGGCTCTAAATTGTGAGCGATCACTTGCTCAACTGGGACACCAGCCCAAACCGTCGCTCGGCTTTTTGACAGCGACGTGGGCGTGGTTTGCGTTTCGATCGGCAGCGCAATAAAGCGGGGCAGCATTTTCGGGACTTTCACCCGCGCAAATAGCTCTTCGCCTGTAACACCATCTTTAATGACGACGGCTAAATTTAAGCTGAGATTTGAAATATAGGGAAACGGATGACTCGGATCGATCGCTAGTGGGGTGAGCACCGGAAAAACCTGCTCATGAAAATAGGTCTGTAAATATGTGCGCTGCTCTTGGCTTAGATCGATGTAGTTCAGCAGAAAAATGCCTTGGGCAGCTAGCTGAGGGCGGAGTGCTTGATCAAAATGATGGTGCTGTTTTTGAACGAGGGGATGCAGACGCTCACCAATGAGATCAAGCTGCTCTTGCGGAGTGCGCCCATCTGGCGTTAGCTTGGTCACTTGCGCGTCTACCTGCTCTTTTAGGGCAGCCACTCGCACCATAAAATATTCATCTAAGTTAGAGCCAAAAATGCCCAAAAATTTCAGCCGTTCTAATAAAGGCGTGCGTGGATCAAAAGCTTCGTGGAGAACGCGATTGTTGAACTCTAGCCAGCTTAGTTCTCGGTTGAAATAGTATTGCGGATCGCTGAGATTAATGTCCACTGTAGTTTTTTTGCGCCGACGCATTAGAACACCTCGTCTTCAATGCCGATCCACCATTCGCCTAAATTCATTAAGTCCTGATGGATGTCAGCTAAGCGCGCTTCGTAGTCGGCAGTTGACAAACTTGATCGCTGTTCGTTTAGTTTGAGCAAGCGAAGTTGGGCAAGAAGCCAAGGTTTTGAAGTGCTATCTGTCTGCTCAAGGTACAGGGCAAGGTCATGACTGTTCATGGGGATGGCAAATCGGAAGTCAACTTTATTGTTACGTGATTCGGTTAACGTTGGGTTAATGGTGTTGAGTTTGGTGGGCAGGTTGGCACAAAACAGCCGCGATCGCAGGGCAAACTTCAGCCGGTTAACAAACCAAAGCGAGATCAACGGTGCGATCGCGGCTATTCAAAAACAGTCCGATGGTCATGAATGACCAAGCTTCAGCACTCTGAACTAGACGCTAAAACATCGAGTGCCTAAACCTTAAGACGCCAAGTTCTGAGCTACAAAGTCCCAGTTCACCAAATTATCTAAGAAATTTTTGATGAACGCAGGGCGAGCGTTCTGAAAATCGAGGTAATAGGCATGTTCCCAGACATCCAGGGTCAGCAAAGGCTTTTGACCGTGAACCAAAGGATTTTCAGCGTTTGGGGTTTTGGTCACTTTTAGGGTGCCGCTATCCTCTACCAGCCACGCCCAACCGCTCCCAAACTGAGTTGCCGCCGCCGCGCTAAATTCTTCTTTGAACTTGTCAAAGCTCCCAAATGCAGCATCAATCTTGGCTGCAAGCTCACCGCTTGGTGCACCCCCCCCCTTGGGGCTGAGACAGTTCCAAAAAAAGGTGTGGTTCCACACTTGAGCGGCGTTGTTGAAAATGCCCGTTTTAGATGAATCTCCAAACGACGTGTGAATCACTTCTTCAAGGGGCATGTTCTCAAGCTCGGTACCTTCGACCATTTTGTTGAGGTTTGCCACATACGCCGCATGGTGTTTGCCGTAGTGATATTCAAACGTTTCTTCCTTCATGCCCGATGATGCCAGCGCATCTTTCGGAAACGGTAGAGCAGGTTGTGTAAATGCCATGTGTTCAGTCCTCTCGTTAGCGTTTAAACAGAGGCAACCGAATCTAGTTGCCCCATCAAAATCTATCGTTCAACGTCTGTTGTGTACTGCGGGAAGACCGGCAGAAACATAACTTAATAGCGAGATCTTATCGTAAAAGCAGGAGGGGTCGCACGGTGCAATCCTCCAACTACAAAAATATAGACATTGCGCCTGTCTTGGGTTAGAAAGACACTCTAGGCACAGAATAGTTTTTAGGGGGCTAAAGTGGATGTATCTAGGGTGAGATTTTTGATGAGGGAACGCTAGCCTGCGCCGTCTCCTGAGGAGGACAAATCGCATTCCGTCCACGCATCCACCCATCATTTCGATTTCGACAGATACCATTTGACAGGTCACTAAGTATGAACGGGTGATGAACCAGCCTGCCTCTGCCAGTCCCCTTTTCTTCAAGATTAGACCGTGCTTCGGAGAGCCAAATCGGGCATTCTTGAAGATTGGAATAAGTTTTGTTTAACCTGGGATAACGTTTGGTCAGAGAGAACGTCCATTACTTCAGTATGTGCCAAGATCGCTCCGAGAAGATTTATCCGTAATTGCGCTGATCGTAGTTCTACGGCATGAATTATTTATTAAAAGGAAATTTGAATATTTTTAAGGAGTTTTGGGCAATTAGCCGACAATCGAATCTGGGGGGGGCAAGGTCTCACGGAGCGTGCCACCAGAGCGGCATCTTTGAGAGATTGCCTGAAGGAGCGCGATCGCAGGTGGTGATAAGAAGATAGGGAGTCAGCCGATTGGCATATAACAGGGTCTTGGAGGGTGGTCGTGGATCAAGAGTTTTTTCTATCAGTCACTCCAGTTCGAGGAACTGAGTATCTCGTCCGTACGGAAGGAGTGTCTCCGGGCGTGCCTTTGGCAGAGGAGTTAGTCACATGGCAGGTCAGCGAGTGGCTAGAGCAAGCGCGCCTGCTGATGCATGACCCGTTGCTAGGGTTGCTCAGAGGCGATTTATTTCGTCCCCGCACGGGTCAGTCTCCCGAAGATGCCGCCGGGATACTCGCCCCCAACCTGGTTGAATTTGGACAGACCCTCTACAATGCGCTGTTTCAGGGCACGATTCGAGATAGCTGGATGACCGCGCAAGGCATCGCCCAAAATCGGCGGGAAGGCTTGCGGCTGCGACTAGGGCTAAAAGGTGACCTCCTACCGCGCCTGCCGTGGGAAGTGCTTCATGCAGGCGTGCGCCCGTTGGCAACCGGAACCGATGTCGTGTTCTCGCGCTATCAGGCAGCCTTTGCCCCTATGGCAACGGTGCTTACCCCCCATCGCTCTCCGGCGATTGAGCAAAGTCAAGCCCTGCGGATTCTCATGGTTTTGGCAGCACCGACCGATCAAGAAGTGCTGGAACTAGAGCGCGAGGCGACGCATCTGCGAGAAGAACTGATGCGCGATCACGGCAGTGCGATCGGGGAAATTGAACTGACGATTCTCAATCAGCCAGGGCGAGAAAAGCTGACTCAAGCGTTGGAGCAAGGGCGTTTTCACATCTTGCATTATGCCGGACATAGCAACTTGGGCATGTCGGGCGGCGATCTGTATCTGGTCAACGATCGCACTGGGTTGACCGAAGTGTTGAGTGGTGACGACCTCGCGGGCTTGCTAGTCAACAACGGAATCCGCATGGCGGTGTTCAATTCTTGCCGGGGTGTTTATACGGCAACGGCTGACCCCAACAATGCGACCGAATCAGGCAACCTCAGCGAAGCACTGCTGAAGCGTGGGGTTCCGGCGGTGCTGGCAATGGCAGAACGCATTCCCGATGATGTGGCGCTCACCCTCAGCCGTCTGTTCTATCGCAATCTCAAGCAGCGCTATCCGATCGATCTGAGCTTGAGCCGTGCCCGCCAAGGGTTGCTCTCATCCTATGGTTCTAATCAGTTGTATTGGTCGTTGCCCATTCTTTACCTGCATCCAGATTTTGATGGCTATCTGCAACCGCCGCTGCTGAGCGATCCGCCGAGTGCTCCAGAGCCGGATCTGACCCCTCGATCGGTGCCTGAAGCCGTTTCGACTGCGACTCCGTTTGTGATGCCGGATGAGGTGTTTAACGACCTGGAGTTTGATAACCCGGACGATCGCGATCGCGCAGAAGTCCTCAACCTCCTCCGAGAACTGCAAGACGAGCCGAGCAGTGCTTTTCCGACCAATGAGCCATCGGGTGTTCATCCCTTTTTTGAGGGTGAGGCACCTTACAATGCTTCGGTATCGGGTGATTTTGGCAGTCCGCCCCAAACGGCGCAAGGTTTCGTCAGCTTGGGCGAAGCGCTCTATGCGAATGGTGATGTAGCAGGTGCGATCGCAGCCTATGGCGAGGCGTTGCAGCTAGACAGCAAGCTGGCAAGTGCTTATGGCAAAATGGGCATTGCTTTAGAGGAGTACGATAGCCCGGCAGAAGCGATTATTGCCTATCAGATGGCGCTGCAACTTGACCCCAGCCTCACCGACGCAGAACACCATCTTCGCCGCTTGAGAATTGCTCACAATTTCCAGGCAACTTCTACCGGAGGAGCGATGAGTGCAGGGCAATCGGAAGATTTAACTCACCGATCGCCTCAAGCTTCCTCGCCTCAACCGATGAGAGAGTCATCGTTAGCAGTCAAAACTGCGCCGCCCCCTTACTCGCGCGTGTTTGCTAAAGATTTAAAGCATCCGGCTCGCCGCCGCCCTCGGTGGCTTGCCTTTGGCATCGGCAGCGCGATTGCCGCCACTGCTTTAGTGGTTTGGGGAATCCCTGCCTGGCGATCGTCGCTGATCGCTCCGCCCAGTACGCTGTTGCCCGACCCATCTACCTTACCCACCCCAAGCAATCCGCCAGCTAGCGAAACTGGCGCGCTCACGGCTACTGCCACCCAAAGCTTTATCCAAGGCGATGTGCAAAAAGGTCAACAAGCGATCGAAGCGTTGCTCGCCCAAAACAACCTGGTGCAGGCAAAAACTGCGTTTGATGCTGTTCCGAATGACAAACTTAGTAGTCCAGCGATCAGCTTTTTGCGCGGTCGGTTGGCATGGCAATGGCTTCAGCAGAACACCAGCGATCGCACCTTTAGCATCGAAGACGTTCGTCGCTATTGGAAAACCGCCATTGGCGGCAAAAAAGAGCCGCGCTACTACAATGCCCTCGGCTTTGCCTACTATGCCGAAGGGGATCTCAGAAGTGCTAGCAATGCTTGGATGACAGCCGCCAGACTTGCCGAAGCCCAGCAAAAGCTCCCCGCCAATGTCGCCACGGGCAATGCCAATCCGGCGTTGCAAGATCAAATGACGGCTAACGCTGGAATTGCCCTCGCCTACCAAAAAATGGCGAGTAAGCAACCACCTGAGAAGCGAGCTAGCTTAAAGCGAGAAGCTGTGAAGTTACGCAACCGCATTCTCAGGCAGACGCCAGCTGAGTTTCAGCCAAATGCGCTCAACCAAAATTGGTTATGGACAGAAAGCGCGATCGCAGAGTGGAAAACTTTACTGGCGGAACCCTAGAGGTCTGTCAAGACTGAAATGATGGACTGGGAATCGATGAGTGGATGAGTGGATGGGTAACATCTCCATCTACCCCTCTCACCTCTCACCCCTCTACCCTCTCACCCCTCCACTCAACGTTGATAATCGACCAGTCTTTAATACGACGACATCGAGCCACGCTTGCGAATATCCATCATTTCGGCTAGTCCCGGCTCGTGCCACTCTACCGGATAGTCTTCGGAATAAGTCACAAGATTTACGACAGGCTGAGTCGGCGAAGCTAGCTTGGCACGGTTGGCGAAAACAGCCGCTTTGGGCTTCGCTTTGCTTTTAGAAGGGGTAGACACCTTCGTTTTAGAGCGTTGGTTTTTAGACCCGTGGGAGGAGGTAACCTGCATTGGCACCGAAGCAGCTTGAGGACGGGATTGGTTGGGAGAGGGCACTGTTGCAACAGCCAAAGCTAGAGGCTGAAGTGGGGCTGCCCGCTTGATCACGTGACGTTCTGGCACAGGCTTGCGCGATCGCAATTGACGCGCCAACAGCATTGAGGTAGCCCCGCAGCAAACGACAACTGCCGCCAACAGCCCAAACGATGAAGCAGGCTCTTGAGCTTGGTATTGAAGCGGCTCAGGAGCTTGCACGACCACTTCAGACTGGGGCTGTTCGGCTTCTAAAGGCGAAACATCAATTCGGACAATGCCCTGAAGCGATGTCCAAGAAATCAGCACCATCAACAACCAAGAGCCTGTCCAAAACAAAATGGGATGGCGTTGGGTCGAGTATAGAAGCAGGCGGCACAGGAACCGGGTCGTTGACACGGCTTGATTTAATAGGCGAGGTGTTGCTCTAGAGACGGAACTTGAGGGATTACCGTTTCGTTTGCCCATAAGATTGTTCAATGGTGCAGCGTGGGATGGGTCAAATTCTACTGAAAAATTCTTCCTTTGGCTAATTTTGCCGAATCCGGTTGAAACGCAAACCTATCCAAAGATAGACTCGACTCCTCATTTACCCGACAAAACCCAGTCATTGCTTCCCATAGTGGAAGAAGCGTAATTTAGCGCTTGTCTACCACGGGAGAGGGCTAAGATAAAGGCGGCTCAACCGATCCGCTTCAGGTTGTGTCAGCCTCAGTCTATTAAAGCTGGACTTCTTAACGGTCGAGGTTCATTAGAAATACATAGTATTTCCAAGTTTTCAGGAAACTTTACCACCCAATTGTAATTTTCCAAAATAATGACCCGATCGCTGCCATTGCCAAATGCTGAGGAAGCAGCAGCGCGATCGCTTGACGGGCAATTTTTTGAGTCAGAAAAACGCTCAGCCAAAACGAGCCAACGATCGTTGCCGCTTGCAGAAATGCGATCACGGCAGGATGCGCGATCGCCACCGGAAGGGCTGCTAGGGAAGCCCCCGGATTGAACATTGCCACCGTCACCGGAATTACTTGTCCTGCTTCGGTCAAGCCAAGGCGCAGGTAATGCGCGACACTACAGCCCAGCACAAACGGCAAATAGCCGTATGCCAGTTCTAAAAAGGGGCGAGACTTTGAATTTAAGAGTTGAAGCATTTTGTGGGCAATCAGCGCGATCGCACCCGGAACCATCAGCGCCACGATCGACACGCCTGCATGAATACCAAAGTGATCTAGATGAAGATTTAGCCCAAACTGCTGTTCAATTTCTGGCAATCGATGCAGAAATACCGCTCCCCAAAGCAAAAACAGCAAACAGAGTTCTGAATAGGTGGGTTTATGGGTTGTCCAAAGCTCGATGCCGGGCGGACGTAGATTGAGTTCTACCGAGCGATGGGGGCATGCCTTAAGACACGTCATGCACAACACACAATCGCGATTGTCTTGAAGCTGAGCCGGATGCGAGTACACCGGGCATCCGCCGGTTTCCATGCCCTCTCCTTTTTGGGGCCCGCCTTTGTAGCACTGATATGTGGTGCAGCTTGCCGAACAGATGCCTTGCTGGGCGCGCAATTCAACCATCGAAAGTTTAGCAAATAAGCCATTCATGCCCCCAATCGGGCAAAGATATCGACACCAAAATCGCCGCTCAAACACCAGAGAAAAGGTCACGGCTCCGGCGGTGATCAGCAACAGTAAACAGCCCGAAAGGTAAGCCGTGTTTTCTAAGTTCCACAGTTCTTCCCAGAGCAAAATCAGCGCAAACATGCCAAAGAGAAACCAGCCGCCCCATTTTTCCGCAGGCTGCCTTGCCCAGGGTCGAAGCTGCCTTGGAATGAGCTTGAGCGAGATTTTTTGCGCCAATTCTCCATACACCATGAAAGGGCAGATCGAGCACCAAAGCCGTCCCACAAACGGAAACCCGATGAGGATGAGCAGCCACCACCATGCCCAAAACAGATTCAGTGCAACGTTGCGATCGCGGCTCTGCGGACCGACCATCAACATCCCAACAACGATGGCAAACGCCCCCAACACAAACCCGTAATTGATCCGATCGGGCCACCACGGACTCCGCAAAAACTGCCGTAGCTTTGGATAGGCATTGAGCAGATTGACCCGAAATCTCCGGCTTTTGGCGCTGGCTGACCAAAACACCTCTTCCGTCAGTTCGCTAGCGGCTTCAGACTGCACCAGCGCCCGCTCGATTAAATTTTGTAGCTCGGTTGAGTTGCCCGGAAAGTCATATCCTTGCAAGCGTCGTAAGGCTTCTGGCGTGACGTTAGGTTTCGAGATGCCCCGCGATCGCGAGAACAAACTGAGATAATATTCCACCATCGTGGCGATATCTGCCTTTCGCACTCGCAACGGCGGAACTTTGATCCGATGGGCAACCTGGTTACAGCGCTCCAACTGGGGCAGCACCTTCTCAGAGGTCATCATAATCCGGGCATCCAACGGGCGCGCCGCCTCCGCAGGCTCTCCTTCGCGGCTGATCGGCGTATATTCTCCCGTTTTCAACATCTGCACAAGTTTTGCTTCAAGCTCAGGCGGGCTATCTTCTAAATTGTTGAGGAGCAGTGTCCCCCGCCCTAGCCAGTCTAGAAGTCCGGGTTTGCCACCTGCCCGCCCAAATAGCTCAGAGCCATTTGCCTGAAGCGTGTTACAGTTCACCTTGATCATTGGTTCCTTGCGATCGCTCGACCCGAAATGAATCAGCGCCGCCGCATTATCTTTCTCCAAGCCCGGTTCCCCAAAAATTAGCACCGAGCCACGATCTTTAGACGCTTTCTTCATCTCCTGTCGCAACCGCACCGCATAGCGACTTGAGCCAACAATTCCTCGTCTTACTTTCGGCACCAGATAAGGACGCAGCCCAGTTTGCCGTTCTCGCTCATACTCCAAGGCAGACGAGACTTGCTCTAACTCGGTTGCCAGCCGCCGAGAAACGGTCTGCCCGATTTCTGGATAGTGCTGAGCCAGTTCCAGAAAGCGCGATCGCTCAATCGTCCACAAAAGGCAATCGCTCAGGGCGAGGGTTGTTGCTTCTGCAACCTCATCTAACAGCAATTCTTTCAAGTACATCACCGCACCGGGAAGCAACCCTGTGGCTCGTGCAGCGCTCGTTTGACGGGTACAATACTGCTCGATGTGCCCACGGTAGAGAATATAGAGCGCCGATGGAACGGTGTCTTCTAAGGTAAGGCGGTGATGTTCTTCGATAGATTCTTCGTTAATGGCAGATGCGATCGCACCTAGCACCTCATCCGAAAGCGTTCCCAACGCTGTGTTTTGCTTGAGCCAAGCCACTCGCTCAGAGTAATCTGCCATATTAGATTCCTCTTTACTTTTTTAAGTTGTTACTTTTTATTACTTCATTGAGCGGCTAAATATTGAGTTACCACTCTACCTGCGATCGCTCGTGCAACACTCGCCCATACACCGCTTCAGTCTGCTGGGCTAGTTTAAACCAGTTAAAGCGGCGTTCCAAATCTTTGTAAGCATTATTAACCAACGATTGTGCATAGTCTGGCTGCTTCAGCACGTCCAAAATTCCCTGACCCAGAGACTGAGAATCATTGACCCAGGTGACTATCCCGGTCTGCCCATGGCGCACCACTTCCGGAAACCCACCCGCGTTTGACACCACCACCGGAACCCGTGCCGCAAAACTCTCCAACGCCACAATTCCGAACGGTTCATACAAGCTTGGAAAGACAGCACAGGTGGCGATCGTTTGAAAGCGATCCAACTCATCATCCGGCATAAAGCCTGTGAAATAGCACTTCTCCCCAATCCCCAGATGGTTGACCTGCTGCTGAAGATGCGCCGTCTGCCCGCCCCCAATAAACACAAATTTGACCCGATTCTCCATCGCTTGAAGAATGGCAGGAGCCGCTTGAATCAACGTTGCCACGCCTTTTTCATGGCTCATTCTGCCAACGTAATACACAATTTTTTCGTCATCTGCGGCAAATCGACGGCGAAACGCTAAATAGTCAAAGGTGGGATCGATGTACTTTTTTTCTCGACGAATGCCGTTATACACCACATCGATCTTGTTCCAGGGCGTGTTCAGCGTCCGTTCGACCTCGCGGCGCATAAAGTCTGTGCAAACAATCACCCGCCACGCTTCGTGAGTCAGATGTTTCTCACACTGATGCACATAGCGTTGAGTGTCGCTGTAGATGCCGTTGTGCCGCCCGTGCTCAGTCGCATGAATCGTCGCGACTAGAGGAATTTTGAAATGATGTTTTAGCGCGATCGCACTACTGCCCACCAGCCAATCATGGGCATGAATGGCATCAAACCGCCCTTCTTCTAAGATCAGTTTCCCACCCTGGCGACCTAGGCTCTCGTTCATGTTGCCAACCCAGTGAAAAAAGTCATGCCCAGGGGCAACCGGCAGCCGATGCACCTTCATCCCATCGACAACTTCATAGCGGGGAGCCTGCCCAAACTCTACCGTCATCAGGTGAACCTCATGCTCCAATTTCACCAATTCCGGGTATAGTTCCGCAACATGACGGGCAATCCCGCCGACAATACGGGGTGGAAATTCCCAGGTTAAGACTAATAGTTTCATTTGCCCTGACCCACAGCGTCACCTCATCGTATTTCTTACTTTACAGAACTGTGGAGACGACAGAGCAACCTGGCAAACCGGCGGTTGAACGACGACCGCTCACCTCAAGAACGTTAAGAATCACCACGAAATCTAATTCTAAACTGAAAACTTTAGACATTCTTTAGAATTTTGCAAAGTATACGGTACTCTATTAGAAGTAACAAGATCGACATCGGGCTGTTCTACTTTAGACAAAAGCTGACAGAGATGCAGAGCGTCGGTGCGGTTCTGAGCAGAGTTAGGCTTTCTGCCAATCGCAGACCTCCAGATCTGGTTTCTGGGCGCTTGGTCTAGCTAGGGTCGCCCCATTCGAGCCTCCGTTGATCATAGCTTCAGAGCTAATTTGCCCTATCGGTTTAAGCGCAACTTTAAAGAGATGCTGGCACCTTCTGACAAGCTAACAAACGTTGAAGTGCCCTTACAGATTCTTCTGTTTGTTGATCAGCGCCCCAATTCTAAAGAACAGATTCGGCAAATTCGGGCGTTTTTCAAAGAGCGAGAGTCTAACTATCGATTTGAGCTTCAGATTATCGATGTCGGTGAGCAGCCGTATTTAGCAGAGCATTTTCGGCTTGTTGCAACCCCTACTCTGATCAAGATTCATCCTGAGCCGCGCCAGGTTTTAGCCGGAAGCGATTTGGTGGCTCAGCTAGAGCGGTGGTGGTCTCGGTGGCAGCGATCGGTAGAAGAATTTTTTTTAGAGCGGGAAGAAACTCAGGCGAACTTGGTGAGTGCTGATCAGCCTAACGCTACTGCCGTTCAGTCGGTGGTGCAATCAACCGAAATCTTGAAGCTTGCCGACGAAATTTTCCGGCTGAAGCAAGAACGTGAAGAGTTACGATCGCAGCTTCAGTTTAAA
Organism: Myxacorys almedinensis A; assembly: GCF_010091945.1. Lineage (GTDB taxonomy): Bacteria > Cyanobacteriota > Cyanobacteriia > Leptolyngbyales > Leptolyngbyaceae > Myxacorys > Myxacorys almedinensis. The sequence continues at coordinate 287,843 of NZ_WVIE01000002.1, forward strand.
GATCAGATCATTGCGATGCTGGCGCACGATCTTCGCAACCCGCTCACTGCCGCCTCGATCGCCGTTGAAACCCTGGAGATTGGGCACAAGGCAGAAAACCAGTCTTCCCGCTTCACCCCTGCCCTAATTTTGCAGTTGTTGAATCATGCGCGATCGCAGATCCGGACGATCGATCGAATGATTACCGACATTTTGCAAGCGGCAAAAGGCTCTAGCGCAGAGCTACACATCCAGCCTCAAGAGCTTGATTTGGGAGTGATGTGCCGCGAGGTTTTAGATAGTTTGCACGATCGATCTCAGAGCAAACACCTTGCCGTAAATAGCGATATTCCGAACGATCTACCCCTTGTATATGCTGACTCAGAGCGAGTGCGGCAAGTCTTTGTCAACATTTTAGATAACGCGATCAAATACACCCCCTCTCAGGGCAAAATTCACGTTTCCATCCTGCACCGCACTACGCAAAAGGTGCAAGTCAGCATCTGCGACTCAGGGCCTGGCATTCCGGAAGAAAACCGCGATCGCATTTTTGAGGATCACTTCCGGCTTCAGCGCGACCAAGCCCAAGATGGCTATGGCATCGGTCTTTCGCTATGTCAGCGAATTGTGCGATCGCACTATGGGCAAATTTGGGTCGATTCTACGCCAAACCAGGGCAGTTGCTTTCACTTTACGTTGCCCGTTTTCCGGATGCAGCAGTAATAGATAGAAGCCATCTAGTGATTCATCCGCTGATTCATGAAGGGTTGAAGAAGGTCTTGCTGAGGTTAAATCAGAAAATTTGCGTACCGCGCCATTAGTTTCCGTAGTTGTACTGTACGGAGACCTACACAATAGACTGATCATTGATAAATGCAAGCCAGATTCTCCCGATTCATCTCTCCGCAAATTCTTTGAACTTAGAATCATTGCCTCTTTGCCCTAGCAGCATTTTGTAGTCTAGAGTTCTGTCTACACCTTATCTTTACATTTACGAACTCTAAAATAAAACACGCTGAGCGACCAATTTAGAACCTGTTTAAATGTTAGATAAATTACTATTTACCAACTAATCACTGAGTATTGAATATTTCTTTATGCATACTTAAATTTCGCTTGTCATGCCTTACACTTCATACACATTGGCTCAGAAATGCTCTTTCGTAGATGCTAGTTTAGTGAGTTTTAAAGTGAAGTCTGGTAGGGAAGAGGGTAACAAACTTCGTCTTCTCCCAGAGCTTCAGCACAGCTTATATCAGTAATCCAGCCTTATTTAGTAATATTAGATACAAGGGGATTTTCGGTTGCTCTACGCGCTACTTTACAGGATTTCTTTAATCCATAAATTGCAGCAGTTCAGGCTAATGCTTAAGCTAAATCTGAGTTTCATAGATTTAAGACAGTTAATATTTGGCAGTTAGTAAATATTTGGCTACTTCATCACTTCCTTACTTTGATTCTCTTCATTTCAGGTTCTATAAATCTAGTGTTATTACGGTACTAATTTATAAGCAACTCTCCTATAACTGTCGTTAAGTTAAGTGCTAAAACATCTTCCGAATTAGGTTGTTCCCAAGCCCAGTCCTCTCACGGTTTCGCAAAGTTGATCTAGCGCCATCGTTGAGCTAGCCAACTTCCTAGAAAGCATCAGTTTTGGGTATCAGGGAAGAGGTTACAGGCTGCTCTGTAGGTGTCTCGGTTGAGCAAGAGCAGCTTTTTTTAGCGAACGACCGTCACAAATCTCAGCCCAACTAATCTATCCACTTGCCGCGCACAGGGACCGCTGACATCGATGAAGTACGATTCTTTAAACTACCAGCCTGAAAACGCCGAAGTTAGTGTTTACGAGTGCGAAATCCATCTTAAGTTTCGGCTTATCGAGGAAAAGGGAGTCCTTCAAGATCGGGAACAACTCTTAGAGATGCTGATTGATGCCTTTTCTTGTGGCAGCGATGAGTATCTAGAGCCAATGCAGATCAAAGTAAATGCAGCAGAGATTTCTGAACTAGAAGCGTCACCCCAAATGCGTCGTCAATTGATTCGGCTTCGCAACTCCAACGATTAGAGCCAGCCTGGTTGCTGCAAGGCTAGTGTGAGCAGATCGAGTGGCTAGAAAGGGTGAGATAGGCTTTTGATAACGGTTTACGCAGGGCAGTGGAGTAGGTTTAATATCGAGCAACTGACGCCAGCGTGTTTTTCATCACACGAATCCAGAGGTACAATCACAACGACTTGCGATCGCTATCAGCCTGCCTGACCTCCAAATTGCTGATAATAGGAGCTAAGTCACCCCTGAGGTCTGTGCAGCAATGCTTCAAGTTTTAGTTGAATCTGCTTTAGAAAATAGATGTCTCAGCGTTGAGTCGGAAGGGTTAATCCGGCAGATGTTAGCCATTGGTAGATGTAACCCCAAAGAGGCAGAGGCCTTGAAAGAGCTTCAAGCCGCCATTCGGGCAGGCGCAATTAACCGAGAAGCTCAAGACCAAGCCGCCTCAGACCAGTTTGTTCTGATCTGATCAATGTAATACCCAATCACTAATACCCAATCACTTTAGATAGAAACTTAGGCTTTGCAAGCCGTCGCAAATGATCGCACAATGAAGGCAGTTGTAACGCTTCCCTGCCTCATGAGCAACGCTCTCACCGACGCCAAAAATTTACTGTCTGACTTGATCGCTCGCTATCGTCAGCAAGTAGACTACCTCGCCATTCGATTAGAGTCAGCAGAAGGCACCGATATTTTGCTGCGACGTAACAAAATTGAAACCCTCAGTGAGGGCATCTCCATCGGAGGACAGGTGAGAGCTTGTTACAAAGGCGGCTGGGGATTCGCAAGCTTTAACCAACTATCGAGTCTCAAAGAGCGGATTGAAGATGCGATCGCTGCCGCTCGATTAGTGGGCGACGACGAAACAATCTTGGCTCCAGTCATGCCCATTCAAGATACCTGTGCCGTTGCGATCGTCGGAACTGATCCGCGTCAGGTGCCGTTGCTGCACAAACGAGAACTCTGTCAGCACTACGGAGAAATTTTACGCAGCGTCGATCCCCGCATTGCTACAATTTCGGTACGGTATGGCGATAGTGCCCAGCGCATCATTCTTGCCACCTCTGATGGAACCATGATTGAGCAGTCTTGGGTTGATATCGAAATGCGGTTTGCGGCAACTGCCCGTGATGGCGAGACCGTCCAAACTGGGCGAGAAACCGTCGGCTCTCGAAAGGCATTTGAGGACGTGCTGGGCTTAGACGAACAGGTGAAAGCCTCGGCCCAACGAGCAGTCAACTCCCTCGTACTGTCTCCAGTTAGAGGAAATACGTATACGGTTGTCATTGATCCCATTTTGTCTGGGTTGTTTGTCCATGAGGCGTTTGGGCATCTTTCAGAAGCCGACATGGCATACGAGAATCCCGATTTATTAGAAGTGATGAGTTTGGGGCGACGGTTTGGCTCCCCAGAGCTACAGATTTTTGACGGAGCAGCCATTCCAGAGCATCGAGGCAGCTATTTTTACGATGATGAAGGGGTTCCGGCAACAACGACCCAGTTGATCAAAGATGGCGTGTTAGTGGGAAGGCTCCATTCTCGTGAAACCGCTGGCAAATTAGAAGAAACCCCGACCGGCAACGCGCGCTGCTTAAACTATCACTATGCGCCGATCGTGCGGATGACCAACACCTGGATCGAACGGGGGAAAACGCCTGTTAAAGATCTGTTTACCGACATCACCGAGGGGGTGTATGCCCGTAACTGGATCGGAGGCATGACGAATGGAGAGATGTTTACCTTTACGGCTGGGGAAGCGTGGATGATTCGCAATGGTGAACTGGCTGAGCCTGTGCGAGATGTGACGCTCTCCGGAAATGCGTTTAAAACGCTGGCCGATATTGAAGCGATCGGGGATGATTTTTTCTGGGATGAGTCGGGCGGTTGTGGCAAGGGCGGGCAGAGCGGGCTAGCTGTCGGCTGTGCGGGTCCAAGTTTGCGAATTCGGGATGTGGTGGTGGGCGGAGAAGCGGGGGAAGAATAGCCCCCAGTAGCTCATCATCGCACCTGGGATCATTAGAAACACGGCAAGGGTAGAAACCGCAAATTCCAGAGTTGCAAATTGTTTATGTACGGCAGGGGACAGACAACAGAGCCTTAAGACTTATACCTTAGAGCCTGCATTGCTGATGCAACCTGCTGTTTTAGCTAGACTCTGATCTAGGCTTTGGCATTCATGCGCCAAGATCGTTCTACCCATAATAAACTCCTGTCTGCTCTATCTAATGAAGAGTACAATCGCTTAGTGCCTTATTTGGAGTTGGTTTCTCTGCCGTTTAAGCATGTTTTGTATGAACCTAACCAGTCGATCGATTATGTCTATTTTCCGAATAGCGGCGTGATCTCGATGGTAACGATCACAGAAGACGGAGAAACGGTAGAAGCGGCAACCACTGGCAATGAAGGAATGGTGGGAATTGCAATATTGCTCGGAGTTGACCAATCTCCTTTGCAAGCGATCGCGCAGGTTGCAGGGGACGCTCTGCGGATGCGAAGTGAGGTTTTTAGGCGGGAGGTGACTCGCGATAGTTTGCTTTATGTGCTGCTGTTGCGGTATACCCAGGCAATGATCAGCCAGTTGTCTCAGACGGTGGCGTGCAATCGTTTACACTCGGTTGAGGAGCGCTGCTGTCGCTGGCTGTTGTTGTGTCACGATCGCGTTGGGTCTAATGAGTTTTTTCTGACACAGGAACTATTGTCGCAAATGTTGGGAGTGCGACGAGCGAGTGTCAGCGTAGTGGCTGCCATTTTGCAGAAAGCAGGACTCATCCGTTATACACGGGGCAAGATCAGAATTTTAGATCGGCAGGGGCTGGAATCGGCATCGTGTGAGTGTTATCGGGTTGTTAAAACAGAGTTTGATCGCTTATTGGGTGACGAGGAGACTTAACGGGTTGATGTAGAGCTTGAACGCGACTTGAATTTTTGCTGTTGCGATCGCACTGCCTAAGCTGAGAGTAACCCTCATTCCCCACCTTCCGGCTCTTTGGGCACAATCCGGAGCGACGATCGAGTTGAATTTTAAGCCCCTCTCTTGCAGGAGAGGGGTCGGGTGAAGGCAAATTTTGGCTCTGCCGGTTGGAACTGATGCTTTTAGCCCTAGCCCGATTTACATAAGAGACTGACCTGCCTGAGAGAGCATCTCGCCCAATTGCTCAACTTTTATAGCAATATCGCCGGTCGCACTAGCTGCCGACTCAGACGTATCTTCGCCAAGATCAACCATAATCTGAGCGATCGCACTCGAATTTCCGCTTTGCAGGGCTTGCTTCAGTTCTCCCAAATCTTCCGCCAAATCAGAGCCTTCAAGCTGTTGCTGCCAGCTTTCAATGATTGCGATCGCGTCGCCTTCGGGAATTGAGGTTAAGCCTTGCTGCAAAACTGCGATCGTATTGTCAACGTCAATTGTCCGAGTTGAGTCTGCCATATTAACTGTTCCTTATTAATGACAAAAAAGTAAAAATCTTAGCATTGGATTTTACGATTAATCCCTCACACCTAAACTGATTCTTCTCAATGTCACTTTTGAAATCGTCAGTCTTTAGGCGTAGATAAAATTTTACTTTGTCACCAGCGTTGGTATACTGTCGTATGCGGTTACGTAAACAGATGAGTTTAATGGTAGCTCAGCATGAAAATCTCACGTTGTGCATTCTGCTAACACTAACGATGTCTATAAGGTTTACCAGAGCGTAAAAAAATGAGTTTCAATCCAGCACTATCGAACTTTTGCCCGTCAAGCCTGCTGACTGAAAACTATCTCTGTATCTGGGTTACGGCTTGATAAAGCAACCCAAAACCAGGAAGAGTTCCCCATCCTAGGTTGCAAATTACAAACTACGGTGTCATCTTAAGCGTCGGGTTGAAACTCTAAGGAGACGCCGTTCATGCAGTAGCGTTGCCCGGTTGGGACAGGACCATCATTAAAAACGTGCCCTAAATGCCCGCCGCATCTCCGACAATGTACCTCTGTACGAGTCATAAAAAAGGCTCGATCGGTTGTAGTCTCGATCGCCTCATCTAAAGGTGCAAAAAAGCTAGGCCACCCCGTACCGCTATTAAACTTGGTTTTCGAGGAAAAGAGAGGCAAACCGCAGCCTGCACACACGTAGGTGCCCTCCTCGTAAACCTTGTCTAAAGGGCTTGTGCCTGCGCGCTCTGTTCCATGCTTCCGCAAAACATGAAATTGTTCTGGAGTCAGGGTTTCTTTCCAATCTTTTTCGGTTTTTTGCACTTCAAACTGATCTTTGGATGCGGTCATAACAGAATTAATCGTAGGTTATCTCTGTTCAATTCTAGGACGTAGCCCCCGTCATTGCAGAGGGTGCATTCCCGAACTAACTGCGATCGCGCCAAGCACCTGATGATCGATATTTCGCTCAACCGGATCGATTGCTAGAAGATGAGCTATAATACGATGGCGGAAAACGGGATGTAGCGCAGCTTGGTAGCGCGCCTGCTTTGGGAGCAGGATGCCGCAGGTTCGAATCCTGTCATCCCGATTGATGGGTCAACGCTAATTGATTCAGGTGGAGCGCAGTTTTTAGGCAGGGATAGTTTAGTCTTCCGAACTCTTGTCGCGCTCTTAACTTAGTGGTCTGTCTTAGGGGTCTGTCAATGTGGAAATGACGGACTAGGAGGAGAGTAGGAGAGGGATAGTCTGGTGACGGTTCCATCGACTCATGCACCCATCTACCCATCGACTTAACGTTGACAATCTACCTACTAGAATGAGTCTGCCTTGGGTGTCTTCGCGATCGAGAAACAACCTTCTTAATAAAGTATCTGCGCTCTCACGCAACCACGAACAGAGCTAACTCTCTAAAGTAAACGGATCGGTGCTACTATCTTTTTCAATCTTGGTGACACGTTTTGAAAGTGAAATTGAGATCTAAAAACCGCAAAGCGATTAGGGTTTTCCCAAGTTGGAACAAGCTGAAGGAGGGTCATGTCATGTAAGGTTAGACTCTAGAGCACAAATGGCTGATGATCCATTTGATTTAAGATTGATTCGGAAGTTTCAATATAGAATGGGCGTTGTTTGATCTGTCCTTTCATTATTAAAACGAATCTGAATCTTCAAACGCTAGAGTGCTCAAAGAAAGAGTCCAGCTAAAGTGCAGCGCTCTGTTGCCCTCAAGCCGCAACCGGCAACTCTAATTTTGAGGTAGCCGCTTTTCCAGGGTCGCCCTAGTCGTAGGGACAGTTAACGCAACTACATTGCTAAACATACATTTTCTAAGCCAGGAGCAATCATGAAATCATTGGTTCGTTGGGGTACAACAGTTACCTTGGTTGGCAGCACGCTAGTAGGGTCGCTGGTAGCGGGTGGGTTCCGTGCCCTTGCCTTGACTCCCGAACAAGTTATGCAAAAGTTGCGATCTGTTCCAGTGTTTACGATCGCTAATGCTCAGGGTGCGCCCCTAGTAGCGACTCCGCCCCAAGGTCAGCAGGGTGCGGTGGCAGGGGTTTTCATTAGCCAGCGCGATGCTCAGGCATTCTTGCAGGCACTGCAAACCAAAAATCCAAACCTTGCCAAAGAGGTGAAAGTTGTTCCAGTTTCTCTGGCAGAAGTGTATCAACTTAATCAGGCGAACCAGGGCAAGAAAGATAAGCTAGATTTTGCCTATGTGCCAACTAAGCAGCAGGTCGCGTCGGCGGTTGCGTTGCTAAAACAATCGGGTCAGAAGGTGGATCAGTTTGGCGGCACGCCATTGTTTGTAGCCCGTGCCGGAAAAGAAAAAGGCTTTTTGACGGTTCAGGAAGGCGATCGCTCTGTCATTCCGATGTTCTTTAACAAAGAAGACCTAAACCCTCTGTTAGAGAACTTTAAAAAGCAGCAGCCGAATTTGGCGGCAACTGTGGATATTCAGGTCTTTCCCTTAGAAGGTGTGATGGAGGCGCTGAAAAAAGAAAACGATCCTCAACTCGATAAGGTGGTGCTAGTTCCGCCGAAGGAGTCGATCGAGTTCTTGCGATCGCAGCAACCTGCTCAAAAACCTGCTCAAGGAGGCGCACCTCGCCCCCAAGCCCAGCCCGCCCCTGCCCCTGCGAAGAAATAACGCGCCTTGCTTGAACGCCTTGCAAAGTACCGCGAGAATTGCTTAAGATTCTCCTGCGGTTGTGCGTGATTTTATGGTGGTTTCTGGATTGGATCTTTGGCAGTGGCAGCAACAGGCAAAAGCGGCTGCCACTGCCGCCTCAGTCTCCCCTGATGAGGTGGATTGGCTCTTGCAAGAATTGGCAGGCATCGATCGGCTTTCTCTACGCTTGGATACGTTTAAAGCTCAAGATGTTTCGCTTTCTATCTCGCTTGATGCGTTGGATGCACTTTGGCAACGGCGAATTCATGACCAGGTTCCGGTGCAATATTTGGCAGGGGTGGCTCCATGGCGTGACTTCTCGCTGCGGGTGTCACCTGCGGTGCTAATTCCTCGCCCTGAAACAGAATTTTTAATTGATCTGGCGATCGCTCGGGCAAGACAAGATCACCAAACGGGGCATTGGGTCGATTTGGGAACTGGCAGCGGCGCGATCGCGATTGCTTTGGCGACTGCCTTTCCTCATGCCACAATTCACGCTGTTGATCATAGTTCCGAGGCGTTAGCGATCGCCCAAACCAATGCGGCAACCTTAGGACTTGCCGAGCGAATTCAGTTTTATCAAGGCTCCTGGTTTGGGCCGCTAGACCATCTCAGAGGGCAGCTAAGTGCGGTGGTCTCTAACCCGCCTTACATTCCCAGCAAGATGATTTTAGAACTGCAACCCGAAGTGCGGCTACATGAACCGCACCAAGCCCTAGATGGCGGCCATGATGGCTTAGATTGCATCCGTCATCTCGTTGCGATCGCGCCTGATTTTCTCAAACCCAACGGCATTTGGATGACCGAAATGATGGCAGGGCAAGCCGATGCAGTAATGGCGCTGCTTAAAGCTCAAGACTGTTATAAGCGGATTGGGGTTCATCAAGATCTTGCAGGCATCGAGCGGTTTGCGATCGCAAACCGCGTCTAGCGATCCTTCAAAGCAGAGCATTTCCTACGATAAAGTTTTCTAAACTTGTAAACGGCTCCTGTAGGTCGTTACGCTCGTGGCAAGGCTGAGCAGATCGGAATCTTGATAATAAACTGCGTGCCCACCCCAATTTCAGATAGGCATTCAATCTGCCCACCATGTTTTTCAGTCACAATCTGGTAGCTAACAGACAGCCCTAATCCCGTTCCTTGACCAACCGGTTTCGTTGTAAAAAATGGATCGAATAGCTTAGCTTTAATGGTCTCTTCGATGCCACAGCCATTGTCAGAAATTGCGATCGCAATCCAATCCTCTACAACTTCTGTTTGAATTTGAATCCGCAGACCCACAGATTCTTGAGCACATTCATACCGGATCTTGAGCGCATCGATCGCATTCGTTAGCAGATGCATAAACACTTGATTGATCTGTCCGGGGTAACACAGCACTTTTGGTAACGCACCATAGCGCTTCTCAACTTCAATAGCAGCACGCTCACGAGTCGCTTTGAGACGGCTATCAAGAATCATCAGCGTACTATCGATGCCTTCATGAAGATCAACTGATTTGACATCAGATTCGTCTAGCCGAGCAAAATTACGCAGCGATGAGACAATTTCTCGAATTCGTTCTGCTCCGACTTGCATTGAGCTAAATAGTTTCGAGAGATCAGCGATGAGAAACTCTAGGTCAATCTCTGCCATCTCATTTTGAATTGCCTCTGACGGCTCAGGATATTCTTGCTGATAAAGTTCGAGCAGTCGCAGTAAGTTTTGGGTGTAATCTTCTGCGTAAATTAGATTGCCATAAATAAAGTTAACGGGATTGTTAATCTCGTGAGCAATGCCAGCCACCATTTGCCCCAAACTCGACATTTTTTCGGTTTGCACTAGCTGAGTTTGGGCTTGCTGCAATTCTTGCATTGCCGTTGCAACTCTAAACGCTTGGGTTTGGGCATCTTGGGCGCTATTTCGAGCTTCGATATAAAGTTGCGCTTGGCTAATAGCGATCGCAAGCTGATCCACAACCCCCTTGAGCAACTCTACTTCTGCCGTTGTCCACGGGCGAACGTCGGTAGTATGAGCACAAACAATGGCACCAACGACCTGATCGCGCGTATAAATCGGTAATGCTAGCAGCGATCGATTTCCAATAGGTAGCAATAGCTGATTAACTGATGGATCATCTAGTTTTCTAACATCGTCAATTTGTACAATGTTGTGATTTAAAATATTTTTTCCGATCCAACCCACTGCTTTAGCTGGGTAATATCCCATGATACTCTTAACATTATCTGTCTTTGCTTCAGCAATGATTTCCCAACTTGGGGCTTCTAATTCATCATAGTATTCGGCAAAGATACAGCGATCAATTTCTAGGAGCGATCGAATTTCTATAACGGCTGTTTGTAAAATTGTATCTAAATCTAGCGAATTACGGATTTGAGTTGCGATACTATTCCTAATTTGAAGTTCTACAGTGCGCTCTTCAACCCGCGATTCTAAGATTTCATTGGTTTGGGCAAGCTCTTGAAAAGTTTGCTGCACCTGTCGTGCCATTTGGCTAAATGATGTCGCTAACATTTCTAGCTCTCTCACCTTAAACGGCATCTTCATCGGCGCATTGATAGCTTGGTCTAAATCGCCAGCAGTCATCGCTTGCGTAGCACGGCTCAACCGCAAAATCGGCGCTGTCAAGCCACGGGCGATCAGCAGTGCGATCGCAATCGATGCCGCGATCGCACCTTGAGCCAACACAAGGCTTGTGCGCGTATCCGCATCAACCTGCGCCATAAATTCTGACTCTGGCACAACAGAAACAACGAGCCAATCCAATCCACGGTCTTCTCGAAAGGGCAAAATTTGCACAAAGTGCGGCAGTCCATTAATAGATACAGCCAAAATAGCTTGTGCCTGCAAGTTTTCAAACTTTGCAAATCGTTGAAGGAGAACTTGAGCCGTAGAACGAACTAACTGATCGTCGCTCTCGACCGCACTCAAGCGTTTTGCTTTGCCGTTTTGAAGTTTAGTCACAGACCGAGACGACGAAGCTACCAACAACCCAGAACGTTCTGTCACGAAAATTGCACCAGAGCGATGGGTTTTGATTTGGTGCAAAAATTTGGAAATATCTGTCAACACCAAATCCACACCCAGCACACCCACCAATCGCCGGTTTTGATCGTAGATCGGATTGCCAGAGCTAATAGCCATTACGTGGGGATCACTATCCCATGTGTAGATATCGCTCCACACCGGATGACCAGCCTGCACAGCTTTCGTGTACCAGCTTTCAAACCGGGGGTCATAATCTTGGATCTTGTAGAAGCGAGCCTGTTGAGTTTCGGCCTGTAGCTGATAAGTGTAGAGTTTCCTCAGCGCCGCCTGAGTTATGGTGCTATAGGCAAGCTCTCCATTATCTTCGTAGCCTGCTCCCGCATAGTCTCCAGAAGGTGTCGCGACGTTAATATAGCTCACATTGAAAGTATCGATTTGATTGAGAAATAGCCGAGCGGTGTCGTCTAGGCGGCTGAAATTGAGCAATCCTTGTTGATATAGCTGATGATTGAATTGATCAATCTGGTGTGGTGTTCTGACTCGCTGTTTTAGATAGGTGAGGGTGCGATCGCCCACTTCAGAATGAAGCTGCATCGCCAGGCTCTTAACCGCTGTGCGGCTACTTGAAAACGAAAGCCAACCAACAAGCCCGGCTGTTCCTGCAATTTGCGTAATGAACGCAACAACCAAAATTAACTGAAGCGGTAACTTAGGAAAATGCTCCCAGCATGGTTTAGAACGCTTAAAAACTGGTTTAAAAAGCATAACCCGATCACCCTAACTATGGTTGCAGAAGCGACTCAGTGTCATCAGATGGTGAGCGGCAAACACTCACACCCATGCTGCGCTCCCTCTGACGTGAGAGACAGGAGAGACGATCTGATGCGTTTGGGTCATACTCTGATAGCTGATCGATGGCTTGAGTTCTGTTGCAAGGCAACAAATTTCATCGTATGGAACGCTTCAAATTTTTTGGTAGGTAAAAACTTTCTCAGAGCGTCTTGGTTCAGAATGCCCAGCTTTACTGAATTAGGCTCTAGTTTTGTGAAGTTGTGGGCAGGCAATCAGAAGAATTACGGAGGGCATCGGTTGGTTACGCAGTTTAAAGCCTAGGCAGAAAGAAGGGTTCTTAATTAACGTCAGTTCGGTTTAACGCGAAGGCAGCAAATTATAGTCAATGGCAATCGCAGGCTTCTTCGGTTGATGGCAA